>JAITHE010000092.1 GCA_031280125.1 Treponema sp.
TGGCCTCGGAGTTTTGGCTTTGCCAAAACTCCACGCATTAGTCATGGAGTTTGCGCTCATGCGCAAACTCCCCAGCCAAAAGCCGTAGGCTTTTGGCACGCCTCCGCCTTTGCGCGGGCCACATACGCGCCCTCGCCCTTGCCCAGGTAGTTGGGATAGAATTTCGCCTCGATTTTGTGCAGGACTTCGGTAATTTCGTTAATGACGGCCATGGAGACCTCCTTTATGGCAGCGGCGCCCGCCGGGGTGCGTAGCTTCGGTAATCCCGTTGTTTACGGCCATAGGGCGCTCCTGTGGGGGTGGTTATGGGAAGAAGGGGGCCTCTGTAAAGCCCGCAGGGCGGCCCACTGGGCGGATCTATCCCCTAAAAAGATGACGGTGAGTATATGAGAGAGAGAGAGAGAGAGAGAGAGAGCAAGAACCGTGCCAAGTTAGGCGATTTTAGAGAAAAAAGTGAAATTATTTTCAGGGCCCTGTCAGCCGTGAATACCATAGCGTCTACTATGGGCCTTTTTTTCAGAAATGTCAAGGGGTAATGAACCTCCCCTACGGTTATCTTTGGAAAATACACGCAGGAGCCCTGGTTCCCCCCTGGCCGGGGATGCAAAATCCTCAAAACCACATTATACTGGGTAAAAGCCGGTCCACGGTCCGGCTAATCCGGTATTTAAGGAGAACCCATGTCTACCCATATCGCAGCCAAACCCGGCGAAATCGCCGGAACCATTCTGCTCCCCGGGGATCCCCTGCGGGCCCAATTTATCGCCGAAACATACCTGGAAAACCCCAGGCAGTACACCGCGGTCCGGAATATATTCGGCTACACCGGAACCTACCGGGGCAAACCCCTTTCCGTCCAGGGTACGGGGATGGGGATTCCCTCCATTTCCATCTATATACATGAATTATTCCGGGATTACGGGGTCCAGCGGGCTGTCCGCATCGGTACCGCCGGGGCTGTCCAGGAAAGCCTTAAACTCCGGGATATTGTGCTGGCCATGTCCGCTTCCACCGATTCCGCAGTAAACCTCCGCCGGTTCGGCGGCAGAAGCTATGCCCCCGCCGCCAGTTGGGGGCTCCTTAAAACCGCCTGGGATATGGCCGTCTCCAAGGGCTGGACGCCGGCGGTGGGAAACGTGGTCTGTTCGGATCTTTTCTACGGCGACGACGGCGAAGAATGGAAGCTCTGGGCCCGTTACGGCGCCCTGGCCCTGGAAATGGAAAGCGCCGAACTCTACACGGTGGCGGCCAAATTTAAGCGGGAGGCCCTGGCAATCCTCACCATTTCCGACCACCTGGTTACGGGGGAACAGACCACTTCGGAAGAACGGCAAAGCGCCTTTACCAGGATGATGGAACTTGCCCTGGAGACCGCTGTTTCCCCGGCCTGTCCCTCAGTTTCGCCGTAAAAAACGGCCAGCTAAAAGGGTCAGCTCAAAGAGCAGGTACAGCGGTATCCCCAGGGCAAGCTGGGAGATTACATCGGGGGGAGTGCAGACTGCGGCGGCGAAAAAGATGACGACAATGATGGGGGCCCGGAGACGGGCAACGGCGGCAGGGCTGAGGATCCCCACGGCAAAGGCAAGGAGCAGGATGAGGGGGGCTTCCAGAAGGATCCCCGAGGCGAGCATCAAGGCGTAGAGTACCCCCAGGTATTCCCGGAAACCCCAGAGGGGTTGGATACCGTCGAAAGCGCCGAAGGTAAGGAAAAATTTCATCACCACCGGGGCAAGAAAACGGTAGGCCGCCGCCGCGCCGCCCAGGAAAAGGACTGGAGCAGCGGTCAGGGCAGCCAGGGTACAGCGGCGTTCCCTTCCCCGGAGGGCCGGCCATACAAAGAGACCCGCCTGGAGAAGAAAAAAGGGCGAAGCGGCGGCCGCGCCGGTCCATACGGAAAGATTAAGGTAGGCGGTAAATTTTTCGGCAGGGCTGAAGGTGTAGAGCGCTACCCCGAATTCCGCAACCGGCGCCAGAAGAAAGGCCGCTATGCTGGGGGAAAAGACAAAGGCGGCGAAGGCGGCGGCACAGAACACCGCAAGAACCGCGATTATCCGCCGCCGGAGTTCCTCAAGGTGTTCGGTCCATTCGCTTTCACCGCTATCACCTTTTTTCCCCCCGGTTTTTTCAGGCCCGCTCATGGCAACGGGCCGCTTTCCGCCCGGCTAGGCTTTGGGGGCGCCGTTTTCAGCCCCGGCCTCCCCGGCGGCGGCATCTTCGACACCCTTGGGTTTGCCGTAGAAGGCGGCCTTAAACTCGCGGATGGCCTCTCCGGCGGCCTTGCCCACCTGGGGGAGCCGCTTTGCCCCAAAAAGCAGCAGGGCCAGTATAAGGATAACCGCTATTTCTCCCGCTCCAAGATGCATATTCAAACCTCCCCACTAACAGACTTGTTCGATAACCAGCCGGGTTACGAACAGGCTCAATATATAAACCCAGCTCCCCTAAAATGGAAAATCACCGGTCATTTGGTAGATCTCCCCCGCCTCCCCATCCCCGTCGTCTTCCTCCCGCAGTCCCGGAGTAAGGGTCTGGTCCGCCACGGAGGTGATGACAAAGGCCCTAGGTTCGGCGGGGCACGCCACAAGGCAGGCGCCGCAGCCGATGCAGTAGGGCCCGTCAAACACAGGCCGGGTCAGGCCGGGAATCCCCGATTCGCCGTAAGAAACCATCCGCACAGCCCGGGTAGGACAGACCTCGGCGCAGGCCCCGCAGGACTGTCCTTTGGTTTTAACCACGCAACGTTCAAAGATCAGCGCCGAAAGGGCGATCCGGGTACGGCGTTTTTCTTCCAGGGTCAGGGAACGGATGGCCCCGGTGGGGCATACCCGGCCGCACTCTACACAGTTATACTGGCAGGGGGCTTCGGCGTAGTCCAAGACGGGGGCGGCGGGACGGCGGCCCCGGATAATCCCCACAGGACAGGCCGCCGCACAGGCCTGACAGCCCACACAACGGGAACGGTAGTACGCCGCGTTTTTTGCCCCCGGCGGCAGGATCGCCGGCGGCCCCCCCGGCTGGCCGCCCCCAGGGGCGGCCCGCCGGGCCAGGGTTCTAACGTTGACTCCAAAAAGATACACCGCCCCGCCAAGGAAGGGCAAGGTCCCCTTCAAAAAATTCCGCCGGGCATTTTGCCGGGCATCTTCCGGGGGGATCCGTTTCCGGCGGAGCCCGTAACCCGCGCTTCCCCGGGGGCAGGCCGCGGCGCAGGAAAAACAGAGGACACAGAGATCCGCATCTATCCGTTTTTCCGCCGGGTAGAGGCACCGGGAGGGGCACTTTTTTTCACAGATCCCGCAGGAGCTGCAGCGGGAGTCCAGACGCATCCCCAGGGGAGCGGCCCCGGCAAGGAACCCCAGAGTCTGCCCCACGGGGCACCAGCCGCAGAAGACCCGGCCCCGCAAAAAGGCGGCGGCGAGGATTCCCAGCGCCGGCAGGGCAATAAAAACCGCGGAAAACCTGGGACTTCCCCCGAAGATCCCCCGGAAGAAAACCATGGCCCGGCCAAAATTTGAAATGGGATCAAAGACCGCCATAAGAGGGCTGACGGCAAAGATCAAAGCCAGCCCGGCCAACAGGGGAAGGAGGCAGCGGATCCGGCGGAAGCCCGGGCGGGGAACCGGCGCGCTGCCCACGGTTCCCGGCGCACATCCTTTCGCAGCCCGGAGGGTCCCCGGAGGGGGGGATTCCCCCCTGCGGATGACGCCCCTCAACACATTCCCCGCCCGCCAGACAAGTTCCTGGAGGGTTCCCAGAGGACAGAGAACAGAACAAAAGGCCCGTCCAAAAATCAAGGCCAGGACAAGGCACAGGAGAACCGCCGGGACGGCGATTCCCGCGCCGTAGAGGGCCGGGGAAAACTGGGTTTTCATCAGGGGGGCAAGGAACAGGTTGGAGGCAAGGTCCGGGGAAAGATAGGCGTACACAAAAAAGACCAGCGCCGCCGCGGCCAGGATCAGCCGTATCCGGGCCGGGAGACTGCGGCTTTTGGGTTTCACCGGGCCCTCTTCCTAGAGGGTGATCCGGCTGATGTTCAGCTTGGCAAGATCCATCTGGCCAAAACCCGCTTCGGCGGCCAGCCGGACGGGCTCCACCTCTCCGGGTTTGCGGCCCAGGAGCATGGAGGCGGCGGTATCCACCGCGACAATATCCCGGGACATCAGGAGGGAACCCATCTGGGCCACCACGTTAAGGGATCCCCCCCGGGGACCGTTCCGGGTAATCACCCGGTAGGCGTCCACGATATTGAGATCCGGTTTTTTGGCCAGGAGGAAATCCGCCATGCAGGCGTTGAGACCCCCGGAGTGGTAGATCCGCCGGTTCCACACGCAGCCCATGAGGTTCTTGATGGCCCCCGTGAGCCCCGCGCCGCCGTGGTGTTTCAACACCGGGATATTGATAAAAACATCACACTCCAAAAGGCTTTCATGGACCATGGTTTCCTTGAGCCGCCGTCCGTTGAGGGCAACGGTATGGTAGTACCCTTCCCTTTCGGCGGGAGCGTGGACCGCCCCGGCCCGGAGGGCCGCCGGGAGGACCCCCGAATTCCGGGCGCTGTTCTCCCAGTGGTCAATGGAATGATCCAGGATGATCACCCGCCGGGCCCCGGCGTCTTTACAATGCTTTACCACCGCCGCCACCAGGCCGGGGGAGGTGTTGGCGGCGTATTCCGGCGGAAGATCCCAGGACATGTTGGGTTTTATCACCACGGTTTGGCCGTTTTTTACAAAACGCCCCATGCCCCCCAGGAGCCGGATCCCCCGGTCGAACATCGCCTCCGGGGAGCCGCCCTTGAGGGCCGCCAGATCAGGGTAGTTCTCCGCCGCCGCGAGCCGGGCGGCGTTATGCAGTCCCCGGGGCAAAAACAAAAGTCCCGCGCCGAAGCCCAGGGCCGCCGATTTTTTAAGGAATTCCCTCCGGTCCATGCTGCATCCTCCTTCCGCTTTAGAAGGGGCCGGAAAAGGGGGCGCCCCCCGGCCTTCCCTGCCCGGAGGTAAGGATACCACCGCGGCCCTCCGGCGTCAATACCGCCGCCGGGGGGGGTCCGCCGGAAAACCGGGCCGCCGGTTCCCGCTTACATAAGACGCCCCGGGGGGTATATACTTTTATCCATGAACATAGGCGTGGTGATTGGCGCGGGGGCGGCAGGACTGGTCTTCGGCGCTCTGGCGGCGCTGGCGGTAACCGGAAGAAAGTTCCGCGCCCTAGCGGAAATGGGCCGGGTGATGAGCCAGCTCTCCGGCGGCGAAGGCAGCCTGGCTGTACGGGTTTCAGGGGAAGGCGGGGGCAGGGAAGCGGCCCGCCTGCGGGAATGGATCAACGGCTTTATCGGCAGCCTGGACAGCCGGCTCAACCTGGTTCAGATGGGGACCAGCCACACCCAGGAAAATGCCGAAGCCCTGTATGAATCCATCGCAAAAACCCACGCGAACACCGTATCCATCGCCCGGTCCATCGGCGCGGTCAAGGAACGTATCCTGGAGCAGGCCGAAAACATCCGCCACCTGTCGGATTCCCTGGCCGGGGTAAACCAGTCCCTGCTGCGGCAAAACGCCATGATAGACGACCAGACCGAGGGAATAAGCCTCAGCCTGTCCCTGGTGCGGGACGTGGGATCGGGCATCCAAAAGATGGACCGGATAATCCAGGGAAACCAGGCCGAATACAACGCCCTGAACAACAACGCCGCGTCGGGCCGGGAAACGGTATCCCGGCTCCATGAAATGATGAACGCCCTCACGGTTAAACTGGAAACGGTGATGCAGGCCAACAAGGCAATCAACGGCATCGCCAGCCAGACCAACCTGCTGGCCATGAACGCCGCCATTGAAGCCGCCCACGCCGGGGAATCCGGCAAGGGCTTCGCCGTGGTATCCGATGAGATCCGCAAGCTGGCGGAAAACGCCGGCGTCCAGTCCAAGATCATCAACGAAAGCATGGGGGATCTAAAAAAGTCCATGGAAACCGCGGTCAAAACCGGGGAAGATACCAACGAGTCCTTTTCCCGGATCTTCAATTCCGTCCGGGCGGTTACGGTAAACCAGGAAGAGATCATCGGTGAAGTCCGGCGGCAGGCGGACAACACGGAACACATCGTCGCCCAGTTTGAAAAGATCCGGGAAAACGCGGGGACGGTGCGGGAAAGCTCCGCCAGCATCATGGACAGGAGCGCCGCCATCCAGGCGGACGCGGAACAGCTCAGTTCCTTTACCGGGGAAGTAACCAGGGAGTCCCTGGCCATCGCCGAAGATTCCGCATCGGCGGTGCAGCTTACCGAACAGTCCACGGACCTGGTAAAACTGAACCTGGTCAGCGTCAGCGAAATCAAGGACGAGATCTCCGTATTCTCCGTATCCCCCGGAGGCGCTTCCCCCGGAGGCGCCCCCGGAGGCCCCTTGAGCCGGGGGCTCAAGGGCACCATCGTCCTCTGTATCGCCGGCCTGGTTAAAAGCAAAGGCGGAGATAACGCGTGGCGGACGGTGCTGCGCACGGCGGGCCTCCCGGAGGATCTTAAACTCACCCGGGTTTCCGATGTGGACGAAGAATCCATCCAGAAGGTGCTGGCCGCCATCTGCAGCACCCTCCACATAGGAACGCCGGAACTCATCGACGCCTTCGGGGATTACTGGGTTAACGTGTACGCCCCCAAGTATTACCGGGCCTACTCCTACGGCATCACCAGCGCCAAGGCGATGATCATGGGCATGGACAAAATCCACGAACAGGTAACCAAGATCCTCCCCAACGCCCATCCCCCCCGGTTTGACTTTGAAGAGATCAATGAAAACACCCTGCGGGTCCACTACAAATCCCACCGGAACATGATCGACTTCTACATCGGCCTGGCTAAAGGGGTGGGAAAGATGTTCCACACCCCCATGGCGATAAAAAAGCTCTCCGGGGAATACGTGGAGATCACCTTCGGCTAGACTCCGCCCTCCCGGGAAGATCCCTCCGCCCTCCCGGGCGAGGCCGTTCCTTCCCCGGAGCCTGGGGAAACCACCCCCGCGCCCCGGGGCGGATCCCCCTCCCCTTTTCTAGGGGATCACCGCCAGCACCGGGGGGCACCGGGGCCCTTCCTGGCCCCGGCTGTTCTCCCAGCACCCCGACAGGAGGAGCTGCTTCCCCCGCTGATCCAGGGGAAAGGTCTCGATATGGGGGCTCCGGGTAAGGAGCTTGCTGCGTTCAAACATATCCGCCGAAGGAGGCGTCTCCCCCTCCTCCACCTGGTACAGGTAGAGCACCATCCCCTTGTAGGTTTCGTCGGGCCGGGACCGCTTCCCCGTTTCTTCACAGGTAAAGTCGATGGTCAGCTCCCGGGGGGCGTGGGGCTTCACATCCAAAACAACATGCTCCTCCGGCACCCCGTGGGCCGTCCGCTCCGTATCCCGGAGGGGCAGCTCCATGCTCTCCAGTTCCGTGGTGGTAACCTCCTCCACGTAGAGGAACCGCTGGATAAACCGCCGCAGCACCGGCTCCGTAAGCCGGCGGACCCGGTTCTTTTCCTCCGTCTCCACCCCTCCGTGGGGGGTCAAGGTGGGGGCATACGCGGTATACCACTGGCCGTAGGCGGTAATAAGCTCCTGGAGCTTTGCCTGGGGAATATGGGTCCACGCCGGGGGGGACCCTCCGGTTTTCTGGGCGCATACCTGGGTAATCAGTTTGAACCGCCGGTCAAATCCAACGTCGGGGCCGGGAACCGGCTCTTTATGCTGGGCCATGGACTCCTCCTTGGGGGCCTTTTTCCCCCGGTACGATAATAGAGCTGTTCTGAAACTTCAGTTTCTGAACGGCTTCCGCTTAAAAATGCAGTTTCGCACGGCTTTAGCCTGAGAAACCGCAAGACTTGTGAAGAAACCAACCGGGTTTCGGAACAAGTCTAACGTAGTGATCATCCTATACCATGGCGGAGGGGGGCGCAAGCGCTTTAACGGATGAGCCGGGAGCGGGATCTCTGTCCGTCCCCGGAGGGCCCCTCCTGTAGGCGGGGGGAACGGCTCCTTCGGCCTAGGGAATGATTCCTTCGGCCTAGTGAGCGGTTCCTTCGGCCTAGCGGGTGGTTCCTTCGGCCTAGCGGGCGGTTCCTTCGGCCTGGGGAGCGAATCCTTCGGCCTAGGGAATGGTTCCTTCGGCCTGGGGAGCGGATCCTTCGGCCTAGCGGATCCTTCCGGAGGCCCCGGCGGCCATTCCTCCGGCCCAGGGGAGGTTTTTCCGGGCGCCGGGGGCCGGTCTGGGGGCGGGGCGTTTTTTCCATTGACAAAACCCGCGGCGGGGCGGACAATGGGACTGCGGGGAAACCCCGGTGTTCCGGCGGACGCCGGAGGGGCCGGCGGGCAGCCGGGGGTCCGCAGCCGGAGGGGGACGTATGAATACACTAACCGGGAACAAACTCACCGTGGGGCAAAAGCTGGGGTTCGGCATCTTCGATCTGGGGGGGAACATGCTTTTCACCCTCATGGGGTTCTGGTGCCTCAAGTATCTCACCGACGTGGCGGGGCTGGGGCCGGCCCTGGCGGGGTACGCCCTCCTGGCCAGCAAAGCCTGGGACGCGGTTACAGACCCGGTGATGGGGTTTATCTCCGACCGGACCCTCACGCCCCTGGGGCGCCGGCGGCCCTACCTGCTGGCGGGGGCGGTTCCCATGGCGCTGGCCCTGTGGCTGTTCTTCACCGCCCCGGCCCTGGACGGCCAGGGGGCGCTCATGCTCTGGGCCCTGGGAACCCTGATGCTGGTGAACACCGCCTCCACGGTGATCAACGTGCCCTACTCCTCCCTGACCCCGGAGCTGACCGGAGACTACCACGAACAGACCAGTCTCAACGGCTACCGTTTCGGCTGCGCGGTGTTCGGCACGATCCTGGGGGCGGCGGCGGTGCTGCCCCTCACGGGGGCCCTGGCGGGCGCGGGGGGAGAACGCCAGGGCTGGTCCCTCACGGGGCTTACCCTGGGGGCGGTGGTGATGGCGGTTACCCTGGCCACCTTCTTCGGCACCCGGGAACGGAAGCACAGCGCCGCGGACCTTCCCCGGGAGGGGTTTATCGCCACCTACCGGGGGGTATTCCGCAACGGCCCCTACGTGATCCTCTTTGTCTCCTACGCCCTGCACTTAATGGCGATCACCTTTTTGCAGAGTATCCTGGCCTACTATGTGGAGTACCTCTACCCTTCTTCCCTGGTGATGACCCTGGGGAACCTCCCCCTCCTGGGGGGCGGCGCGCCGGGGGAGGCGGCCCTGCGGGAAACCCTGACCACCCTGTCCATGCTGGCGCTGCTCCTCACGGCCATGGCGTTTATCCCGGTGTCGGTGGCGGTGTCCCGGCGGATTGGGAAACGGAGGACCTACCAGATCTGTTTTGCCCTGATCGGCACGGCCTGTATCGTCGTGTCCGCCGCGGGGCACCTCCTGCCGCCGGGGCTGTTCCTGGCCCTGATGGTGTTTGCCGGCGCGGGGGTGGGGTTCAGCTACGTGGCCCCCTTTGCCATGGTGCCGGATACGGTGGCCTACGACGCGGTCCGCACGGGGGAGCGCAAGGAGGGGGCCTACTACGGGGTGTGGACCTTTATCTCCAAGACGGGGTCGGCGCTGGCCCTGGGGGTATCGGGGCTGATCCTCAAGCTGGGGGGCTACGCGCCCCGGGAGGTCCAGGGGCCGGCGGCGCGGCTGGCGATACGGATTATCATCGGCCCCCTGCCGGCGCTGATCTTCCTGGCGGCCCTGGTGGTGATGCAGTCCTATCCCCTGGACGAAAAGACCTGCCGGGATCTGGCGGAACGGTAGGTTCTTTCGGGCGGATGGGGGGGGCTTTCCCCGCAGAGGGGAAAGCCCCCGGAAGGGGCCGCGGGGGCAGCGGGGCTGGCCGCGGGGGCAGCTTCGCAGGCCGCGGGGGCCCTTCCGGAGAAGAGCGGTTTAGACCGGGGAAAAGCTGGTCTTGGCTGCGCCGCAGAGGGGGCATACCCAGGTGTCCGGAATATCCTTGAAGGCCGTGCCGGGCTGGATTCCCCCGTCGGGGTCTCCCTGGGCGGGATCGTACACATAACCGCACAAATCACACACATTCTTTTCCATACGCGTAACTCCTGGCTTCCACCATACCCTGTATTTCGCCGGAGGTCTACCGGGCGGCGCGGGGCCGCGGGGGCAGCTTCGCAGGCCGCGGGGGCAGCTTCGCAGGCCGCGGGGGATGTTCAGACCGGAGGGGCGACGATGGCGGACAGATACCTGCGCCGGGAATCCACCAGGGACTCCAGTTCGCCCAGCATCCGTTTGTCCACCTCCTCCGCGATGGGGTACACGTACCGGACGGTTTCCCCGGTGTAGCGGGAAATGAATTCGGGGCTTATCACAAACCCCAGGGCGATCATGTTGGATATTCTGTCCGCGCATTTCAGGATCTTGGCGTTCCGCGAGCCGGAGCTGCGGACCCGGGTAAGGAATTCCCCCTTGCTTTCTCCGGGGTTCCGGGTTACCTGGCGGACCAGTTCGTACACCGCGGGGCTTTCATAGTCGATGGAGAGGAGGACGTTGAGGTTAAAATCCGGGATGTCTTCGATGACGTCGTGGACCAGGGAAGCCTTGAGGAGTACCGAGTCGATGTAGCCGTAGTCAATGAGGGTGGCCATGGTGTCGATCTGGTGGCGGAACATGTTCCCCCCCCCTTCCCGGGTTTTTCCGATGAGCAGGGTGGCAAGCTGGATATAGGGGGCCAGGTAGGTCCCCTTGAGCATGAGCATCTCGTAGGAGGTCACGGCGCGCTCCGCCCCGGAGATGTTCCTGTCATGCCAGCCCTGTGAGGTAGGAGGCAATCGCGGCGGTCCGCTCCCTGGCTTCGGCAAGTTTGCGCCGTTCCCCCTCCACCAGTTCCGGCGGCGCGTTTTTGATAAACTCCGCCCTGCCCAGCTTTGCCTCCAGGCCCGCGATAAAGAGTTTGTCCCGGGCCAGGTGCTTTTCAAACCGGGTCTTGAGTTCCCCAAGATCCACCGCCCCGCCTATCAAGAGGCGGACTTCGTAATCCGCCCCCGCCAGCACAATGCACCCCGGTTCCGCCGGGCGGCGCGGGGGCGCCGGGGCCCGGAGTTCCCCCGGGGCGGGCCGCTGCTCCGTGAGGGTGATCCGCTCCAGCGCGGCCAGGAGCCGTACCAGTTCCGCCTGTTCTTCCAGAAAGGCCGCCCGGGCGGCGGCCTCCTCCCCGCCGATGGTCAGCTCCGCCCGGAGTTTTTTGTCCGGGGGAACGGTACATTCACTGCGGCAGGTGCGGATCCGGCGGACCAGATCCTGGAGGAACGCGAACCGCCCTTCCACCGCCGGATCCTCCCGCCGGGGGTCGTACCTGGGGTAGGGGGCGTTGATGAGAAGCTCCCCCTCCTTACGGCCGTATCCGGGGGGCAGTTTGCCGTAGATTTCCTCGGTTACAAAGGGAAGGAGGGGATGAAGAAGCCGGAGGGATTCGGAGAGGACATCCAAAAGCACCGCGGCGGCCCGGTCCTTTTCTTCGCCGGAGCTTTCCCCGGCCATGGACAGTTTGGTGGCCTCCACGTACCAGTCGCAGAAATCGTTCCAGAAGTATTCGTAGGCGGTGATGGCCGCATCGTTAAAGCGGTAGGATCCGAAGGCGGCGGCCATATCCCCGGCGGCCCGGTTAAGCCGGGAATAGATCCACCGGTCCGCCGGAAGGAGGGCGGGACGGGACGGCGGATTCCGGCCTTCCAGCTTCATCAGGATATACCTGGCGGCGTTCCATATTTTGTTGGCGAATTTTGAACCCAGCCTGAAGGATTCCCTGTCCACGAGCAGATCCTGCCCCTGGGCGCACATAAAGGCCAGGGTAAACTTGAGGGCGTCCGCGCCGAATTCGTCCACCAGTTCCAGCGGGTCCAGGCCGTTTCCCAGGCTCTTGCTCATCTTCCGGCCCTTCTTATCCCGGATAAGGCCGTGGATGTATATGTCCCGGAAGGGGGGGCGGCCTGTAAACTCAAGTCCCGCCATGATCATCCGGGCCACCCAGAAAAAGATGATGTCGTAGGCGGTAATCAGGGTACCGGTGGGATAAAAGGTGGTATAGTCCGCGGTTTCGCAGCCGGGGTTTTCCCACCCCAGGACGCTAAAGGGCCAGAGCCAGCTTGAAAACCAGGTGTCCAGCACATCCGGATCCTGGAGGATGTCCGGGGAACCGCAGGCGGGGCAGGCGGTAAGATCCCTGCGGGACACGGACAGTTCCCCGCAGGCGGCGCAGGTCCAGGCGGGGATGCGGTGGCCCCACCAGAGCTGGCGGCTGACGCACCAGTCCCGGATGTTTTCCAGCCAGTGCCGGTAGGTGTTTTCCCACTTCCGGGGATAGAAAACCAGTTCCCCCCGCCGCCAGGAAGCCAGGGCCTTTTCGGCCAGGGGCTTCATCCGGACAAACCACTGCTCCGAAAGGAAGGGTTCAATCACCGTACGGCAGCGGTAACAGTGGCCCACGGCATGACGGATCTCCTCTTCCCGGATAAAAAAGCCCCCGGCCTTGAGATCCTCCACCACCCGGTCCCGCCCTTCCTGGACGGACAGCCCCCGGTACGCCTGGGGAACTCCGCCGCCGAGGCGGCCCTGGGGGGTAAGGATATTGATCACCGGCAGGCCGTGGCGTTTGGCCAGTTCCCAGTCGTTGGGATCGTGGGCGGGGGTGATCTTGACTACCCCCGTACCGAAGTCCCTGTCCACATAGGAATCGGCCACCACGGGAATTTCCCGGTCCGCCAGGGGAAGGATCACCATTTTTCCTACAAGATGCCGGTAGCGTTCATCTTCGGGATGAACCGCCAGGGCGGTGTCTCCCAGCATGGTTTCAGGCCGGGTGGTGGCGATTTCCACATAGGATGCGAAACCGGACGCGGAGCTTCCCCCGGAAGCCGAGCCAAGCACGGGGTAGCGGAGGTGGTACATCTTTCCCGGTACGTCTTCGTGATCCACCTCATCGTCGGACAGGGCGGTGCCGCAGGAACAGCACCAGTTTACCAGGTAGTTTCCCCTATAGAGCAGGTTCCGCTCATAGAGGGAAACAAACACTTCCCGCACCGCCCGGGACAGGCCCTCGTCCAGGGTAAAGCGTTCCCGGCTCCAGTCCACCGACGCGCCGATCCGTTCAAGCTGGCGGGAAATGATCCGGTGGTGTTCCCTGGCAACCTTCCAGGTTTCTTCCACAAACTGGTTTCGTCCCAGCTCGCGGCGCTGTATCCCTTTTTCCCGAAGGCGTTTTTCCACTACATTCTGGGTGGCGATTCCTGCATGGTCCGTACCGGGGACCCACAGGGTTTTTTCTCCCCCCATGCGGTGAAAGCGGACGATAATGTCCTGGAGGGAATTGTTAAGTCCGTGGCCCAGGTGGAGTACCCCGGTTACGTTGGGGGGCGGAATGACCACGGCAAAGGGGCTGCCGGAATTCCCAGGGCCGCCCTGTTCGGGGGTAAAGGCGCCGCTGTCCTTCCATTGCTTATAGATACGATCCTCAAAACCTTTGGGATCGTAGGCCTTTTCCAGTTCAATCGCCTTCAGCATGATAGTGAACTATACCCCATGGGAAGACTTTAGTGCAAGAAAGGGGTTCCGCCGCCGGGCCCCTAAACCGGGGAAGGGATACGGCGGAGCCCTTTACACCGGAGGACCTGTTCCAGGGCCGCCGCGATTTCCTCAACCACGCTGTCCGGAGTGGAAGCGCCGGCGCTGAGTCCGATTACCCCGGGGTCTCCGTCCGGGGAGGCGGAGGTTCCTGCAAAATCCGCCGGAATGTCCCGGGCGCTTTCCGCCAGCAGGGCGGGTTTGCCAAGGCTTTCCGCGATGGCCAGAAGCCGCCGGGTATTGGCGGAATCCCTGCCCCCGGCGATGACCACGGCGTCTACCCCGGCGCAGAGTTTCCGCAGAGCTTCCTGTCTGTCCCTGGTCGCCCCGCAGATGCCGCTCTTTACTTCCAGCCGGGGAAAGTATTTTTTGAGGACCTCGGCAATGGCTTCGTATTCTTCTAGAGAAAATGTGGTCTGGGCGATCAGGGCGGTCTGCCTTTCCCCGGAACCTCCCCGGGTTTTCCGGAATAGTTCCGCGCCGGCGGCTTCCGCTTCAGCGGCGTTTCCCGCGATGACACAGTCTCCGTTTTCCCTTTGTCCGCCGCCGGCATAACCCGCTATGCCCCGTACTTCGGCGTGATCCCTTTCTCCGGCAAAAAAAACGGTCCATCCCCGCCCGGTAAGATCCCGGACAATGTTCTGGCTTGCCTTGACCCGGGGGCAGGTGGCGTCCACGATCCGGGCGCCCCGGCTGCGCAGTTCATCTTCCACCCGCGGGCTGACCCCGTGGGCCCGGAGGATCACCGCCTTTCCCGCCAGGGAAGGAGGCCACCGGCCGCTTTCTTCGGGCAGGATCCGTACCCCCCGGGCCGCCAGGGAATCAAGAACCTGGGGATTATGGATCAGCGGCCCCAGGGTATAGATGGTTCCTTCGCCGGTCCGCTCCGCCCCGGCAGGTTCTACAGCCCTGGCAAGTTCCGCCTCCGCGGCATCTACTGCCCGGCGGACCCCCATGCAGAAACCAAGAACCCCGGCCCGGACCAGCTTGGCGCTCCCCACAACAGAAAATCAGGTCCCTGTCTCTGCCGGTTCCGCCGCGGCGGATCTCTTGAACTTCTTTTCCCAAAGGGATACAAAACCGCAGGCGATGAAGATTGTGGAATAAACCCCGGAAACCAGACCCACCAGGAGGGCCAGGGCAAAATCTTTCATAGCCCCGGTGGTAAAGACATAGAGGGAAACCACCGCCAGCATGGTTGTCAGGGTGGTAATAAAGGTTCGTCCCAAGGTCTCGGTGATGGACCGGTTCATGACGATTTCAAAGCTGTCGCCGGGGTAGATTCGCCTGGTTTCCCGTATCCGGTCAAAGATAACGATGGTGTCGTTGATCGAATAGCCCAGGATTGTCAGGATCGCCGCTATGGTGGTGGTGTTAAATTCCATCCGGGTCCAGACGATAAAGGCCACCATGACCAGGGCGTCGTGGACAATGGCCAACACCGCGCCGGTGGCGTACTGGGGCCTAAAGCGGATCGATGCATAGATCAGGATGAGCAGCAAGGTTGCCCCCAGAAGCCAAAAAGCCTGGCTGGTCAGGTTTTTGGAAAACCGGGAACCCACATAGTTGGAACTGGTTACCGCCGTTTCCCCTTCGCCAAAACGGCGATCCAGGGCCGACGATATGCCGGCGGCGTTAAAATCTCCTTTAATGTCGCTGTCCTGGAGGCGGATCATAAAACGCCGTTCCGGGCCTTCCCCCAACACCTGAACCGCCGGTTCCCCCAGGCCGGAAAGGGCCGACCGGACATCTTCAATCGCCACCGCCGGAGCATCCGCAGGAAGGTAATGGATCCAGTAGGGAGCTTCCCCCAGGGAAGGCGCGGACAGGGCGTCCAGCACGAGATGCCGGAAGAGGGTGGAACCAGGCAGGCCGGAAGAGGCGGCGATCCCTTCGATTTGATCCACCCCTTGAACAAAGGATCCCAGGGTGTTGTAATCTCCCAAGACATAGTTGTAGGTTTCTCCCTTCACCCCTACGCCGGAGATCGCTATGGAAAGGACCGTATTGTTCATGGAGATGACAGCGTTGCCGGGACCCGTGTAGCTGAGACTGAAAGCCCGGGGGGCAAGCTGGATCTCCTGGATCAGCCCCGCCCGGAAATCTATGCCCAGGTTAAAACCGCCCCGGGAAAAGTAACCGGCAATACCGGAGGTAACAACCAGCAGTGAAAAGACCAGGGCCGTTAGATTTCCCCGGGAAAAGCGTATTATCCTTTTCATCAAGAGGCCCCCCCGCTCATTTCCGGATGTCCGCCGGTAAACCAGCCCACGGAAAGCTTTTTGCTTCCCAGAATATCCGTACCCGCGTCAAAGATAAGCCGGGAAACAAAGAGGGCCGTAAAAACCGAGGAAAATACCCCGATGGCCAGGCTTACGGCAAAACCCTGGATAGGGCCGGTTCCCAGTTGGGAAAGGAAAAGGGCGGCAATAAAGGTGGTGATGTTGGAGTCCATGATCGCCCAGAAGGCTTTGTCAAAGCCCGCGTTCACCGCCGCCCGGCGGCCCTTGCCCAGGCGCAGTTCCTCCTTCATCCTTTCAAAGATGATCACATTGGCATCCACCGCCATGCCTATGGTAAGGATAAACCCCGCGATGCTGGGCAGGGTTAGGGTAAAGTTAAAGGCCGACAGGATACTGAACATCAGGTAAATGTTCAATATCTGGGCCACCACGGCGTTGATCCCCGCCGCCTTGTAAAAGAGGAGCATGAACACCATAACCGCCGCAAGCCCTCCCAGGAGGGCGTAGAGTCCCCGGTTGATCGTATCCGCCCCCAGGGAGGGGCCGATGGACTGCTGGCTTACCACGCTCAGGTCTACCGGCAGAGCGGCGGTCCGCAGGGTAAGGGCGATATTATTCGCCTCTTCCATATCAACCCCGTCAAGCCGTACCGATTCGTGGATCGGCTCCCGGATGGTGGCGATGGACTTGATACGCCCGTCCAGGACGATGGCCAGGGGTTTTCCCACATTGGCGGAGGTAAACTGGTAAAAGAGCTCTCCCCCCGCGGAATCCAGCACAAAGGTAACCGAAGGCTGGCTGGTTCTTTGGTCCCGTTCAACCATGGCCCTCTGTATGTGGCTGCCGTCCAGGCCCACTTCCTTTTTAACCGCCCGGTATCCCGTCCATTCGTCCAGGCCGTAACTGTCCTTTTTGTAGGTTCCCAGAACCAGCACATCGGCGGGCATTATCCCCGGAACAGGGAGGCTTCCGTCTTCACCGGGAACCGCCGATGGGTGTTCCTGGAGGTAGCTGTAGAAGGCCCCGGTGGCTTCATCGTCTACAATGTGAAAGGCAAGCCCTCCCGACCCCATGATGATAGACCGGATCCGTTCCGGATCGGCGGCGCCGGGAATTTCCACATAGATCTGATCCGGCCCCTGCCGGCGGATAACCGGCTCGGTAAGGCCGAAACGGTCGATGCGGCTGTTCAGGACCTCCAGGCTCTGGCCAAAAACGGTTTCCTGTTCTTCCTCTGTAGGATTCCGTCCGTACTGGCCGTTGAATTTTTCCCGCAGGGATTCCATGTCGCCCTGTAGTACAATGGAAAGCCCTCCGGATAGATCCAGCCCCAGTTGGACAGCGTTTTGCTGGAGCCGTTTCAGCCTGAGGATCCTTTCCCGGTGGCAGGTTTCAATAAGGTTGTGGACCTCGGAGCGGGAAAAGACCCGCAGCACGGCGGCGGCGTCCCAGCTTTCGGGGGTTTCCCTGCCGGAAATCTTGTACGCCCTTTTTGCCTGGTCCAGCAGGTAATCCATTCCTTCGGGAAGGTCCTGGCCGCCCCTGGCGGCGGCGATCACCCTTTCCAGTTCCAGACCGGCGGTCTGGCGGGCATAGTCCCGAATCTGTTCCCGGGAACCCAGGGCCAGGGTCTGCTCATCCCGGGGAACAAAAAAATACCACCGGGCGCTGGGATACAGGAAAGCAAGACAGATCCCCGTAACAAGCAGGATAATGAAAAACCGGTACCGCTTTTTCATGTTTAGCCGGCCGCGCCCTCTGAGGGTGTCTCCTCCGCTTCAGCCTTTTCCGCCTTACCCTGGGATTCCACCGAAGCGATGGCACTTCTGGCAAATTCAATCTTGCAGTTTTCATCGACCTTGACAATTACGGTCTTTTCCCGGACATTCTGGATAAGTCCGTGGATCCCGCCAATGCTGACGACCCGGTCGCCCTTCTTCAGGGCCTCCAGCATCTTCTGGGTTTCTTTCTGTTTTTTGTGCTGGGGCCTTATAATAAGAAAATAAAACACGGCGAAAATCGCCACAATGGGCAGCAGGCTGAGCAGGCTTTGCTGGGCGCCCCCCGGACTCCCTCCGGGAGCCGCCATAAGCAGGGAAAAAGTTACTTGATTCATACTACATCCTTAAGCAATTTGGGTAGGAGTCAGCCTATCATAAAACAACCGGCCGGTCAAGAAGATGTCCCCGCCCGCCGTAAAACCCTTGGGGGAGGATCCGGACGCCATGGAAGACCCCAGGCGGAGGGTTCCCCCGGAGCCTTTAGCCGCCCTTCCGGACCAGAAAAAACAGATCCACCAACTGGGACCGGAGGGCGTCCAGTTCCGCCCGCAGATCCTGCCGGTCCCCGGACAGTTCCGCTTCAAGCCGGGCCCTGGCGCCCTCGATGGTAAAATGCCGTTCATAAAGGAGGTATTTGAGTCTTAGAAGCAGCCGGACATCCCGGCCCGAATAAAAGACCCGTCCGGCGCTGTCCTTTCTGGGCTGGACCAGGGGCATTTCCCCGGTCCAGTAGCGGAGGACGTGGTTTTTTACATGGAGGAGCCCCTCAAGATCCCCGCTGGTGTAGTTTTTCATCCCTTTTAAGAATACTGCTATGTTCCCCGGCTTCTTCGTCCCGGGCCGGAGGGAGTGCGGCGGGGCGGTTTTGCCCGGTCCCCGGGTTTTGCCGAAGGGCGTATCTCCAGTTCCACCGGAATCATGGAATACCCCAGATCCCGGCGGATCCTGTTGCGGAGGTATGCTTTATAGGCTTCGGTAACGGCGGCGGGCCGGGACACAAAAAACACAAACTGTACCGGGTTGGCCGAAACCTGGACGGCGTACTTTACCGAAAAGCGGGTACGAGGGCCCGACGGCGGCGGACATTCTTTTAGCCAGCGGGCCAGGGCCTGATTTAGGACGGCGGTATCGGTCCGGCGGTACAACTGACGGTGCATGCACAGGGAGGTCTCCAGGAGTTCCTCCACCCCGGTTCCGTCTTTGGCGCTGAGGGTAACGATGGGGGCGTATTCCATCTGGCCAAAAAAATACCGGATCCGGTCCTTCACCGCGGTTCCGGCGTTTTGCCCCGGACCTCCGGAACCGGCGGCCACCGTGTCCCACTTGTTAAGGGCCAGGATGATTCCCCTGCCCCGTTGGGAAGCCAGGGCGGTGATTTTCTTGTCCTGTTCCGAAAGCCCCTCCCGAACGTCAATCAGCAGAAAGACTATATCCGCGTCTTCCAGGGTTTTGACCGCCCGGTTTACCGAATAATACTCGATATGTTCCGTTACCTTGGACCTGCGCCGGATCCCCGCGGTATCCAGGACCCGGAAGGTAAGGTTTTTCCAGCGGAACTCCCCCTCCACCACATCCCTGGTGGTTCCCGGCAGAGCGCTGACCATGGACGCCGCTGAAGCGGTGAGCCGGTTTGAAAGGGTTGATTTTCCCGTATTGGGCTTTCCCAGGAGAGCCAGGGTAACGGGTCTGTCTTCCCCCTCCGGATCCGCCTCGACCCGGGAAAAATCAAGCCTGGAAACGATGGCCGCCTCCAGCTCGGCGATATGATCCCCATGCTCCGCGGAAATCAGGATTAGTTCCTCAAAGCCGCAGGAAAGGATATTCCAGGCTTCGCCCTCCCGGCGGCCCCCTTCGGTCTTGTTCACCGCGGCAATTACCCTGGACCAGCGGGGCCGAAGCAGGGCGATACATTCTTCATCCTCCGCCGTCAGTTCCCCCGCCTCCAGGAGGAGGACGATCACATCCGCCTCTTCTGCGATCTCCAGGGTCCGTTCCCGTACCAGGCTGTCCAGATCCGGCCCGTCTCCTCCGGCCTGCTTCCTGCCAGACCGTCCGCCAGCGGACCGTTCATTACCGGACCGGGCGGTTTCCGTACCCCCCTCCAGCCTCAATCCTCCGGTATCCACCAGCCGCAGGGGCTTCCCCCCCAGGAAAGCCCGGCTTTCTACGGGATCCCTGGTTACCCCCGGCGCAGGATCGGTGATTGCCCGGCGGCGATGCAGGAGCCGGTTAAAAAGAGTAGACTTTCCCACATTGGGCCGGCCCATCAGGGCTACCATGGGAAGGTTACGGTACCGCAGGGCGGGATCAAATTCCATTAGTCTGCACCCGCCGGGGGCCTTTCCACGCCGGGAAAAAGGCCGGTCAAGTCCAGGCCGGGAAAATGTTCCCCATACCAGCCGGCCACCAGGGACTGCACCTCCCCGCAAGAACCAGCCGCCAAGGCTGCCTCTGCCAGGACCCGGCAGTCGTCAAAACGGCTTCCCCGGATAATGTGCTTTACCGCGGGAATGGAAGCGGCGGTCATGCTGAATTCATCCAGCCCCATGCCCAGGAGCAGAGAAACCGCGGCGGGTTCCCCCGCCAGTTCCCCGCACATGGCCGCGGAAATGCCCCGGCTGTGGGCCGCATCAATACTTTGCTTGATGCAGCGGAGTACCGCTGGATGGGCGGGCCGGGCGAGGTAATTGACCTTTTCGTTACTCCGGTCCGCCGCCAGCGTATACTGAATCAGATCATTGGTACCGATGGAAAAAAAAGCCGCTTTTTCCGCCAAAACATCGGCGGTCATCACCGCAGCGGGGATTTCGATCATTATTCCCGCCTGCACATCTTCCGCGAAGCTCTGTCCCTTCCGGCGGCATTCTTCCCGGGCCTCTTCCAGCAGGGCCAGGGCCGCCTCCAGTTCTTCCACGCCGGAAATCATGGGAAACATGATCCGCACCGGCCCGGAAACGCTGGAACGGAGAATGGCCCGGAGCTGGGTTTTAAAGAGCTCCGGCAGGGCCAGGGAAAAGCGTATGCCCCGCCAGCCAAGCAGGGGGTTTTCCTCCGCCGCCTCCATACCCGGCATAACCTTGTCTCCCCCCACGTCAATGGTTCTGATGGTAACGGGTTTCCCGGCCATGGCCCTCAGCACCCGGCTGTACGCATGGCGCTGCTGTTCTTCCGAACCCTGTCCCCCAATCATCAGCATAAATTCAGAACGGTAGAGGCCTATGCCCTCCGCGCCGTAACGGTGAAGCTCCTCCGCCTCTTCGGGAATGCCGATATTGGCCTTAAGGCTGACCCTGCGGCCGTCCATGGTTTCGCTTTCCATGTCCTTTAGTACCGCGAAGATTTCACATCCCCGCCGTGAAACCGCCAGTTTTTCCCGGCAGAGCCTCAGGGTCTCCCCGTCGGGGTCCAGGATCACCAGGCCCTTTTCTCCGTCCACGATAAGGGTATCTCCGCCGGTGATTTCCCGCATGGCCGTGGAAAGTCCCGCCACTGAAGGGATCCCAAAGGCCCGGACCAGAATCGCCGTATGGCTGGTTCTGGATCCGGCGTCGGTTATCAGCGCCTTGACGTGATCCCTGTTCAGGGACAGCACGTCCGAAGGCAGCAGGCTGTGGGCCGCCAGGATAACATCGTCCCTTAAACCGGCCAGGGAAAAGCGGGTGATCCCCAGCAGGCGGTCGATGATGCGCCGGGAGACGTCGGCCACATCCACCGCCCGTTCCCGCAGGTAGGCATCGGGAGACCGCAGCAGTTTCCGGGAAAGATCCCGGGCCACCTCACGGACTATCCATTCGATGTTTTCATATTGTGATTCCAGCCTGGCCTTGATCTGGTAGTGAAAATCCGGATCTTCGGCCATCATCAGGTGGGCATTGAAAATCGCTTCCTGTTCCCGGCCCATATCCCTGCTGGTTTCCCTGAGCCCTTCCAGTTCTTCCGCCGCCGCCTTTACCGCCTTTACAAAGCGTTCCAGTTCCCCTGCAGTTTCGCCGGGTTTTATCTTTCGCCGGGGAACTTCGGGATTGTCCTCCCTAAAAAGCAGGGCCCTGCCGATAACAATACCCGGCGCGGCGGCAATACCGGTGAGGATTTTCATCCTGCCAAGTATAATCCCGGGGAGAGGAAAATTGCAATGATCCCCCGGGCGGGATCTATCCGCGGCGGATGCGCCGGTATTGGCACATGCGGCCGCGGAACCGGCAATCACCCGCGGTAGAGGTTCTGGGCGGTTATGTCCAGGTAGTTCTCCCCGGCATAGGCGGGGAACTCCTTTTTGACGAGCTGTTTGAATTCCCGGGCGGACTTTGCGGCGCGGAAAGCGTTCTTGATCTGTTCCAGGTAGCGGATCTTCTCCTGGACATCCCGCGGAGTCTCGGGCGGATAGTGGGAAGTGAAGATCAGGTCATAGCCCTTTTTAACACATTCCTGGAGCTTCGCTATTTCCAGATCCGCCTGGACCGTGCTTTCGATGATAGAATGGACATCGTGGCCCAGCATGTGTATGTACTTGGCCTTGATCTCCGGGATTTCAATATCAAAGGCATCGCTGTTTCCTTCGAAGTTCATGGTTATGCCGGCGATGACCGCCGAATTGCCTTCAATGTAATCGGTTACCCTGCTCAGGGCGGGATCGAAGGCGGCTCCGAAGGTTTTGGTAAAGCTTTTCACCGCGGATTTTCCCCGGCCCCTCCAGCCGTAGTCCTCGGCGTTTTTCGTGCTGTACCGTTTTACCCCCTTCAGGATCCCCCCGCCGGTCATGTGGTAGGCCAGGATCATCCCTTCGATATCAAGCTGTGATTCCCCCAGATACCGATCGAATTCCGTAAGGTTTGAATGGAAACAGGGGGCCTCGATCACCACCGCTTTTTTACGTTTCTCCAGAATCAGGCATACGTCGTTCATGGGGTCATGGGTTTTGTACACATGAAGGATAACGCCGCCAAGATCGCAGCTATCCACTTCGCCGGCGGCAAGTTTTTGGGTTTTATAACCTTGTTGGTTCATGATACTCTCCATTATTTTTAATTTAAGCCGAATACCCGGCCTGCTTTAACTATAATCCGCGGGAAAGCGTTTGTCAAAAAGCAGCGCCGTTCACCGGCGCCGGCCAGGCTTTTTACAACACCACCCTAAAAATGCATCCGCCGGCGGACGCGCCGCCGCTCTCCGCGGTAATTGTTCCCCCGTGGGCGTGGACAATGGCGGCGGCGATGGTTAGGCCGATCCCCGCCCCGCCGGTACTGCGGCTGCGGGACTTGTCGGCGCGGTAAAAGCGTTCAAAAATATGGGGCAGATCGCCCTCCGGTATGCCGATGCCGGTATCGGCGACGGCGATTTCCCATGCCGCGCCGCTTCCGCCGGACCTTGTTACGCTAATCGTAACGCCGCCCTCGTCGGTGTACTTTACCGCGTTGGAGAGGAGGTTAATAAAAACCTGTTTCAGCCGGTCATAGTCGGCGGTGATGGGGCTTTCAATCAAATCCAACTTTATCTCAATACCCTTTTCACGGGCGGCGGCCCAGAATTGTTCCGCCGTGGTACTCAGAAGGGCCGCCGCATCAAACCCGGTTTTGTTCAGGGTGATCGTGTCCCATTCAAGGCATGTCAGGGTGTTCAAATCCTGCACTAACCGGGCAAGCCGCAGAGTTTCCCCATGGAGGCTTTCCAGGTGTTCCCTGTCCGGCTGATATACGCCGTCGATCATCGCCTCAATATCGCCCTGCAAACAGGTAAGGGGAGTGCGCAGTTCATGGGCGATGTCGCTGGTAAGCTGTTTTTGGCGGCGTTCTCCCTCCTCCAGCCCGGCGGCCAGACTATTGATAGACCGGGCCAGTTC
>JAITHE010000100.1 GCA_031280125.1 Treponema sp.
AACAATGGAGGTAAACGATGAAAAAGCAAAGATGGATTTTGACGGCGGCGCTGCTGGCGGCGGCGCTGACAGCGGTAACGGTTATTGCCTGCGGCGGCGGCAGTAACCCCGCGGATTCGTACGCCGCGCCCCGGACGGTTACGTATACGGGTACGGCGGGGGGCGCTTACTGGACCCTGGTGATTACCGAGAACACCGCCCCGGCGGGGGCGGTGGCGCTGGCGGCGGGCTACGGGCCCAAGGCGGGAGACCGTTATGCGTTGACCAGGTATGGCTCTACGATAAAACGAAGCAGGGGGCGGATAAAAGAACGATCGGCCGACGGAAAAGAACTTACCCTTACAAAGACTGATACGAATACGGACTTCATCACAGAGGTATCGACGGACGGGACCGAAGCGATTACCAAACTGCCGGATGACGTACCCATAGATACCGCGTACGGAGGCGGTACGCAAACGGGGGGAACCGCCACGGCCATAGCGCCCGCCCAGGTTTCCGGAACCCTCACCGGAACCGCAAAAACCTCCGCCGGCGGCCCCACCTATAGCGGTCCGGCCCTTACCTTTACCCATTTTGACGCCTATGCGGATATCAGGACCCCGCTTGCGTCCGCCGGCCTTGGTAACGCGACCGTTAGCGGTTCCGGAGCCTTTAGCTTTACCCTGGCGGCCGCGCCTACGGTTGCTCCGGCGGTTAACCTGACCGGTACGTTCGTATCCTACGGGTTCGCCGTGTCGGATACATCCGCGAAGATCCTGGGGATACAAAGTTTTTACAATGCCGGCGACGGCAGCGACACTAAACAGTTAATCCGGGAAAACACTTCCTTTGACACGACATTCTACTTCTATACCGACAAGGATGTAACGGTCAGGGGGGTTATTTCCATCGATGCCACCGTCGCGGCCATCGACCTCAACCTTAAAACAGGGTGGAACACGGTTGTGGCAACCAATGGAGGCTCTACCCTCTTGTCGGGAGCGCCCGTTGGCGACTGGGTCGTGAATTCCTATCCCTAAACCACGGTTATTGCCTGCGGAAGATCATGACCAGCATGGTGTCCCTGGCGGGATCCGTAAAAACCCGGAGAGCGTTTTCCTCGATGGCGTAATGCCATTCCTGGGACGGACGGCCTTCCGGGATTGTCCGGAGGATGCCGCCGGAGGCCCGGAACGTTCCCCCGCCGCTGTCCAGGAGTTCCCCCGAGTCCGGGTCCGTAAGGGTATAGGCAAAGCGGCGGCCCTCAAAGGTCCACAAGAGCGGCGCGTCTACGGTAAAGGGCCGCTCCAACACTTCCCCCTCCGGGCCGGTGATTGCGTTTGATTCAAGGAGCCACCGGCCTTCCAGTTCCGTGGGCCCGTCCGCTTCCGGGGCGGCGGCGCTGATCCTGCGGAGGATCAGCGCCGTCACCCTGCCTTCCTCGCTGTTCATAAAAATGCGGAGGGTGTCCCCCTCGAAAGTGTAGAACAGATCCACGGGGTCCTCGTCGTCTTCCGGGGACAGCCGGAGGACGCCGCCGGAGGCTTCGAAGGTTCCGGCGACGAGGGCCGACTCCTCCTGGAAGACCGTGTCATCGGTGATGATAAACCGGCGGCCCTCAAAGGTCCATTGGAGTGTTATGCCATCGGGTAACGTTTCCTCATAGGCCTCCCCGTCCGGGCTGGTAACCTGGTACGCCGCGACGAGCCACCGGCCTTCCAGTTCCGCGGGCCCCGCCGCGTCCTGGGCGGCGGCGCGGACCGCGAGGGCCGCGAGGCACAGGGCCGCCGTTATCATTCGCTTCATCACCGTTTCCCCCACGCTTATTTAACCACAAAGAACGCCGATGAAAAAGGGTGCCTGGCACCCTCTATTGAAAAAACCGGAAAAATATGCTTTGCTAACCTGTACCCGCGGTCTGGGGTTCAGCGCCGCCGGCCGTTTTATGCCAAAGTAGCTCAGATGGCAGAGCGGCGCACTCGTAATGCGCAGGTCTGGGGTTCGATTCCCCACTTTGGCTGGCAGACCCTTACAAAAGCAGGTGAACGATTTCGTCTCCATGGGCCCCGGTTAGTTCCTGTCTGGCCGGGTCTACGATGAGGTCCATTTCTTCCAGAGGTATGGCCCCCAGGAGTACATTCTCCGCCCCCGGGATCACAAAAGCTTTGCAAACCGAATTGCGGTTTTTCCAGTGAACATTTACCGATTCGGTAACGTCAAATGCTTCCTTCTGACCGTTGGCCAGGGTAGCCCGGCGCTTTTCTACCACCCGGAGCCCCAGCGCATTCCTGATGGCTTCGGTGATAACCAGGGTTATGGCCCCGGTATCCACCACGGCTTTTACGGTGGTCTGCCGGACCTCTTTGCTGACTCCCAAATCAACCTTAAGGCCGTCCCGGAGATTTTTGATGGTTATTTCCGCATGAACGATTCCCATGCTCATACCCCTCTTTGTTGGATTATACCACACGGTGGTATTATGTACATATAGGGGTCAGAGCGGCGCTGTGCTTTAATGAAACCAAAAATATTTTTTCGTGTCAAAAACAGTGCCAGGCACTCTTTTTCAAGGGTGTCTGACACCCCTGCGCTTTCTCTACTAGATGTACGCATATCGAGCAGAATAACACGGGAGGCGGGCGGGCCGCTCGCTTTTTAACCACGAATGACACAGATGAAGAGCCAGGGATTATCTGTGCTATCTATCTTTATCTGCGTCATCTGCGGTAAAAAAAGAAAATCATCCGGACGCTGTCTTTGCCATGAAATCCGTCATGGTACATCAAGAGATCAATTGGTAAAAAAAATCAGCGCAATCCGCGGTTAAAAGCGACCATCCTACGCCCTATTGACTCCCCCCGCTTTTTTTGGTATTTTAGGCGCAAACAACAGCAAAACCACAACAAGGAGAGCGATATGGCACAGCGTCCATTCCAGACCGAAGTAAGCCGGCTGCTTCACCTCATCATCCATTCCCTCTATTCCAACCGGGAGATTTTTTTGCGGGAACTGGTTTCCAACGCTTCCGACGCCCTGGACAAGCTTAAGTATCTTTCCGTGGCGGACGAGGCCTACAAGGGGATCAGTTTTGAACCCCGGATCGATCTTTCCTTTGACAAAGAGGGCAAGACCCTGACGGTGGCGGATAACGGTATCGGCATGAACGACAGGGAACTGGAAGAATCCCTGGGGACCATTGCCCGGTCGGGGACCAGGGCTTTTCTTGACAAGCTCAGCGCCGACGCCAAAAAGGACTCGAACCTTATCGGCCAGTTTGGGGTGGGGTTTTATTCGGCCTTTATGGCGGCGGA
>JAITHE010000132.1 GCA_031280125.1 Treponema sp.
ATTCGGCGCTGGTAATGAACAGCGATTCGCTTCCCCTGTGCGAGGGAATCCTGAAAGCGGGCGGCGTCCTCCTGGTCAACACAAGCCTGGTGAAGGAAAGCCCCCAACGGAGCGATGTCAAAACCGTGCCTCTTGAAGCGACCGCCCTGGCGGAAAACATCGGCAGTGTGCGCTTTGCCAACATGGTTGCCCTGGGAGCCATGGCAAAACTGACCGGGGCGCTGGCCCTGACAGACATCGAGGGAATCCTGGCCAACTTTTTTTCACCGGACAAGCACAGGTTTATCCCCAAAAACGTAGAAGCAATCCGGGCGGGCTTTGATGCCGTATAGAGCGGCAGGGGCATCCACTGAAGCCCACGCCCTGCCGCATATCCTGTAAGCCGTGCTCAATGTTTCGCACGCTGTTTCCGGGCGGGCTTTGGGGCCGTATAGAGCGGCAGGGGCGTCTACTGAAGCCCACGCCCTGCCGCATATCCTGTAAGCCGTGCTCAATGTTTCGCACGCTGTTTCCGGGCGGGCTTTGGGGCCGTGTAGGGCAAGCCTTTATTTTGCACGACGGCGGCAGGGATGCCGCAAAAGAAAATTATGTAACTGCGGGGTTTGCTGCCATGCAGGCTAAATACAGCATTTCTGAACCGCCGCAAGCATCCCCCGCGCAGGCGGACCCCTGGTATCGAACCCTGCGGTATACAAAAAAACTAGCCCTGACGTTTTGTTTCTGGGTTTCCGTCTTTTCCGCCGAAGCCCAGGCCGTTTCCCTGTTTAAGCCCTTAAACGTACTGCGGGTTATCGAAACGGATCGCTTTGACATTATTTTCCCCAGGGAATCCGAAGCCTCCGCCCGTACCCTCGCCGTTTATGCAGACCGGGTTTATGAACAGGTATCGGGCCTGCTGGGAATTGACGTCCCCGGACGCATCCCCGTGGTAATTACCCCCTATACGGACCTTTTTAACGGTTACACGAGCCTTATACCGTCTCCCCGCATCCTCCTGTTTGACACCCCCATGGATCTGGAGTGGACCAGTTTTGCCGATAACCTGGAAAGCCTGTTCCTCCACGAATTGACCCATGCGGTTTCCCTAAGCAGCCGGGGATCTTTCCTTGGCGTTCTTCACCGTATCTTTGGAGGATGGGTTTCTCCGGCCATGGTTAATGCGCCGCTCTTTATGGTGGAGGGGGTTACGGTAAGTTTTGAAAGCCGTTCGGGCTTCGGCAGAGCCAGCGATCCCCTTGCCAAGCAAAAGCTTCGCCAGGCCCTTTATGAAGGAAAATTTCTCAACCCCTTTCAGGCGTCGGGGGTTTATGATCTTCCCGGACAGGAAGGCGCATGGTATCAGTACGGAGGACTCTTCTCTGCATGGCTGCAAAAAACCTACGGCGAAGAAAAGTATGCCGAACTGTGGCAGGCCCTGGGACAAAACTTTTATTTTTCCTTTGTTGTTTACCGTTCCGGATATTACCGCATCTTCAAAAACGTATACGGCATTGACTTTATTGCCGCCTGGAATGCCTTTGGCGCATCCCTGGCGCTGGAGGATCTTGAAGAAAATCCTGAAACAATTTTTCCCAAGCAAAACTGGTTTGTTCACCGGGGCGGTTTCTCTATAAACGCCCTGGCCGCCGAAGGGGAGAATGTCTACATCCTTAACAGCGGTGAAGCCAAGGTCAGGGTTTACAATACCCGGACAGGATCACTGCGGGCCCTTAACGCGGGAAACGCCGCTTCCGCGGATCTTGACGTTTCTCCCCACGGGGCACTGCTTCTTGTGTCTGGATACCGCTTTGCCGGAGACCGGGCCAGGGCAGAAGCAGCCGAATACCGGACAGACACGGGACGAAAAACAGGCCGTACCTTTCAGGGGATCCACAAGGCAAGGTATTTTCGGGACGGCATTATAGGCATTCAGCCGGAACTGCATAACGCTTCCATTGTATACGAAGGTTTTGATGGAAAAAGGGAGATCCTTGTTACCGGAAACGAAGGGCTTGTTTTTTCCGGTCCCCAGGCGCTGGACTCTGAACGGATTGTGTTTACCGCAGCCCGCGGAGGAATACGGGAGCTGTGGCTTTACCACTACCTTTCCCGCGAACTCTTCCGCATCGAAACCGTTCCGGAAGACGCTGCGGCCTGGCGTTACATGAGGGGCCTGGGCGTTTCGGAAGGAAAAATCTTTTTTAGCTACAACGCCGATGACCGCATGTATAAACTTGCCCGGCTTGATCTGGATACCATGGAAGCGGTATGGAGCCGCCGGGATTTTTCCGGCGGCGTTTTCAGCCCTGTTTCCGCCGGGGGATCCCTTTATTACCGGGGATCCTTTTTTTCCGGCGACGGCTTCCTGCGTTTTCCTGAAACCCCGGCGGCATTGTCGGGAAAACGGAGCGCCCTGCGCCTTGTCAGGCTGAACCGGGAAACCCCGGCGGCGGGCACGGAAATGCCGCTTCCGGAACTTTCCCCGGATCGGAACGTTCCGGATAAAACCAGGCCCTACTTTGCCCTTCGCTACATGAATCCCTTCAAGTTCTGGCTGCCCCTTCCCCTCATCCGTATGGACGAAAATATCTGCCTGGACGGCGCGGGACTACTTTCAATAATGGCAGATCCCGCCGGCAGGAATTTTATAATTCTCCAAGCCTACGCGGATATGGCCTATCGTATGGCGGCGGCAGAAAACATTACCTGGCATAATACCTTTTTGGGGTTTCCCCTGGAACTTTCATTTTCCGACAGGGTTATCAATTCGGGGGAAAATGTGTACCGCGATACCCGGGGCAGCATCAGCGGCGTTTTAACCTGGGGCTTGGGAGGAAGCCGCTATTCCCAGGGTGTTTCGCTGGGCGCTTTGTTTGCCCTAAACGCCAAAGACAACGGCGCCGCAAGCGCCTATGAATGGGAAAACAGCAGCCGGGCTTTCGCCCTTTTTGCAGGTCTTGCGCTGTCGGGCATCAGAAAACAAAGCCATGAAATCTTTGGAACCGGCCTTGAGTTCAGTGCCAGAGGAACAAGCGTTTTGAGCGGCTTTGAACCCCGGTACGAGGGACTCCTCCGGGCAAGCGCCGAAACCCGGCTGCCCTTGAGCCTTACCCTGTACGGAAGCTACGACCAAAAGGGCATGGATCTCCAGGGCACGTCCCGTACTTACGGCAATCCCCTGTTTGCCGCCGCCGCTTCAAAAGAATATCCTCACCCTGGAACCCTGGCCCTTGACTGGATCGGCGGCGGCGAAGCGGCTCTGGGGATTTTTTCCTTTGAGGTACAAAACAACCTTTCCCATATCTATGTTAACCGTTTTTTTGGCACCCTGGCCTTAAGAAATGTTTTTTACGACGGCGGCGGCCATCCCGGTGCGGAAGGGGTAAGGGTAATGGACAGCCTGCTCCTTGCCCAGTCGGCGGTGCTAAAAATCAGCATGGTTTTTTCCATTATTCCCCTTAAACAGGCGGTCATTCTTATTGAACCGAATATCTGGGGAGCCTGGAAAATTTCCAATGCCATCACCGGCAGGGGCGGCCTCTGGCATATTGACGCTGGAATAAACGTAAGGTACTAAAAACCAAAATAACTGCGGGCTCCCATAAACCGGGCCTTGTAATAGTTTTCATTCAGGGCCGAAACGATCACCCCCGTCTTTGCGCCCTGGGAAGCCGCGTGGATAAAGATGATCCCGCCGGGGCCGTTTTCCAGTACGATCCCCGCATGACTTGCGCCGGGTCTTACGGTGGTAAAAATCAGCACGTCGCCGGGCCGTACCTGGGTAAGGGCAACTTTTTTTCCGCTGTTCCAAAGGCCCGCGCTGGAACGGGAAATTTCCATTCCGGCGGCTTCCTTGAAGACAAAGTAAATAAATCCGGTACAGTCAAATCCTTCCGGAGTAACGCCGGAGTATCTATAGGGTACGCCAAGGTATTCCCGGGCCAGGACGGTAATGCACCGGCGAAAGACGGCCTCCATGTCCAGTTCGGGAGCTTCGGCGTCGCCGGACAGTTCCGCGGCGGAATTGCCGGGGGGTATTTCCAAAGAGGCGGAGGCCACAGCTTTGCCTTCTTCCCGGGTCTGAGTCCAAAGCGGAACCAGCAGAAAGAGAAAAAAACAAAGGGCTGGAATTTTTTTCATTCGCAGCGGGGTCTGGTATCCTGCCCTGTGGGGCGGCTGAAACATATCACGCTGGCAATTCACAATCAAAACCCCGCAACAAAATAGGGTTATCTGGAAACTCACTGGAAACTTCGTTGCAAGAATGGTTCCAGAAAAGCATCCCTTAAAACGCCGGTTTCGCAGCCGGCGTAGTCCATTCTGCGCCAGTACAGTCCGCGTTGTCTGCGGACCCGTATCCCGCGGAAATTACTTGATGCCCACCAGTTCCATTTCAAACACCAAAAAAGCATGGGGAGGAATAACGCCTCCCGCGCCCCGTTCTCCATAGGCCAGTTCCGGCGGAATAACTATCAGCCGTTTCTCGCCCACCTTCATATCCGGAATGGTCTGGTCCCAGCCGGGGATTACCTGGCCCATCCCCGCCTGAAGTTCCAAGGGTCCGCCGTGTGCAGCGGATGCGTCAAAGACTTCGCCGGAAAGGAACATCCCCGTATAGTTTACCTGGACGGTATTTCCCTGCTGTGGTTTGGGACCGCTTCCCTCTTTCTGGATAATATACTGAACCCCGTTGGGGCCGGTTTGAAGCCCTGGATACTTGGCGGCAATCTGTGCAAGATCCGTTTCCCGGGTGGTTTTTACCCTGGCCGCCGCCGCTTCCCTGGCCTGGGCCAGCAGTTTGTCAAAAGCGGCCTGATCTGTTTTAAAAGCCTGTGCTGCGGCTCCATTCCGCACAATGGAGATGCTTTTGATTTTATCTCCCTGTTTGACGGCGTTTACCACTCCCTGGCCTCCCACTACCCGCCCAAAAACCGTATGGCGATCATCCAGCCAGGGTGTCTCACCGTGGGTTATAAAGAACTGGCTTCCATTGGTATTTGGTCCCGCATTGGCCATGGAAAGCACCCCCGGCCCATCGTGGCGCAGGGCGGGATCAAATTCATCGGGGAATTGGTAGCCCGGACCGCCCTGGCCGTTCCCCAGAGGATCGCCGCCCTGGATCATAAAATTGGCAACCACCCGGTGAAAGGCAAGGCCGTTGTAAAAGGGCTTGCCGCCGCAAATATCCATCTTTCCTTCCGCCAGGGCTGCGAAATTACAGACCGTCAGGGGCGCCCGTTCATATTCCAGCCTTACCAGGATCTCTCCCCGGCTGGTGTCTATTCGGGCAAAAAGACCGTCCCCCAAAACGGCATTACCGGGAACACTCTGGGCAGAGGCGCGGTTCACAGGTATCTGGGGGGGCCATTTTCCTGAACAGGAAAAACAAGTCAAAACAAACAGAACCGGCGCCCAATGGTGGGCTGTTTTTATTACTACCATAGATCAATTCTACCATAGACAGAGGGCTTGTTTCAATCTATAATGGGGCAATGGACGTTGCCGAGATCCAGGATGAGCTGGTTCGTCTGGAGTATCCCCATTTGATGCCCGATCATGATCCCGACATAGAACGTTACTATTACCTGCGATCCATAGGCCAGGCCCGGGATGCTATGGCCATTTATCAAGCCAGGCTCAAGGTCCGGTATCCGGATGATGAATTCCGCACATGGCTGCTTCGCTGTTACCGCAGTCATGATCCTGCTTTCCGGGGCCTGCTTGCCAGGGGATACCGCCTGCTGGGAGCCCGGTCCCTGGAACGGGTAAAACATATTCTTTCCGTAATTGCCGAAAGGGCCGAAGCCTTCAATGAAAAGGATGTTTACTCTACCATAAAAACAGCGGAGGGCATACTCAAATTTCTTCCGCCGGAACGATATGAAGCAATGGCCGCAATGGAACGGTTCCTCCGGTACGCCTCTGTCCTTCAGTTGCGGGTAAACTCCGTTATCAGGGCCGCGGAGCTGGTCCGCTCCTACCTTACCGACTCCCTTTCGATCGTGGAAGAGGAACGGCGGAAACGTTCCGAAGCCCAGCGTTATGCGGAGGAACAGGAACGGCAGCGGCTGGTTAGGGCCGACTGGGACAGTTACCAATACCAGAAAAAATACGGCGCCCGCGGGGCCCTTGCCGATCTTGCCACAGTGGTCTTTTCCCCCACAGATCTGGCCCGGGTTGAAATCCCCGAATTTTCCCGGGTTGAAGATCAGGTTATTGGTTACTGCATTAAATACTGGTATGTACCCAACGATCCCGCCTTTGAACGCATTCTTTTCCTGTACTCCCGAAAGTACGGAAAAAAGAACTACGATGTGTTCATGGCCATACGCCGGGGACAGGAAGCAAAGCACAGGGATGATGAAATCCTTGCCTCCATTATGAGCCTCCTGGTTACGGGTTACTATTATTCCATCCAGGGCGATATGTACCTCCAGCGGAACTGGACCGCCATTAAAACGGCCCTGGAAAATCAGCAAAAGGCCAAAGCCGCAGCAAGGACCAAACCCAGGCGGATTGAAGCGCCGGCGGCAAAAAAAGCCAAAGCCCCGGTAAAACGGCCTGCCGGAAAGGCGGAGGCCAAGGCAGATGAAAAGGTCCCTGTCAAGATTGCCCCCAAACCAAAGTCAAAATCCGTGATTGCTCCACGATCCGCCAACGTCCGGTCCCTGCCCGCTGCGGCGGTGGCAAGAAAAGCAGGAACAAGTCCGCAAGGCCAAAGCATGGCGCCAAAGCCCGCTGTACGGACAAAACCCGTAAAGGTTCCGCGCCGGCTCAAGTCCGCTCAGGAAACAAAAACTACAATCATAGCCCAGTCTGCTGCAATCAAGCCCGGTATGGTAAAAACTGCAGCGGCAAAGCCGGCTGCCGTACCCTCCCTGGAAACCGGCGCTGTAAAACCCCCGGCGGCCGCGGCTGTTTCCGTCAGGTCTCCGGCGGTACGGCCCGTATCCCGGCCACCCGGTCCCGCAATGCCGCCGCCCGCAGCAAAACCGGCTGACCCGGCGCAGCCGGCGGCCCAGCGGAAACCCGCGCAGTCCACACCGGCGCCGCGTCCTGCGCCAATCCAACAGCCTGTGCAGCCTTCCCCTGTAACCAGCATATTCAAACCGCCGGTTCCTGCGGCAAAACCTGCATTTTGGGCAAAAAGTCCGGCGGCGGCAAAACCGGCGGTGAAGAGTCCGCCGCCGTCATCCATACCGAAGCAAAGGGTTTTTAACAACAAAACCCTGGGAAAAGCCAAGGGATCCGTCTCGGACCGGCTCAAGGAACTTGCCGGCCGGTCCTACGATGTATACCAGGATCGTTTTCTTGCCAAGGCCCGTGTTTCCATCCGCAAGGTCCTTGGAACCGGACGGGGCCTATTTTTTAACCTGCCCGAAGATGCGGAAGACATGGTATACAAATTCCTCCGGGATCACTATTCGGATCCCTATATGGACTGGGAAGACAGCGCAGAACGGAAAAATCTTATGTCCATGGGGTTCGATCTTCCTTCGCTTAACCCGGTAATTGATGAATGTTACCGGACATTGTAAGCTTTTCCCATGAACTTCTCTCAAAAGATGGATCATCAAACTTCACCTCCCATAAAAATTTTGCCGTTTTTGATCCTGCTGTTTTTGGCCGCCGGATGCGGCGGAGCAAAAAGAGCCGCCGAGGGCCTTACGGCCGAAGCCGGCGCGGGCCAGCCAGGATACGGAGATTTTGGGCCGGCATACAGCGGATCCGGTTACAACCCGGATATTCCTGCCGGAGCGGAGGTTGCCGGCACGGCGGCGGATAATGCGGACCAGGCCAGGGAAGCTTCCGTTTTTCTGAACGAAAAGACCTTTCCCGGCGATGCTGCCAAGACCCGTAAGCTTGTTAAGCGGGCGGAAATTGCCATAGAAGCGGATCAATCCTTCGTTGGCGGCGGCGGCGAACTGGCCGGCGTAAATCAAAAACTTGATGAACTTCTAAAAAAATACGGAGCCTATTCGGAACGGACTTTTTCCGGTGAAACCTCAATCCACTGTACGATCAGGGTTCCCCAGGGTTTCTACGAATCCCTGTTGTCCGAAACTGCCGTGCTGGGGAAACTGCGTTCCCGAAACGAGACCGCCGAAGATGTTACCCTCAAGTATTACGATCTTGAGGGACGGCTCAATACCAGAAAAGCCCTTTTGGCAACCTTCCAGGGCTATTTGAGCCGTACCCAGAACATCGACGACATTATGAAGGTAGAAACCCGCATCGCCGATCTTCAAAATGAAATTGACTGGCTTGGAACCCAGCTTACCCAGCTTGCAGGCCTGGTGGACTATGCCGTTATTGAGCTTTCTCTGTACAGCCCCCGTCATTCTTCCTCCCATACCCTGAGGGATCGTATCGGCGATCTGTTTGCAGCCTTCGGCGATTTTGCTTCTGGAGGGCTGGTGATTATCCTGGGAATTATTATCTTTGGCCTTCCCCTGATCCTTCTCTGCCTTGTGGCCTTCTGGCTTTTCTTTGGAAGGATAGGGCTGCTGAAAAAAGCATGCCGAGTGGCGCTGTATGGCAGACCGGACCCGTCCAGTCTGACCAAACAGAATCCACTGCCAATACACAAGAAAAGGGAAACAGAATGAGCGTAAAAAACGAAGCGAAAAAAAACGGATTTCTGGTAAGAAATCTGCGGAATTTTTTTGAACACCGGGCCCTGTGGCTGTACCTGCTCTGCGATGAAGCCCGCAAAAAAGGCGCAAAACCGGAAACCTTTGTCCCCGCCGCCATACAGAGATGCGGCATTTACCATGGCATGAGGGCCCTTACGGGACTTCAGAACGCCGCCGCCCAAGAAGGCCGGCAGCGAGGGGGCAGCTGCAAGCTCCTCAAGAAAAAACTGTTCCCGGCGGCGGGAAAGGCAATCTTTGAAATGGAATTTCTTAAGGTGAGCGATGATGCTCTGGACGTGGATTTTCATTACTGCCCCCTGGTTTCCGCCTGGGAAAAACAGGGATGTTCCGGTGAAGAAATGGACAGGCTCTGTGAATGGGCCATGGAAGGGGACCGGGGCATTGCCGAAAGTTTTGGCTGTACACTGGAACTAAAAAAGACCATCGCCAAGGGCGGCGGGATCTGTCAGATCCGGTTTAAACGGAAACAGTAAAATGGGATTTTTGTACGAAACGCACCTTCACACCCGGCAGGGCAGCGCCTGCGCCCGGTCCCGGGGTGCAGATTATATTAAAGCCTACCGCGATTTGGGATTTACCGGGATTATGGTAACGGACCATTTTTTTAACAGCAATACCCCCTTGGACCGGCGAATCCCCTGGGCAGAATGGGTAAAGGGTTTCTGTTCCGGTTACGAAGACGCCCGGAACGAAGGAGAAAAGCTGGGGGTGGATGTCTTTTTCGGCTGGGAAGAAACTTTTGACGGCGATGACTACCTCGTTTACGGCCTGGACAAGGCATGGCTTTTGGCGCATCCAGAACTGGTCCGCTGGACCAGGGAAGAACAGTTCAGGGAAGTCCACCGTTACGGGGGCTGTGTGGTCCACGCTCATCCCTTTAGGCAGCATTGTTACATTGATGCGGTGCATCTGGCTCCGTACTTTATTGACGCGGTGGAAGCGGCCAATGCGGGCAACCACAGGGCCGTTTATGACGCCCAGGCCGCCGGGTACGCCCGTATTCTGGAGCTCCCCCAAACAGCGGGATCGGACATCCACAGCATAAATGATTTAAAAAAGGGGGAACCCTATGGAGTCGAGCTGGAAACAAAGCTGGCTTCCATAGGCGGTTATGTCTCCCTTATCCTTAACAGAGGGAAAATCGGCCTCCATATCCCCCAGGGCCGTTGTACTTTTTCCGGTTCCGCAGGCAGCAAACCCTTGACCCTCAAGACGGAAATACGGGACAGAAAAGACAAAAGCCCGGGAAAACGGAGGATGAGCTTTAACGAAGTGGCGGAGTATCTTAAAAAGGCGGGATAGACCTGTAAAAAAAAACCGCCGGGGAGGCAAAATGGGCAGGCTCAATGTGGGCATACTGTGCGGGGGGAAATCTGCAGAGCATGAAGTGTCCCTTCAATCGGCAAAAAACATCTACGAAGCCATGGACCGGGAGCAATTTAACCCCGTCCTTATCGGCATCGACAAAAGCGGACGCTGGCTTTATGGATCCCACAGCAGGGTCCAGGATTTTATCGAGTACGACGGGGATCCCCAAAGAATACGCCTTAAAGGGGGCCGCGCCGGGGCGGCTCTGGCCCCCAAAAGCGAAGGGCTCCTGACCATGTTAGACGATCCAGCCCATCCTGTAAAACTGGACGTGATCTTTCCCATCCTCCACGGTCCCTTTGGCGAAGACGGTACTGTCCAGGGCCTCCTTAAACTGGCGGAAGTTCCCTTTGTAGGCCCCGGCATCCTCGGTTCCGCCGCGGGGATGGACAAGGACGTGATGAAACGGCTCCTCCGGGAAAGCGGGATTCCCATTGGCAAATTTCTGGTCCTTCGGGACTGGGAGGCTGCCCCTTCCTTTACCGAGGCGTCCGCCATCCTGGGGGTTCCCCTTTTTGTCAAGCCCGCCAATATGGGATCCAGCGTGGGCATCAGCAAGGTCCGCAGCGAAACAGAATTCCGCGCCGCCCTGGATGAAGCTTTTAAGTACGATACCAAACTGATCCTGGAAGAAAATATCCCCGGCAGGGAAATTGAATGTTCCGTCCTGGGCAATGAAGCGCCCCGGGCTTCCCTTCCCGGAGAGGTACGGGCCTCCAGGGACTTTTATTCCTACGAGGCCAAGTACATTGACGCCGAAGGGGCGGCGCTGGAAATTCCCGCCCGCCTGCCCGGGGTGCAGATCCGGAATATTCAGGAACTGGCGGTTAAAACCTTCCGGGTCCTGGAATGCCAGGGGCTTTCCCGGGTGGACTTTTTTCTAAAAGAGGACGGTACGGCGCTGGTCAACGAGATCAATACCATGCCGGGTTTTACCAGGATCAGCATGTACCCTAAACTCTGGGAAGCCAGCGGCATGGGCTATACAAAACTTATCACGGAGCTTATCGCCCTGGCTCTGGCGCGGTTTGAAAAAGAAAAGAAACTAAAAACCACCTACGGTTAAATTATAAAGGCCTCTAACAACCGCCCCGGGGAGAACGCCCTGATGGGGTTAACTGGGTAGTAAACCCCTTCGGCACGAATAAAGTGTGAACCAGGACGCAAAGACCTCCCTGTATCTCTGTGGAAGCTCCCCTATTATGATAAAATAAAAAGCAATATTCTTCAATAGAAATACCGGAGTGGTATTATAAAGCGGAAAAAAGATTATTTATATAGAGGCAGCCCGTAATTCCTAGCGCAAAAAAGTATAATGCGATAGGAGAAAGAGATGAGTTACCAAAGAATGACGCTTGTAGAACGGATGGACATATTCAGACTGCTCTATGTTGCAAAGA
>JAITHE010000145.1 GCA_031280125.1 Treponema sp.
TCTCCGTGACCGGCGTGTTTGCGGCCATGCACCGGATAGCGGAACTCTGCGCCAATTCAAAAAGAAACCGGCTCCCGGCGCTTTACCGGTTACTCGTCCCTAAGTAAACGCTTATGGGATTTTGCCCGGTTTGCCAATTTCAGCCAGTTGGCGCTCCGGGCGGTGGACGTGGAAACCGCCCAGGCCCTGACCGTATACACGGCGAAGGTCCGCAATAACGACCCCGTGCTTGCGGGCATTACCGCGCCCCTGGGAAACAGGAAGGCCCTGGCCGTAAACGAAGCGGTTCTGGAACACCTGAACATCGGCAAGGATTACCTTGCGGCGGGCGTCTATGACGCCGCCATAGAGGAATTTAACAAGGCCCTTGCCAAAAACCGGAATTTTGTGGAAGCCCTGTTTTATCGCGGTGAGGCGTATCGCAGTAAATCTTGGGAGGCGAATAATTATACCCAGACAATCGCCGACTATACCCGGGCGCTTGAGCTTGACCCCAATTATGCCGCCGCATGGTTAGCGCGCGCTTCCATGTACTCATTTGGGGACGATAAAGCAATCGCGGACTATACCCGGTATATCAGGCTGAAACCCGATGATCCCGGCGGTTATTTCGAGCGGGGTAGGAGATATCTATACAATAAACAGAATGACCGGGCAATCGCGGACTTTGCCTTCGTAATCAGGCTCGACCCCAATAATGCCGGAGCGTATTTTCTGCGCGCCGGGTTGCATGGGGCAACCAGAGATTGGGATGCGGCAGTCGCGGATCTTACTCAGGGGTTCACGCTGGATTCCTCTCAGTCGTATTATTTTGATGGTGTTGCCGTAGGGGTTCGGCTCGAGATCTTAACACGGTATATTGGGCTGCACCCGGATAGCGCCGGCGCTTATGCCCGCCGAGGCTGGGTGCATATGGATGATAGCAGAAAAGACTACGACCAGGCAATCGCTGACTTTACCCAGGCGATACGGCTTGAGCCAAATAACAGCTATCGTTATGAGGATCGCGCTAATGCGTATGAGAAAAAGGGGGACTACGACCAGGCAATCGCCGACTATACCCAGGTGATACGGCTTGCGCCAGATAGAGCTCCCTATTGGGAGCGCGCTAATGCGTATGCCAACAAAGGGGACTACGACCGGGCCATAGCGGACTACACCCAGGCGATTAGGCTGGACCCGAATGATGCGACCGCTTACAACAACCGGGGTAGTGCGTATGGCACCAAAGGGATGTATGACCGGGCGATTGCTGACTTTGAAGCCGCGTTACGGGTTAACCCAAACCATACTAACGCCAGAAAAAACCTTGAAGCTGCCCGCCGGGCGCGGGGGCGGTAAAGACGGATACACCGCCTCCCTCTGGGGGCGGCACGAAAACAGAGAGAGGGAGCAAATATGGCAAAAATCAGTTTTACGGATGTATGGAATACTATTGCCGCAAATGAAGGAGCCGTCTTCCATACAGTAACCGGCTTGCCGTTTACCTATCGTATGAGAAATGATTGTCTGGTACCTGTCAGAAACGGTGTGCCTGTAAGACAATCCCTTACCAGACAAAACTTCGAGAACGCCTTCGGGCTGCTTCCGTTTAATAGTCCCGGTGAAATTAACAACATCATCCGGGGTCCGGCTTATGTATACGCGCTCCTGCATGATCCACGAATAATGGCAGGGTCCGCTCCAAAACAAGGGGAGTAACGCCTCCGTATGGAGGCGTCATGAAATACGCTGAGAGGAAAATATGACGGTTACGGCATGGTCGAATGGCGGCGGGGGATACGGCATTAGAGCCGGGAAGCATAACAGGGATGCGTTTTTCAATCCTTCATGGAAACGTATTGAAGTGGAGATAGACGGGGTACTGCATACATTTAAACTTACCCCCGGCTTTTGGAATGATTGCCCGGAGTTTCGAGGTTCAGTTATAAAAGAGTGGCTCCAGCGTAATCACGCAGTATCCTGGGTAAAAGGCAAGCCGCCAAAATTCAATCTTGAAGCTGCCGGTGAACGCCGGTTCCATTTGGAACCGTAATGCGGGTTTCCCTTGCGGCTCCTTCGGGCCGCAATTAAAAACGCCCCTGAGGCCGCGCCCGGAAGGAAACAGAAATGCCTCCGGACTTGTTATAGGTACGCAGACAGCAGCAATTTGACAAGGAGGAGTTCATACCATGAGTATTGATAAAGACAGGTTAAGCGTATATGGGAGAAATTACACCAATCGGCCAAAAGTTCCCCCATTGATGTAGAAACGGTACGACTGAACGGCCGACCCGGATTATGGCTTTTGGCAAGCGGCAGCGGGAATGAGATACGGATTCAAAATTCAAGAACCAAAAGACCTTCCACCAGATTATCACAGGATCGTTATATTGGTGAAGAAGAATTCATCAGAATTGGCCTGTCTTATGAAGGCTGGCAAAACGGAACAATACCCAGGCCGGTCATTCGTAATTTATCAAAAAATACATCGTACATTTTTGGGATAACCGGCCACTTTAAAACGGTAAAAGGGTAAAAACTCCTAATATGGGAAAACGATCTATCTGGAAAGACAGAATACAAAAGTGGAATTTTCGGGCAATCAAAATCAGTTTTGCCGTTATACAGTCAACGACAACCTTGTCGATACGCGGGATGACACTGACATTTATCCCTGTAGCGTTCCCGGCGATCCAGACGTAGGGCCGCGCGGCGCGTGTATTTCGCCGTATTTTATCACAGAAAAAAGCGTACGTTGTGCGCTTTACATATTTGTTGTCCGGTACTGCCGTTTGGCATACCGGACGCAGGAGAATTATTATGAAACTACGTTTTGCTGCCTTGGCCGCGCTTGCCGCATCCCTTTTGGTTACAGGCTGCGCGTCAGGGCCGATGGCCGGGCGTCCGCCGGAGGATGTTCCTTCGTGGTATCTCGTCCCTCCCAAAACCGATGACGTGATTTACGGTGTCGGGTCCGCGCGGATGCAGACACTTGACGCATCCCGGCGGTTCGCGGAAAACCGCGCCCGGGTGTCCATCGCCCAGTCGATCAACGCCCGTGTCCAGAGTATGATTACCGATCATATTTCCGGTTCTGAGGGTTCCAATCAGGCGATGACGAATTTTCAGGAATCGGTATCGCGCTCCCTGACCGATGCGACCCTCTCGGGCATTGAAATTGCCGAGGCCAAAGTGGGCGGCGACGGTACCGTGTATGTGCTTGTGGCGATCCCCCGAGACGTAGCCAAACAACAGGCCATCGCCAAGCTGGGCGAAAACCCAAACCGTGCGTTGGCCCAGCGGGCACTCTCGGAAATGGACGCTGCGTTTGCCAATTACAACAATCCTCCGGTTCCGGTAACGAAGTAAGGCAGCGTTGATTAACTTGCCGCTCATCAGCGCTGCCCGCGCACCTTTGGTTTGATGTATTTGCCCATTTCATTACGCAAATACGGGTAAGAAGCACTGAATAATTCCCGGCTGAATTATTCAGTGCTTGCCTAGGTGCTGGCGTTCAGATTTGGCTATTCCCGGGAAAGGGGCGGCAAGATTATAATAAAAACATGTACATCGCCATTGAGTTTAACCCCTCCGGCCCCGGCGCGTACTGGCAAGATCTGGGCAGTTGGATCGGCGGCCCTTGGGGGCGCGCCGGTATTCCCCAAACTGCGGCGGAAAACTAAGTAACCCGAGAGCAGTTCCAAAATGTCTGATTTTGGAACTGCCGCCGCTACTGGGCGGCACAGGTACAGGCGGCAACACTTGAGAATCTTCTTCTTTCCTGGTATAATCATCCCAATTCACGGAAAGAACAAGCAGGTTTAAGGAGTAAAGTATGGAAACTTCGGTGTTGCAGAAAGCCCGTTATGCCTACAGGCCCAAGCTGCCCGCGATTCTTACCGGTAACATAGAAGACATAGCCCTGAGGTTTGGGGAGCCCACCGGAGCGGCGGCAGACGACGGCGCCCTGGCAAAACTTTTTGAGCATATCTATGGTAAACCCATAGCGGGCTTTGTAAAGGGCAAAAATGAAACCATAGGAAAGCCTCTTTTGGCGGGGGTCATTCTCTCCGGCGGCCAGGCCCCCGGGGGGCACAATGTAATCGCCGGTCTCTACGACGGCCTTAAAAAGGGAAATCCCGCCTCCCGGCTGCTGGGTTTCCTCGGCGGTCCCAGCGGCCTTCTGGAAGATAGGGCCCTGGAGATTACCGGCGATCTTATCGGCCAATACCGGAACACCGGAGGTTTTGACATTATTGGTTCAGGACGGACCAAAATAGAAAGTCCGGAACAGTTCGCCGCCGCCCTGGAAACGGTACGAAAACGGGGCCTGGATGCGGTGGTGATCATCGGCGGGGATGATTCCAACACCAACGCTGCCCTGCTGGCGGAGTATTTTGCCGCCGGGGGGTCTTCCGCCCAGGTAATCGGCTGCCCAAAAACCATAGACGGGGATCTTAAAAACGAATACATCGAGACTTCCTTTGGCTTCGATACGGCGGTAAAGACCTACAGCGAGCTTATCGGCAACATAGAGCGGGACGCCGCCAGCGCCCGCAAGTATTGGCATTTTATCAAACTCATGGGCCGTTCGGCGAGCCATATCGCCCTGGAATGTGCCCTCCAGACCCAGCCCAATGTATGCCTTATCTCCGAAGAAGTGGAGGTAAAAAATATGTCCCTGGACGAAATTGTGGGAGAGATCTGCGCTTCTGTGGTCAAGCGGGCGGCGGACAAAAACAACTTCGGGGTGGTCCTTATTCCCGAAGGACTCATTGAATTCGTCCCGGAGATGAAAAAACTCATCAAAGAACTGAACGATCTTATGGCCGTTTACAGCGGGGAACTTTCGGGGATCACCAACTTTATCGATCAGATGTACTGGCTGGACCGGCACCTTTCAAACCAATCCTCAGGTTTTTTCAAGACCCTGCCCCCGGAAATTGCCCGGGAACTTCTGGCAGACCGGGATCCCCACGGCAACGTTCAGGTGTCGCGGATCGAAACGGAAAAACTCCTCATCGGCATGGTGGAAAAAAAGCTGGGGGAATTAAAAAAACTCGGCGCCTACGGTGGCAAGTTCAGCGCCCTGGCCCATTTCTTCGGCTATGAGGGACGCTGCGCCTTTCCCAGTAATTTTGATGCGGACTACTGCTATTCCCTGGGCTTTACGGCCTTTATGTTGATCGCTTCAGGGCTTACCGGCTATATTTCCAGCGTTAGAAATCTAACGGCTCCGGCGGAACGGTGGGTCCCCGCCGGCGTACCCTTGACGATGATGATGAACATGGAAAAACGCCAGGGCGCTTCCAAGCCGGTGATCAAAAAGGCCCTGGTGGAACTGGAGGGAGCGCCTTTCCGGCTCTTCGCGGCCCGGCGGGAAGAGTGGGCGATGAAAACCCTCTACCACTACCCCGGGGCGATCCAGTATTTCGGCCCCCCGGAGGTCTGTGATGAACCAGCTAAAACATTGAAGCTGGAACATCCATGACCGGCCAAACAGCCCGGCGTTTTGCAACGGTTCCGGCCTCATTAGCTGCGCCGTCCGGCGGCAGTTGACCGCCCATAAACTGGAGGGAAACGTGAAAAAATGTACCGGCCTTTGGTATGCTGTTTTTTTAGCGGCGGTAACCTTGAACGCCCAAAGTCCCGCCGGCCCTCCGGGGGAGGCGGGCCTCCCCGTGAGGCGGATCGCCCTCTTTTCCTCCGGGATGGGTTACTTTGAACATTCCGGGTCCGTATCGGGGAATGGGGAATTCACCCTTTCCTTTGATCTGGAAGCGGTGGACGATGCCCTTAAATCCCTGGTGATAAACGATCCTTCGGGCGCGTCCCCTTCGGTAAGCTACCCTTCGGAGGAAACCCTGGAAAGGACCCTCCAAAGCCTGGGGATAGATCTTTCGGGCCATCCCGGCACGGCGGAAATTTTTGCCGCCCAGCGGGGAGCGGAACTGGAAGTGTCCGCCCCCAATCCCGTGGGCGGCCGGATTGTAGGGGTAGAGTACCGTTCCATCCCTTCCCCGGAAAATGGGTCTCCCGCCAGGGAAGCCTACCTTTCCCTCCATACCGGAGAGGGAATCAGGATCATCGCCCTTAGGGAGATAAGATCCTTTGCCTTCAAAGATCCCTCCCTTAACGGCGACCTTACACGGGCCCTGGATCTAATAGCGTTAAATCGTACCACGGAAACCAGAAATCTCAGAGTACAATTTTCAGGCGGCGGCAGCCGCCAGGTTTCGTTAAGCTATGTCGTTTCCGTGCCGGTCTGGAAAGTTTCCTACCGGCTTGATCTTGGCCAGTCCAAACCCCTTTTCCAGGGCTGGGCAATCATTGACAACAACAGCGGCGCCGACTGGAACGGGGTGGAACTGTCCCTGGTTTCGGGCCGGCCGGTTTCCTTTATTCAGCGGCTTTATCCTCCCTATTACCTTGACCGGCCCACCCTGCCCCTGGCCATAGCGGGAACCGCCCGGGCCCGAAGCCATGCGGCGGGCTACGGCCGGGATGATGATAAGGCCTATTCCGAGGAAGAGTCCCTGGCAGAACCGGCCTATGATGGGGTTATGCGTGAAGAAAGCTTTGTCCAAAAGTCCACCAGAACCCCGGCGGCGGCCCCCATTCCCCTTCCGGGAATCCTAAACCGGATCCAGGCCTCCGCCGGGGGAAGCGCCGCGGGGGATCAGTTTTCCTATAGAATAAAAAATCCCGTAACCCTTCCCCGGCGGCAAAGCGCCATGATCCCCCTGGTGGAGGGAAACATGGGGGCATCAAAGACCCTCCTCCTTTCGGGAAGCAGGGCCCTGGCCGGCGCCATGCATCCCGAACTGGCAGCGGAGCTTACCAACACCACGGGGATGAAGCTCCCCGCAGGGCCCATCACAGTTTTTGACGGCGGAACCTATGCGGGGGATGCTTTAATAGAATTTTTCAGTGAACAGGACCGGCGGCTTATTACCTACGGTGAGGATCTTTCCGTTACCGCTTCTGCGATTCAGGGGGTAAACCGCCGGATCAGCGCCGTTACGATCAGCGCCGGCGTTATGACGATCAACCGCCGCCAGATCCACGAGCGGATCTACACGGCAAGAAACGCCTCCACCGAGGCCAAACGGCTTATCATAGAGCATCCTGTTACCGGCGGAGCGGTCCTTTTGGAACCGAAAAACTACCTGGAAAAAACCGATTCCCTCTACCGCTTTGTCCACAATCTTCCCGCTGGGGGAGAAATCACCCTTAAGGTTGAGGAAGAAACCCCCCTGACGGAAAGGATCACCCTGACCCAGATACGGCTTGAAACTTTTATAAGCTACAGCAGCAACCAGGAGATTCCCCAGCCGGTCAGGACTGCCCTGGCCCGGGCGGTGGAACTGCGGCAAAAGGCTGACGGGGCAAAACAGGCCCTGGCCGATTTGGAAACCCGGCGGGGAAGGCTTTTTACGGAGCAGGAACGGATACGGCAAAACCTTGGAGCGGTGGGAGCCTCCAGCGACCTGGGCAGGGAATACATGAAACGGATGACCGCCCTGGACGGCGATATAGAGGGCGTCCACAGGGAACTGGAGGCGGCGGGCTCCCTGGTCAAATCTTCCCAAAAGGATGTGGATGATTATATAGGAGGACTCAAGCTGTAGCGTACATTAATCGCATCCAGCTTCCCAAAAAACTAACGGTCCCAGGCTTCCAAAACCCGCAGGAAGTTGCCGCTGAAGATCTTTTCAATCCGTTCTTCACTAAAGTCCCGCCTGCGAAGATCTTCCTCCAGGCGGGGATACACGTCGCAGCCGGTAATCCCCCGGGGAGCGGCAAAGATACCGTCAAAATCGGAACCCAGGGCAACGGCGTCTTCCCCCGCGGTTTTAACCATGTATTCGATGTGATCCGCCACAAGGGAAAAGGGCGCCTCCAGCCCTTCAAGGCGTTCCGCCAGCCGCCGGTCCGCCCTGTTCCGGGCAGACCGGTATGCCGGATCGTCGTAGGATGTCCCCGCCCTCCGGAAAGCTTCTTCGGTTCCTTCGGCTTCTTCCACCAGGACGGAACAGTCCTCTTCCATGCGTCTGCGGCAGGTTTCGCTTAAAAAGACAGAAAAAAAGTTAACCCCGGCGACCCCTCCGCTGCCGCCCAGGGCTTTAAGTTGATCATCCGTGAGGTTCCGGGAAGAGGCGCAGAGGGCATAGGCGCAGGAGTGGGAGGCGATGACGGGCCTTTTGGAACGCCCCAGGACATCCCAAAAGGCCCCCTCCGAACTGTGGGAAAGATCGACCATGATCCCCAGATCATTCATGGCGTCAATCACCCTGCCGCCGAAGGGGGAAAGCCCTGCCCCGCCTCCGGGCCAGGGCCGTGGAAAGGGCCCTGGCCCGGTAGCGGAAGCAATCCAGGGAAGATGCTTCCCATGGACCAGCGTCATAATCCGCACCCCCCGGCGGCGAAAAGCCTCAAGCCGCCGGAGGGATTCCTGTTCGCCCCCCGGGGAAAAACCTATGGCATGGCCGTTTTCCACCGCCGGAAGGATCCCTGTTTTCCCCAGCCCAAGGACAGCCCGTATGTCCTTTGCGGTTTCTACCGGGGCCAGAGCTGGATCGGAACGGGCAAAGGAATCGATAAGATCAAGTTTTTCGGACGCAAAATCAAAGGCCGCCGCCGGATCCAGGAAAGAAGGCACAAAGGCGGCAAAAACCTGGCAGCCCACCCTGCCCTTTTTTAGCCTGGGCAGATCCACATGACAGCCGGGATTGGAAAGACGGAGATCCCGTCCGGCGGAAAGGGAATAGACCGAATCGCAGTGAAGATCTATCACCGCATGGCTCATATTCTAAAACTCAAAACCGGTAGGAAAGGACTGTCTTGACATAGTGGTTGTCCCGGTATTGTCCCAACTCCCCCTCCCTGTCTCCGCCAAAGAAACCCGCGGAAAGTTCCAGGGTAACGTCGTTTTTTGACCAAACCAGGGCGGGAATAATGTAAAAATCCCGGTCCTCTATACCCCAGAGGGCGGTGGTTTTAAGTTCCAGTTCGTCCCGGAAAAATTTCCGGGAAAGCACCGCGGTGATCCGGGTGGAGCTGGGATCCTTCCCTGCCTCGGTATCCGCCAGAGCGTTGTCCCCGGTTTTATTCTGCATAAGCCGGACACTTCCGTTTCCCTGGAGGTTAAGGTTGATCCCCCGGAAAAGATCCCGGTCAAAGCCCAGGGACCAGACCAGGGCGGGATTGTACACCCTTCCGTCATCACCCTGCAGGTCGCCGGTAATATTCGCCCCCGCTTCGGCCCGGACGTTAAAGCCCCCCAGTACCTGGGCGTAATCCACGCCGATTTGGTGGAAACAGTTATAGTCTATGTTGACACCGATTGTCTGGGGATTGGAGGTTCCCCCTCCCGGAAGAGAAGCCAGAAAATCGTCCAAATCCACCGTTACGGCGGGACGGGGCAGCCGGCCAAAGTAGTACTGGATCCCCAGATCCGAGGAACCAACGCTGGTGGTAAACCGTAATCCCCCCTGGGCGTACCGCAGGGTATCCGTCCGGGGAAAAAGATCCGCCGGATTGTACCTGCCTTTCCACTTTTCAAGTTCCGTCTGAAGGATCGGGATACCGGAAGGGGGAAACAGTCCCAATCCTGCAAGATTTGCCACATACCCGGCGATATGAGACTGAACGGTGACAGGCAGTTCCGTTATTTCCCTGGGGGCCCAGGGACCCCCGTGGGCATACCCGTGGCCCCTGAACCAGGGAACAAAAACCCCCTCCACCCTGGCAAAGGAGCCCATGTTCCACGATACGTGGAGCATGGGCCGGGGGATTTTAATATTCCGGGGTTCTCCCATGGCGCTAAGGTCGCTGTAGTCCAGGGGATTTATCACGTCCAGGGGGCCAAAACTATCCGCCCTGCCCCAGGTAAGTTTACGGAGCCCTCCTTCTATGGTTACGGACCCCGCATAGAAACGGCCATAGGCCTCATCCATGGCAACCGGAGAAGCGCCGCCTGTTTCGGGCGTCAACTTTAGGTTGATCACCCCCTCGGCGCTGGATCCGGAGGCAAAAAAATTCAGCTTTCCGGAAAAAATATCCCCCGGCTGGATCTCTCCAATCCGGGAGGAACCCAGATCCCCGGTAAATGCCTTTAACTGGGCGGAAACTTCCCCCCCTATGCTAAGGGCCATTTGAAAGCCCGGAGGCCCCGGGTTTTCGGCTTCGCCAAAACCGAATTCCTGGGAAAAAAGTCCCAGCACCGGGACCAGCAAAACAAAACCAAAGGACCACAGATTTTTCATCGTGCTTTTCCTGTTTCAAGATACCCGGTGGTAAAAACCGATTCGGGAACAGCCTGATCGTAACGGAGGATCTCCACGGCGATGGTGGTACTGGTCCCCGTCCCCAGGGTACTCATCCTTGTTTTTACGGGACTAAGCCTCCCCTGCACATCCTTAAGTTCCAGAATCTCCAGGGTCTTTACGTGGACGCCCTTTTTATCGTAAAGTTCAATCTTGTAACCCACCCTATCGGCCTTGCCGATCCACTGGACCATTTTCGAATACTGGTAGGCGCCGTCCCTGGGCCGGGACTCGATTACATGGCAGGCCCTGCCGTTGTAGGTTTCCTCCCGCAGAAGGGAATGGATATCCAGATCCGGGTCCCGGTCTGCAGAAGAAATATCGTCGTAGGAAAAATCGGTTCCCATAAAGCTTCCCGAACCTTCCGAAGCGGCAACACGCCGTACCTTGCCCAGGGCCGGAAGGAAGATCCACCGGTTGGCGTTCTCCCCTTCAATGGTAAGAAACCGGGTTCCTTCAACGCCGGCGGGCTGTTTAAATTCAATCACCGTCCGGGTAGCTCCAGAAGCATTGTCCTTGGAAAATTGATCGATAAGCCGTTCCGTCACGGAGCCGTTCTTTGCGGTGATAACCCAGCGGGAACGGCTCTGAATGGTGGCGGCGCTTATCCTGTCCCGGGAAGCCCTTACTATGGCCAGGGCGTTTTCCTGGGCCGCCGCGCCGAAGGCGGCAAGAAGGATCAGCATAAAAAAACACGCTCGTTTCATGGCAACTCCTTGGCATCATTTTTTTTATCGTCCGCGCTGTCCCGCCGCGGACACGCAAAGGCCGGCCTAACGACCAGCAGCAGGGCGGGGATCACCGTCAGGCTTACCAGGGCGCTTATCCCCATGGTCAGGGCTATGAGGAGGCCAAAATCTCCCAGCATGTTAAACCGGGAAAAAATCAGCACCGCAAAACCCGCCCCCACCGAAAGGGCGTTGATGATGATCGCCTTTCCCGACACGGTAAAAGTCCGTACAAGCAAAGCCCGCATTTCTACGCCGGATGCAGGCTCCCCGAGGGCTTTCCATCCCCGCTTGAACGCTTCCATATAATGAATAGTATAATCTATGCCTATACCCACCGCCAGACTCGCTATCATGGAAGTACCCAGGTTAAGCTTGATCCCCAGAAAACCCATGACCGCAAAGTTAATCAAAATAGCAATGGACAAGGGGGCGATCCCTATAAGTCCAGCCGCTGCCGAACGGTTTGAGAGGGCGATGATGACAAACACCAGCGCCAGGGAAAGGATCACCGAAATAAGCTGGGAACGGACCACCTGCCTGTTCAGGGACTGCTCCACCAGGGCGCTGCCCCCTACGGTAACTGCAACGTTTTCCGGAAAATTCGCCTGGACAAACCGGCGGATTTCTTCCAGGGCCCGGTCTGTGTCGGATTCGCCTATGGTCCGCAGCTGCACGGTGGTTTTTATCGCCGTCGGTTCCAGGGGATCGTTGGCATAGCCGGAGATACTGCCCGAAAGGAGGAGAAGATAATTAGACACCAGCGCTGCCAGTTCTTCCGGACGGGATTTTCCGTATTTGGCGGGATCTGCCGGCACTTCATAGTAGGCGGCCCCCTCAAAGTTGACCAGCTTTTTGAGTTCCTCCAGCAGTTCCCCGGCATCCAGTTCGGTGGAAGTTCCCGACCGGGCGGCTGCGGAAAGGGTGGAGACGAAGTCCTCCAAGGTATACAGCCCGGCGGAGGGGGCCCCGGTTTTTTCAGGGAGGGGGGACGGGGACGGCGCGGAATCCTTTTCAAAGCTTCCCAAACCAGGCTCTTCCCCGGTCTCGACACCGAAATTGCCGAACCCAAAATCCCCCCCGGAATCCGTACCAAAACCAAAATCTTCAGGGGGATCCCCCGCGGAATCTTTCCCGCCAAAACCGAAGTCTCCGGCTTCTCCAAAGTCCAATCCGGAACTCCGTTTTTCCGGCTCCTCCGGGCCGGAAGAGGCCAGAGGCCGTAACCCTCCGGGATTTTCTCCGGCATTGAAGACCTGGTTGATCCGTTTAACCAGATTCGTAAACCCCATGGTTTTTCCCGCCTCCGGAACTTTCTCTTCCAGGTAGCGGTTAAGACCGTCCATGGCGGAAAGGCAGGCCGGACTGAGAAGGATTTCACTGGAATCTGCTTCGGCCACCACGCTTACCACCTTGGATCCGCCGAACTGTTCCCTAATAAATCTGTCGGATTTGTATATATCGGTATCACTTTTAAAGTACTCCACAAAGACATTGTCAATAATGAGCCGGGAAGCCCCCAAAATGGAAACAAGTACCAGCAGAGCCGCGGCAAAGAGAACGCCCTCCCTGTGTATGGCGGCGGCGCTGAAAAACCGGGGTATGGCGGCGCCGGGGGAACCGGTTCCGGCATACCCCCTGGAAGAGGGCTTTCCCCCGGCCCGGCCGGATTTCGCAGGCCCCCGGAGGATCAGCAGAGAAGGGATCAATGTGAGGGCCACCGCAAAGGAAGCGATGACGCCGAAACTGGCAAAAAAGCCAAATTCCCGAATGGGCAGTACCGTGGTAAAACAAAAGGAAAGAAAACCCACAAAGGTAGTTAGGGCGGCCAAAAATACCGGACGGGCTATTTTTTTTACCAGCGCCAGCACCAGGGCGCGGTGGGCGCCCCGGGGATCCTCTGGAATTTCAAAGGGGGCCTCCTGGTAGTAATGGGTAACCACATGGATCCCGTAGGCGCTTCCCACCGCCACAAGGATCACCGGAAGCACCGTGGATATGACCGAAAGTTTTACGCCAAAAAACGCCATGGCGCCCATAGACCAGACGACGGCGATCAGTACCGTTAAAAGGGGCAGGATCACCCCGGAAAGGCGCCTGAAGGAAAAAAAGAGAATCCCCAGCACCACCAGGACAACCAGGGGGACCAGAAAGCGGAGATCCGCCTGAACCGCCTCGTTGATTGTGGCGCTGATCACCGGGATGCCCGTAACGTATACTTCCGCTATACCGCCGAACATATCCCGGGCCAGATCCCTTACCCGGATAAAACTGTCCACCACTTCGGGCCTGCCCGCGTCTTCACTGGGAATATTCAAGGGCACAAGAATTTGGGTGGAAGAAAAATCGTCAGAAACCAGTGCCCGTTGGTAGAGATCCCAGGAAAGGATCCTGTCTTTAAGCCGGGCAATTTCCCCTTCGGTTCCCGTAAAACCGGGGGGAACCAGCTTTTCCACCACAATAGATTCACCGTCTCCGGTGATGTAATCGGCGGTAACAATGGAACTAACGGGGTCGATAATGCCGATGGCCTCAATCTTCTCCGTATATTCCCGGATCCGGTTAAGGAAGGGGCCGTCGAAAACATCGCCGTAGTGCCTCTTGAGCCCCACTAGGATAAACAGGGAACTCCCGAAGGTATCGTCGATGTAGTCGGATACCTGCCGGGCGGGATCCTTTTCCGAAATAAAACGAAAATTGTTATTGTCCAGTTCCAGCCGGGGAATGTGGACAGCAAAAAAAGCCGTGATAATGCCAATAACCAGAAGCGTCAAGGCGGGGTATCTGTACAATTTTTCCATACTAACAATATAATAAAAAAATCCTCTTTTCCAAAGGGCCAAGGCCCGGACTTTAGGCGGTACTTGGCTTAAAAAAACCCTCCCATTCCTTGCCGCACAAAGAATGGGAGGGTTTCTGCGGCCTAGAAGACTTGAACTTCCATACCTCTCGGCACTAGCACCTCAAGCTAGCGTGTCTACCAGTTCCACCAAGGCCGCCCGCCGGAACAAAACCAAAACACCGGAAAACGGATTTTCCACCTTCACCCTACCGGAATTAAGCCTTATTTGTCAATATGCCGACAATGGAAAATATGAGATACAGGGCTTTTCCAGCTGCCGCGGCCTTGGCGGCGGCGCTTGTTTTTGGCTGTACGGCGGCCCCCGCCGTCAAAAAAGAAAATATCTGGACCCTGCTGGCCCAGGGAAAAACAGCGGAAGCCATGGCCCTTTTCAAGGGCGAGGCCGCTCTGGACGAACGGGACCGGGACGGAAGGACCGCCCTCCATGCAGCGGCGGAAACAAACAATACGGAGATGGTCCGTTTTCTCCTGGCCCTGGGCGCCCAGGTTGACGCGGAAGACGGCGGAGGCCGCACTCCCCTGGGAATATGCGCGGAAAACGGTTTTTCGGCCTCCGCCGCTCTCCTGGCCGCCGCCGGGGCGGACATCCATCGTCCCCTCCACGCTTCTTCCCGGGAAACCGCGGCATCCCGGGCTTTGGATAACGGAGAATTGCTTGAAGCCCTGCTTACTAGGAACAATGTGAACAGCCCTGATTCCGGAGGAAAGACCATCCTCCATCTTGCCGCCGGGGACGGCAAGATGGAATCGGTGGACAGGATCATCCGGACGGGAAGCGATATAAACCGGCGGGATCCGGATGGAAAAACCGCCCTGGATTATGCCTTTGCCGGCACAGGTTCAAGGAACCATGCCTTGACGGCGGAAAAACTTATCCTTGCGGGGGCCCATTCGGATCATCCCTTTTACCCCTGCTTTGCCCCGGCAGTGCGGAGTTCCAATTACAACATCCGGCTTGCCGACGGTTACACGGCGCTTCATTATGCGGCCCAGGAAGGCTATACCGGCTACATCGGCTTTATTTTGGAAAAAAAAGCGGAGATCAACGTAAAAAATAACTCCGGTGCGTCCCCCCTCCACGAGGCAAGCCGTTTTGGTAGGCTGGAAGCCATAGATTTGCTCATCGCCGGAGGGGCGGATCCTAACGCCCAGGATGCCAAAGGTAACTCGGCCCTGCACTTGGCCGTTCCGGTGGAACGGCAGGAAGGGGTCGTGAACCTGCTGCTAGCCGGAGGGGCCAATCCCAGCCTCCGGGATGAACACGGTGATACCCCCCTCCATGTGATGATCATCCTGGGCCGGCCCGGAACGGTTATCGCTGCCCTGCTCCGGGGAGGGGCGGATGCAGCCAGCCGCAATATCGAAGGGAAAACCGCCCTCTACCTGGCGGTAGAAATGGGACGAAGGGATTTGATCCCCCCCCTCCTCCGGCATGGATCGGATATTTTTTCCGCCGATAACGAAGGACAGACCCCCCTGAAAAAGGCTCTTGAAGCGGAGGGATCCGTTCTGGAGTCCCTCCTAACGGAGGAAACGGTCCGGCGAAGCGATAACGCCGGTAATACTCCCCTCCATATCGCGGTGGAATACGGGGCCAATCCGGGTGTTACAGGGTTAATCCTGGACAGGGGCGCGGCGGTTAACGTCAGGAATAAAGAGGGGAATACAGCCCTCCATATAGCCAACATGGTCAACAACGAAGCTTCGGGAACCCTGCTGATTGGCCGGGGGGCGGATCCCTTTGCCCCCAATTCCCGGGGGGAAAATCCCCTTTACCTGGCTTTCCACTCCCCCGGATCCATCAGGGAATGGATGCTGACCCGGAAAACCCTGGAAGCCCGGGACGGCCTTGGCAATACGGCCCTTCACTACGGGGCGCAATGGAAACTGGCGCCCCACATAAGTCTTCTGACCGGGAGGGGTTCCAACCCGGAGGCAGTCAATGCCACCGGGGAGACGCCCCTCTTTCCGGCGGCCAGGGCGAATTCCCCGGAAACAATCCGGGCCCTGTTGGATGCCGGAGCTTCCGTAGAAGCCCGGGATTCCCTGGGCAACAGCGTTCTCCACAGCGCAGTCCGCTGGAATGCCCTGGAAGTTATCGATTCCCTCATTGGGGCGGGGATCGGCGTTGATTCCCAAAATTTGGCGGGAAAGACCCCCCTCCACGAAGCGGTACGGCTAGGCCTCGGTTCAGCGGCGGCTCTGCTGATCCAGCGGCGGGCAAATCTGGAAATCAGGGATACCCAGGGAAACAGCCCGCTGATGGAAGCGATCCAGGGCGGTTTTCCCGCGGCTGCGGAGCGGCTTACAGAAGCCGGAGCCGACCCTGTTTCCAGAAACAATAACGGCGACACCCCCCTCCACATCGCTGTTACCTTGCAGCGCACAGATCTGGTAACGGCCCTCCTTAACTGCGGCGTTTCCATCCACGCCCGCAATTCCCAGGGGATCAGCCCTTTCCGGCTTGCCCTGATCAGTTCCCCGGAAATGGTTTCCACCCTCCTTACCAAGGACAGAGTCCTCATGCCCGATGATGAAGGCTTTTCTCCCCTCCACATAGCGGTTAAACAGCGGGCTGGGCCGGCCATGATCCGGACGATCATCAGCCGGGGCGGGCGGATCTCCGCAGTGGATTCCGGAGGCCGTACTCCCCTCAGGCTGGCCCTGGACATGGGTTCCCTGGATACGGCCAGGATCCTTTCGGAAGCGGGATCAGACGTATTTTCCCCCGCTTCCGACGGCAAATGTTCCGCTGAGGCGGCCCTGGACGGCGGCGGCGGCGCGGTACGGGCGGTTTTTGCCGGAAAGACCGTTAACGCCCGGGACAGTTCGGGGAATACGGTACTCCACTACGCCGCAAAATCCGGCGCCGCCGATATTATCGGCCTGCTTCTGGAACTGGGGGCGGATAAAACCCAAAAGAATATTGCCGGTGAACGGGCTTCCGACATAGCCCTGCGCTGGAACCACCGCCAGGCGGCGGCGATACTACAGTAGGCCGTTAGCCTTCGCTAAACTGGAGCCGGTAAAGCCCTGCATAGAGACCGTTCCGGGCAATAAGATCTTCGTGGCGGCCTTCTTCCACCAGGCGCCCCCCCGAAAGGACCAGGATCCGGTCGGCGTGGCGTATGGTGGAAAGCCGGTGGGCAATGACGATGGAAGTACGGCCTGCCAGAATCCTCTGTATCCCCAATTGGATCAGCCTTTCCGTCTCGGTGTCGATGGAACTGGTGGCTTCATCCAGAATCACCAGGGCGGGATTATGGGCGATCACCCTGGCAAAGCTTAAAAGCTGCCGCTGACCGGAAGAAATATTGGCCGCCCCTTCGGACAGCACCGTATCGTAACCCTCCGGCAGGGCGCTGATAAATTCATGGGCATGTACCGCCCTGGCGGCTTCGGCAATTTCTTCCCTGGACAGGGGCAGCCCCAGGGAGATATTATCGGCCACGGTACCGGAAAAGAGAAATACCTCCTGAAGAACGGGAAGGACGGAACGGCGGAGATCCTCCAGGGCTATGTCCGCCAGAGGCAGCCCGTCTAGGAAGATGTTTCCGCTCTGGATATCCCACAATCTGGTAAGCACATTGGTAATAGTGGTTTTTCCCGCTCCGGTATAACCCACAATGGCGGCCATTTCTCCGCTTTCCACGGTAAAGGACAGGTCTTTCAACACCTCTTCCCCGTCCTTATAGGAAAAATGTACACGGCGGAATTCAATCCGGCCTTTCAGGGCCCGGCGGTCCGGTCCGGCTCCAATGCGGCGCTGTCCCCTATCGGGGATCTCCTCGTCTGTGTCCAGCAGGACAAAAACCCGTTCTCCCCCAGCCATGGCAGACTGGAGCAGGGTATACTTTTCTGCGATGTCCATTACCGGGGAATAAAACAGCCCTGTTAGGCCGATAAAGGCTATGAGGACCCCCAAAGAAAGCGACAGCGACAGAACAAAGTTGGCCCCCACGGCGATCACCACGGCGGTGGTCAAGGTGGAAAGGAAATCTATGATGGGCCGGAAGGTGGCGTAAACGTACATTTCCGCCATATTGGCCTTGAGGTATTCCCCGTTCCGGCGGGCAAATTCTTCCATACTTCGCTTTTCCCCCAAAAAAAGCTGGACCACCTGTATCCCTGAAAGCCGCTCGGAAAGATAAGAGTTAACCCGGGAAGAAGCGGTCCTTTGCTGCCGAAAGGCGTCCCTGGCCCTGCGGCGGGAAGAAGCGGTAAGGATCAGTACCGGCGGCAAGGTAAGAATCACCACGGCGGCAAGCCTGGGAGAAAGGATAAAAAGGGTAACCAGGGCGCCTGCCATAACCGAAAGGTCCTTCAAAAAAGCGATGAGGACATTCGTAAAAAATTCGTTGATCGTCTCCACATCGCCGGTAAGGCGGGTAACGATCCTTCCCACGGGATGCCGGGAAAGAAATGCCGTAGACTGGGAGGCGGTTTTCTTGAACAACTGGAGCCGTATATCCTTCATCACCCGCTGTCCGATCAGCACCGAAGTCCAGGTTTCAATAAAGGTAAAGACAAAGATCCCCGCGAGGATCACCAGGAGGATGATCACCCCTTTGGTGATGAGGGCAAGATCTCCCTCCCTGATGATCCGCCGCTCCTCCGCGCTCAGTCTGTCCAAATCCCCGGTACGGATGGCGGCAGCCTCCCCGTCTCGTATAAACAGATTTCCCCGGCGGTCCATGATCTCCGCCGCCTGAAGCCGGTTTGCATCCCCCGGAACAAAGGCGTACCATTGATCAGCTTCAAGGATCCCACGGCTCCGCAGTTCCTCTTCGATCCGCCGGGAAAAACGGATCTTTTCATCCCGGGGAATAAAAAGAAGATCCCCTGCCCGGATTGCTCCCTTTACCTTTTCCAGGTCCTTCAGGGTCTCCGCCGCCGGAGGGGAAAGCTCTCCTCCGGTATCCGGCCTGAGGAGGAGAAAACGGGCCAGCAGAGCCCGGTCAATAAGCCGCTGCTGGAGAACCGGCACCGCCAGTTCCCCCAGGGTAGAAAAGGCAAGGGCAGAAACGGCAAGGATCGTCAAGACCCTGTGGGATTTAAGATAGGAAAGGATCCGGCCTGTTATTTTTGAGTCGTATTCCTTTACCACCTCTTCGGTTTCAAAATAATCAGCCATGGACTTCCTCACCCAAACGCTGGAGTTCCGCCATACGGGCAAAGAAGCGGCCCGCCGCCAAGAGTTCCCCCGGACTGCCCAGCTCGCTGAGCCTTCCTCCTTCCAGAACCGCTACCAGATCCGCGTAACCCAGGGTGGACACCCGCTGGGAAACGATGATCGTCGTTTTACGGCTTCCGGAACGCGGGGCGGAACCATGCCGTTCCTTCAAAAGCCCCAGAAGGATCCGCTTTTCCGTCTCCGCGTCCACCGCGGAAAAGGCATCGTCCAGTATGAGGATCTCCGGCGCCGAAACCAAAGCCCTGGCAATGGCCACCCGCTGTTTTTGCCCCCCCGAAAGGGTCAGACCCCGTTCACCGATCAGGGTATCCCACCCAAGGGCAAAACTCTCCAGATCCCTTTCCAGGGCCGAAAGCTCCGCGGCGCCGGCGAGGGCTTCTGCGCCGGACTCTTCCCCTTCTCCGCCTCCATAGGCGATGTTGTTTTTTATGGTGTCGGAAAAAAGGTAGCTGTCCTGAGGGCTTACCCCAAAAAGGCGCCGCAGTTCCCGGAGATCCCGTTCCCTTACGTCAAGTCCTTCCACAAAAACTGTACCGGCCGGAGGATCCACCATGCGGGTCAGGGTTTTAAGCAGGGTCGATTTACCCGAACCGGTCCTGCCCAGAATACCCAGAACCGTTCCCCGGGGAATGGAAAGGGAGATCCCTTCCAGTACCGGAAGAAGCTCCGCCGGTTCCCCAATCCCGGCAGCCTCAGCGTTCCCCCCGGTCAGTCCGGCGGGAGTATCGGGCCCCTTGTTCCCCCCGGCAAAAGCCGGAGCCGCTGCTCCCCCCAAAACTGTCCGGGGATAATGGAAAGAAAGATTCCGCAGCTCTATCAGGGAGCCCTCCGCCGATCCGCCCCGCCGGGGATTCACGGGATTCCCAATGGAAGGCTCTGTCTTCAAAAGTTCATTGATCCGGCCCATGCCGGCGGCTCCCCGCTGAATCATGTTTACCATAAAACCTGCTCCCATGAGAGGCCAGATCAGCATCTGTAAATAGCTGAAAAGAGCCACCAGTTCCCCCGGACTCAGGTAGCCGGTTACCACCCGGCGGCCTCCAATCAGAAGAAGGATGATTGTGGTCAGCCCTGCGAGGAAACTTACCAAGGGAAAAAAGGCGCCGTAGATCTTTACCAGATCCATGTTGGCATCCCGGTAATCGTCGTTGGCCTTTTCAAATTTTGTATTGAACCACCATTCCTTGACAAAGGATTTAACCACCCGGATCCCCGCAAAGGTTTCCTGCACCGTATCGCTCATGGCGGAATAAGTTTCCTGGGCCCGGTGAAAACGGCGGCCCATCATCCGGCCAAAAAAAAGCATCACGGCGGTGATCGGGGGCAGAGGGAGGACGCAAAAGGCCGCGGTCCTGGGATCCTGGATAAAAATAATCACCAGAATGGAGGCAGCCATCACCGTACCGTCTACCAGGGTTACTACCCCCCAGCCCAGGGAATTCCGCACCGCCCCTATATCGTTGACGGCCCTGGCCATAAGATCCCCTATTTTGTTTTTCTGGTAAAAATCGTAGGAAAGGGAAAGGAGGTGGGAAAAAAGATCATCCCGCAGTTCCGTTTCGATGCGGCGGGAAGAGCCATGGATAAAGTAGCGCCACAGAAAACGGCCCGAAGCGACCAGGGCCATCACGGCCAGCATGGCCAGACAGTTCCTGAACACCTCCATCCGGGAAAAATGTCCGGTGCTTATCATATCCACCGCCTGCCTGATAAACTGGGGAATCACCGCTTGGGCGGCGTCCACCGCGATAAGAAAAAAGAACCCCAGCCCATAGGCAGTACGGTATCTGCGGAGGTAGGGAAGGATGGTCCTGAATTCCCCAATGGTACTCTTTTTAGGCAGCTTGGACGGCGGTTTTTGATCCATAAGCATTAAGTATAAGGTATATGTTCTCGAAAAACAGGGGGGGACACAAGGGGCAGTCCAACGACAGCCAGGACCGCTGCCGGACCGGATTAGGCTTTTTTCTGCCCCGCCCGTTTGAGGTCGGTTTCAAGTTTGGCGGACCAAATCTCGTGCTGTTTCTTGATGGTCTCCGCCTCCTCCTTTTCCCCCATAAGTATGTGGATACGCCGGAGGGCGCCCAGGAAATTGATCCCCTGCTTAAAATCATCGGCACGGTTGGTGGAAAGTTCGTACTTTTCCCGGTAGCGGTCCGCGGCCCGCATGAGGAGTTTCTTAACCAGCCGCAGATGGTATACCGTGGGTTCATAATCGGGAGACCGGGGATCCGTATTGACCACGGCGTTTTTCAGGTCCAGGATATTTTTTGCCACGGCGGCAAAACGGCCCTCCATCTCCACAAAGGACCATTTCCACTTGGTATTGTCGCCGTAGGCGTTTTCCAGCAGGTTTATGGTCAAGCCCACCTTCCGCACCATCCGGTAGCGCTGGGCCGCATCCAAAAAAGCCAGGTCCTTAAGCTTTTCCTCATAATCCGCATAGGGTACGTCCACATAGGGAGAAACAATTTCTTCAAGGTAAATAACGCTTTTATAGAGTGCTTTTCTGCCTTCGTTCAGGGCGTTTTCTTCCTTTACCGTAAGGAGTACCTGGGATATGAGGCTGGTGATGATCTGATAGGCGGTGAGGTTCAGCATATTATCCGTCAGGGCAAGCCGCTTCAGGGGAGCCTGGGAGGGTTCTCCCTTTATCTCCGCCAGAAGGGTCTTTTCCCGGCTTTCTATTTCAGCAATTTGATCCCTGTAGGGTTTGATCTTTTCTTTGTACCGGTTCTGTTCTCCCTGGGAAAATTTCGCCATTGGATCACCGCCCTTTGCCGTATTTCGACAGTAAATCATCCGCATGGGCCAAGGCCGCGCCGCCCGCGGAATCTCCCGCCAGCATCCGGGCGATTTCCTCCCGCCTGGCCCGGCCAGAAAGGGGTCTCACCGTAGTTTGGGTGCGGCCTGCGGTATCCTTCTTTTCCACCCGTATATGGTTATCTGCCCTGGCGGCGATGCTCGCCAGATGGGTAACGCAGAAGATCTGTTTCCAGGAGCCGATTTTTTCCAGGTATTCCCCCACTGCCAGGGCCACCTCTCCGCCGATTCCCGCATCTATTTCATCGAACACCAGGGTTTCTATGGTATCAGACTGGGCAAGCACAGTTTTAACCGCCAGCATAACCCGGGAAAGTTCACCCCCGGAGGCAATGCGGGCCAGTTCCTTGAGGGGTTCCCCGGAATTGGCGGAGATGAGGAATTCCACGTCATCCGCCCCCCAGGGGCCGCAGATAAGGTTTCCCCCCGGGCCTTTTCCCTTGGATGCGGCGTTGACCGCAAACCTCGCCTTGGGCATGCCCAGCCGCCTAAGTATGGCATTGATCTCCCCCCCCAGTTTTTCCGCCCCCGCTTTTCTGCCCTCACTGAGCGCCGCCGCCCTTTGGGCGATCTCCTTTTCCAGACCGGCGATTTCCGCCTTAAGCTTTTCCCGGTTCTCTTCGGACTGGGAAAGGATCTCTATTTCCTGTTCCGCCTCGGCCCGGTAGACCAAGATCGCATCCTCGTCGCTGCGGCCTGTTCCGTCCCGCCCGCCGGAGGATCCCGGGACATATTTTTTTTTGAGCCGGTAGAGGAGGCCCAGCCGATCCTCCACTTCCTCAAGACGGCCCGGCTCATAGGAAAGACCGTCCCGGTAGCTCCGCAGTTCCTCGCAAAGATCTTCCGCTTCGTAGTAGAGATCTTCCATACGTTTGCAGATCCCCCCCAGAGCCTCATCCATAGAAGCCGCCGCATCCAGGGAACTGCGGGCTTTCCGGGCCAGAGTTAAAACCGAAGTTTCCCCGTCAAAGAAAAAAGCTGCGGCGGCCCCCGCTTCCCGGCTGAGCTTTTCAAAGGAAGAAAGGCGCTGGGCCTCCGCCTCTAGTTCCCGAATTTCTCCGGGCCGGGGGGCGGCCTTGGTAATTTCATCCGCCGCATAGGAAAGAAGCTCTATCCGTTCTTCCCGGTTACGCTGGGAATCCAGAGAGGTATCCAGGGCCTTTTTCTTTTCCGCCAGGGAAAGAAAAAGGCCGTTAAAGGCAGCGGCATCTTCCTCCAGGCCGGCAAAACGATCCAGACAACGGCGGTGGGTATCCTTGCGCATAAGGGATTCGTGATCATGCTGACCGTGAAGATCGAAGAGCATTCCCATCAGCTCCGCGAGGTCCCCGCGGACCAGGGGCAGGTTCTGCACATAAATCGAAGATCGCCCGGATGTTTTCATGTTCCGCCTGACCACAACAGTTCCGTCTTCGGCATCCATGTCCCGGGCAGCAAGCCAGTCCAGAACATCCCTGTTTTCCGCCCCTATTCTGATAAGCGCCGAAACGCTGGCCTCGTCGCTGCCGGTCCGTATCACGTCCGCGCCGGCCTTGCCTCCCAAAAGAAAACCCAGGGATCCGACGATAATCGACTTACCCGCCCCGGTTTCCCCGGTAAGAATGTTAAGGCCGTCTTCAAAGGAAATGGACAGACTGTCCACAAGGGCATAGTTGCGGATGGAAAGTTCCTCAAGCATATCTTCCTCCGGGATAAAAAAGTGGAAAAACGGGCTGCGTTTCGGCGGCAGGGGCGCAGCCGCCGGTTCCACCTGCACAGGGGACATGGGGACTTCCTCCAGACCAGGCTAACTTACTGCACAGAGCCTGGTAAAAAATCTCCCGGCCCGAGGCGATCAGGCACAGGGCAAAGGGAGCCCTGCGGATCACTACCCGGTCTTCCGGTTCCAGGAACAGGGTGAGCTGGCCATCCACCGTTAGTAAAACGGCGCTCCGCTGTTCCCTCTCCACCAGAACCAGGACCTTTCCGTCTGCGGGAACCACGATGGGCCTGTTGGAAAGGGTAAAGGGACAGATGGGATTAATTATTACCGCCTCCATCTCGGGATCGATGATGGGTCCCCCGGCGGCTACTGAATAGCCGGTGGATCCGGTGGGGGTGGCCACAATAAGCCCGTCGGCCCTGAACGGGCCCAGGGAAAGCAGATCCCCCCCGGCGGTCTCCGCCTCTACCTCCAGCCGGATAAGCTTGGCGATTCCCGAGGCGGAAATGACCGTATCGTTCAGGCAAAAACTCCGGAAAAGGGTTTCCCCCTTTCGTTCTACCGCCGTTTCCAGCATCAGCCGCCGGGACAGGGGCACCCTCCCCTTTTCCCAGTTCTCAAAGGTTTCCTTCCATTTGTTGGGGATTACTGCCGCAATAAAACCAAGGGTTCCCAGATTTACCGGCAGTACCGGCGTTTCCTGGGGAGCCATGATCCTGGAAGCGTAAAGCACCGTTCCGTCCCCCCCCAGGGTAAAACTTATATCGTAGCCGACGGCGCCGGGGAGTTCCGCCTTGTTTTCAAAGGAAAAAAAATCCACCCCATAGGCACGGCTTTCCAGTTCAGATCGGATCTCCTCTCCCAAAGCCAGGGCTTCCCGTCTTTTGCCGTTTATAAATAGCAGGGCCTTTTTTTCCGCCATCGTTTTTCCTAAGGAAGGGTTGATATAAGTTTGGCCACACGGGCAGCCGAGGCGGCGCCAAGCCGCGGATAAAGGGGAAAAAGCACGGTCCTTAGGGCCAGGGAAGAGGCGCAGGGACACTGGGCGGAGGGTAAAAGGCCGCTTCCCGCGAGGGTAGTTTCAAAGGCTTCTTCCAGGACAATCTCCTTCCGTTTGGCGTAGGTCTTGACATCCTTGAGTCCGTTTTCCAGTACCAGAGAAAAGGCAAAGTTATTGTACTCCAGCCCTCCGGTTTCACGAAAACGGCTGTGCCTCGTCTGCAGGCTTGCCTGGACATAGGCCCGGGCTATTTCTCCGCGCTGGGTCAGGTTCTTCGCCTCTTCCCGAAACTGTACCGCCGCCATGGCGGCATTGAGATCCGGCAGAAGATATTCCGGGGGGAAATCCCCTAAGGCCCGGAGAGCCGAAGCATCCCGGCGGTTTGAGGCGTAAAGCAAAGCTCCGCCGGCGGCAGTTATCATATCCCGTTCTTCCAGGCCCAAAATCGTAAAGATCCCGAAGGAACCGGCCCGTTTCTCCCCCAAAACCGTCCCCGCACTTTGAGAGCAGTCTTCAATCACCGGGACGCCGAGACCGGCGACCAGTTCCTCCGAAGGAGCGTAACCCAGGGTATGGTGAAAAATAACGCAAAGGGGCTTGGCAGCCAGCAGAGCTTCCAGTTTTTCCGCCGCCATCAGCGGCTGATCCTCCGCCGTATCGCAGTACAACGGAACCAGTTCCATATTCCGCAGTACCCGTTCATAGTAGAGGGGAGAAAGGGCGGAAATGATCACAGCCCGGCCCTTTAATGATTGCCCTCCGGGATCGCCGGTTTGGGAAGCCTGATTTCTGGAACAGAGGGCCTGGAGGGCCATCTCCAGGGCAAACACAGGACTGCGCAGGGCAAGACAATAATCAAAGCCCAAAATTTCCTTGGCCGCATGGATAAGAAAACGGGCGTGTTCGCCGGGCCCCACTTGATCTTCCACCATGGCCGTAAGAACCGCATCCATCTCCTTCCTTCTGATGGTTGGAGAATAGATATCAATCTTCATAAAGCGAGCATACCATATACAGAGACAAAAAAACAGGGGAAGGACCGCACCGGAAACCAGGATCCTCCAAAACTACCGCCAAAGTTCGGCTATTTTTTGCAGTTCCCTCGAGTTAAAGAGATCCCGAATATTAAGGATGATCAGGTAGCCTTCTTCCTGGCGGACCACTCCCATGATATATTCGGCCCCAATACCGGAAAGCATCTGGGGCGGGGGCTGAATGTTCTCTTTTTCCACAGAAACCACCCGGGAAACCCTGTCGATAATTATCCCCAGTTTCATACCGTCTATATCAATGATAATAAAACCGGATAAAAGCTCATCTTCCTCCGAAATAAAGGCCCGCTTAAGGTGAAAGCGTTTATGCAGATTTATGATGGGAATAATTTCGCCACGCAGGTTTATAATACCCTCCACATAGCCCGGAGTATTGGGAAGAACCCGGACATCCTGGACTCTGACAATCTCCTTGACGTCCATAATGTTGATCCCATACAACTCTTCGCCAAGCTGGAAAGTAACTAACTGGCTTTGATCAGACATGAACAAACCCCTTAAAACAATCTACCACAAGAGTAAAAAAAAATCAAGGGGGGGCAATTTTTGTCACGAATCAACAACCCCGCCGCAAGCAGCGGGGTATGTTGGTTCCGATAGGTATGGATTTTATGCAGGTTTAATACCCTGTAAAACAAATTGACTGCTGGTA
>JAITHE010000157.1 GCA_031280125.1 Treponema sp.
CAGCTCAATAAACGGTTCAGTGAGCTTGACCATCAGCTCAACAAGCGGTTCAGCGAACTTGACCGCCAGTTAAATAAACGGTTTGGTGAACTTACCAACCGCTTTGGCGAAATGGTTGAATATTCGGTGGTGCCCAACCTGGTAAGTAAATTCCGTGAACTGAACTTTGAATTTACCCGGGCACACCGGGATACCCGGATAGTAGACCGGGAACACGATATTGTTACCGAAATTGACGCTTTTCTGGAAAATGGCGATAAGGTGATGATTGTTGAAATCAAAACCAAGCCCAATACGGACGATGTTGAGGATCATGTTAAACGTATGGAAAAACTGCGGAGGTATGCGGATCTGCGGGGCGATAACCGTAAATATCTGGGCGCCGTTGCGGGGGCGGTGATGAGTGAAAGCGTGGCCGTTTATGCCCTGAAAAACGGCTTTTATGTCATTGAGCCCTCCGGCGATACGTTTAACATTATCGAGCCCAGGGGCAAATACCGCCCCCGTGAATGGTAGAGGTAAATGTGATGAAACCCTGTCCCTGCGGTTCCGGCCGCCCCTACGCCCAGTGCTGCGAGCCCTATATCACCGGGGCGGCCCTGCCTCCCACGGCGGAGGCCCTGATGCGCAGCCGCTATTCCGCCTACGCGGAACACGCCGTTGATTACATCATCGAAACCTGCCTGGACCAGGGCAAGGAAAAAATCGACTACAAGTCAACCAAGGACTGGAGCGAAAAATCCGTCTGGCTCGGCCTCAGCATCCTTTCCGCCGAAAAGGGCGGCCCCGCGGATACCGAGGGAACCGTGGAGTTCGAGGCGGTCTACGAACGGGAGGGGCTCCGGGACGTCCACCACGAGCAGGCCCGGTTCAAAAAAAGGGAGGGCCGCTGGTTCTACGATGACGGCCACGTGGCCCCCCGCACGGTGGTCCGTTCCAGCCCCAAGGTGGGCCGCAACGATCCCTGCCCCTGCGGCAGCGGCAAGAAGTACAAATTTTGCTGCGGGCGTTAAGAGGCGGGCTCTGGATGGTTTCCATGGATCAGGCGAACAGGTTTGTCAGCGGCTGCAAACGAAGAATCCTCCCCCTGGTTTTCTTTTTGATCCTGCCGAACCTGTATTCCCTCAATCTGGAGCTTACCGGAAAGGAGGCGGGCTTTACCTTCAGCCCGGAATTCAACCGGGCCCTTTATTTTTGCTGGGACCTTTCCGCCGCCGGGGCCCTGGAGATCAACGAACGCTGCACGGTCCGGGGCGGATTTGCCCTGGGCGCCGGGGGGGGGGGGGGGGGGGGAAGAGTTGGCCAACAAAGCCTTTGCCGGCGGCGAGGCGGCCCTGCCCATAAGCCTTCCCCTCTACGCCGGCCTCGCTTACATCTACAACGGCCTGCCGGGCTACGAGATATACAGCCATACCCTCCTGCCCCTGATGTCGCTGAAGGGCCGTTGGGCGGGGATAGCCCTGGGGCCGGGGTTCCGGTTTACCGAGTTTTTTGGAGAGCCGCCGGTTTTCGAGTCGATGATCTCCTTTTCAGCATACGTGAATTTCCTCGACCGCGAAAAGCTCCGGCTCGGGCTGCGCTGCGCCAACTTCAACAACTTCAACGCCGGAAACATGGGGGCCTACTTTATCAACCTCAACAGTACGGTGTACCTCACCAAACAGTGCGCCCTGATCAACGAGTTCGAAATTCTCCAGAGCGGAAGCGTCGCCCTGAGCGCCAATTTTTACGGTATTGTCTACCGGGGAGGTGTTGTATTCACCTGGTAAATTGTTCAAGGAAAATTTTTTTATGGCTCCCCCTGTTGGCGGGCCTCTGTTTTCTCGCCGCCTGCAACAACGATCTCTTCGGCCTCTTCGGTTCCGGCGATTTGGCGGTCCGCCCGGAGTCCAGGGACTCTTTCAAGTTCCTCAGCGACACGGACCGGACCTTGTCCCTGGGGACGGACTACTCCTTCATCGTGCTGACCGACACCCACATCGAGGAGGGGGACGCCCACGGCCTTGAGCGGCTCGCCTCCCGGCTCAACGGCGCCTCCTTCGTGGTCTTCACCGGGGATATCACCCAGTGCGGGTACCGGGAGGACGTGGAAAAATTTATCGCCGTCGCCCGGTCCCTGAATGTGCCCTGTTACCCCGTGATAGGGAACCACGACGTCTACTTCGGCAACTGGCGCGAGTGGAAGGAACTCATCGGTTCCACCCGTTACCGGGTTGAGGCGGGGAGCGCGTCCCTGTTTTTCCTCGACTCCGCCAACGCCTTTTTCGGCAAGGATCAGCTTGACTGGCTGGAGCGGGGGGTGAAGGCCGCCCGTGCCCGGAATCAGCGGGTCTTTGTTTTTTCCCATGTGAACCTCTTCGTCGAAAGCCCCGTGGATATTCAGCAGTTCACCGACACCCGGGAGCGGGCCCGGATCACCTCCATGCTGAAAGGCCGCTGCGACGCCATGTTCACGGGGCACATCCACAAGCGGCTTGTCAAAAATCTCGGGGGCGTGAACTACATCACCATTGAAGATTACCGGAGCCACCGGACCTACTGCCGGGTAACCGTCAGCAGCGGCGGGATAAGCTGGCAATTTGAAAAACTTTAGCCGCGGGATGCGGTTTGTCTATAATGTGGATACGTTATAGACAAACTCTAGGGCCTGTTCACACTACGGCAAAACCATAACCGTGCCAGCCAATTTCTGAGACAGCGCAAGGGATTGAAGCGGAAATCCCGCAGGGACCGTGGAACGGTCCCGAGGAATTGGAGCGGAAAGCCCGGTTTTTTCGGGCCAAGCCCGAAAAAATGCGCCCAATCTTGATCGCTTTATATAGTGTGAACACACCCTAGTTAAAAAATTTTCCTGGTCAAATATTAAATCCCATAAGTTTCCAATGTACTTTTCCCTGATTCGTTATCGCTGAAATCATACTTGCATTCTCTTTCTTCTCTGCCCACTTTACTACCGGTGCTTCCCCGCGCATACCCGCGCCCCCGCCCCTATCGTTCTCCCGTCTATCTTTTCCATCCCCGTATCTTATCTTCCTTTCCACTCTCATTTCTCAATTCTTCGCGGAACAGCTCCGCCGCGGCTACCCCCGGATGATGCCAGCGCGGCGAATCGGGCTTCATCCGCAGGTAGCGGATGGCCCGGCGGGGGCACCAGTTAAGGCAGCCCTGGCAATGTTCGCAGGCGGAAGAAAAAACCGGCCGCCCGTTTTCCAGGGTAACCGCCCCCGCGGGGCATACCCGTGCGCAGATCCCGCAGCCGTTGCAGATATCAAGGGCCCGGTAGCCCCGTACAAAAAACCGCTTTCCCAGCCGGAACAGCGTGGAAATAAACGCCGCCAAGGGCCGGACGCTCCATACCCGGTTGGCCCGCCCCTCCGCCACCGCCCGCGCCGCTTCCGCCGACGCCGCCGCCTGGAGCGCGAGGCGTTTTTCCACCGTCCGTTTTCCCGGCGGCCCGAACAGGGGGATAAAGTTTTCCACCGCGGGAATACGCCCGGCATAGGACAGGGCCTGTTTTTTTTTGCGGAAAAGGCGGCGCGCCTCGGCCAGCGCCCCGCCGGGATCGGTGCCGTAGGTAACCAGCGCCGCGATATAGGGCGAGCGGAATTCCGTGCGGAGGATAAAACGGCGCACCATATCCGGCATCTGAAAGGCATAGGCCGGAAACAAAATCACGGCCTTTTCCGCCGCGATAATCCCCGGCGGCTTCAGCATCTCCGAGGCGATATTCAGGACTTCCGCCCCTTCCCCCAGGGGTTGGGCAATCTGTTTCGCGGCCCAAAGGGTGTTTCCCGTACCGGAAAAAAACAGCAGGGTTACCATGTTTATGCCGCTTTCATAAAGGCCGGTTTATAGACCGAAAGATAATACTCAACCTGTTCGCGTATCGCCTCCTCAACGGAAGAAGGGGCGTAGCCGGTCAGGGCGGCAAGTTTTTCGTGGGAAAAATTGCAGTTGTCCCCCAGTACCTTGATGGCGTAGGGGGTAAAAACCAGCGTCCGCCTTTGGAGGAGCGCGATCCGCTCGGCGGGATAGGAAAACAATTTAACCAGGGGAAGGGGGAGGCATAGTTTGGGCGGTTTTACGCCGGCCGCCCGCGCCGCCCAGGTTACCAGTTCTTCCACGGTAACCACGCTCCCCGAAACGATATAGCTTTCCCCGGCGCTTCCGGCCAGAGCAAGGTCCGCCAGCGCCCGCGCCACGTCCCGGACCGCGACAAAATCGTAGCGGCCCTTCACATAGACCGGCAGCCGGCGCTCCGCGACATCCACCAGCATCTGCCCAAAGTTGGACCGCTTGAGCTCAAAGCCGCCCACAATCCCCGAGGGCATGGCGATTACCGCGTCCAGCCCCCGTTCCCGCACGGCGTCAAGCACCAGATTGGAAGCCGCCGCCTTGGACACGGCGTAGGAACCGCGCACCGCTTCCGGGTGAAAGCGCGGTATTTCCCGCAGCACGGTTTTTGTGCCGGTAAAGGGCAGGGTATGCACCGTGCCGGTATACACAAGCCGTTTGACGCCCCGCGCCAGGCAGGCGTCAATGACGTTTTTGGTACCGCCGATGTTTACCTCGGCAATTTCGCGGTTCATTTTGCTGGCGATGGAAACAATACCGGCCAGGTGATACACATAATCCGCCCCGGAAAACGCGGCGTCCAGGGATTCCCGGCCGCGTATGTCGCCGTAGACGATTTCATCCGTAAACGGCGCCAGGAAGGGGTGATAGGCTTCACTTCCCCTGCGGACTAGGGCCCGCACAAAATGGCCCCGGGACCGCAGTTCCGCGCAGAGGGCAAGCCCGGTCCGCCCGTTGGCGCCGGTAACCAGATGTACTGTTTTCCCATTCATTTATGGCAGTATGCGGGATGCGGGGCTTTGCTGTCAATGCGCCCCCGAAGGGGGTTTTAATGGGGGCGGCGCTGTTACGGATTACGCCCGCCCCTTCGGGGGAAGGGGGCTTTCAAATTACGCTCTGCCCGTTAACGGCGCCTTTGGCGCCCCCCCGTAACACTATC
>JAITHE010000163.1 GCA_031280125.1 Treponema sp.
TCCCGGTAGAGGATCAGGTATTCAATGGGCGTGTCATAGCCGGTCTCGTGTTTGAATACGATGGTCTGGTCATAGGTAACAGGCGGAATAATCGGAGGCGGCGGAGGCGGAGTGATGACAATCGGCGGGGTAATGTCGATGATCTGGTTCCCCTGGACAGTGATGGTAAGGATCTGGCCGGGATTAACGGTTCTGGTAACATATTCCCCGTAAGAACCGCCCCTGACCATGAAGCCGATGGGACTGGTTCCGGCTTCAACCACAGTGGCCACATCGTCCCCGGAGGTAAGCTCAATTTCGTATTCGTGGGCCATCCAGGAGAACATGTCGATGATAAAGTCGGACCTGTTCTTGACCACTATGACCGCCTGCTCTGGTCCCAGCTCAATGCCAATGCCCTCGCTCTGATCGGCGTCGTGGGGAGGCCAGTAATCGGAGATGTTGTAGTTCCCATCCCGGGTCTTGTAGTAGTACACGTGGGTGGGCTGCATGTGGGACACAAATACGGTGGTCGATTTTGTTCCCACGGAAACGTCATAGTTGGACGGATCCACCAGGCCGCCGATGGTAGCTTTTGCGCCCACAGCCAGATCATAGGTCGCGGCGGGGCTTAAATCCTGGGATACGATGTGCATTTTTCCCGGATCCGGGGCGTCAAGCAGTTTGGTGGTCATGTTGTGGATAAAGAGGGCGCCCTTGTTCGGGTTGGTATTGGGGGTGTTGATATTGATGTTCACGGTAAAGCTGTAGGACGAATCCGCATCGCTCAAGGACAGGATAAGGTCGCCGGTCCATTCCCTTTCGCTCACCACAAAGCTGTAACCCCCGGACTTGTTTTTGTAGACGTGGAGGTATTCTTTTCCGCCGTTGGCCAGAAGGATGTTCTTGGGGCCCACCGGATTACTGGCATACCCCGCGACATTGAGCTTGGCCTCCCATGTGCCCTTGGAAAGGATCATCCCGTTTTGATCCTCGGCCCGGATAACCCCCGGCAGACCTACGGTGTTGCCGGCTTTGGTAAACTCGATATTGGAAAGCTGCTGGGAAGTGTGGTTCCGTACAATCACCATACCGTATCCGTTGGGGTAGGGCCTGTTGGCGTTGATAGCTTCGATCAGGGAGTTAAACAGGGCCGTTACTTCGGTGGAGAAGGATACGCTGGTATTGACATTGAGGCCGCCGCCGGGCATGGTCAGGTTAATTTCCGCTCCGCTCAGGTCGATAACATTGTTTACCTTAACGTTGGTAACAAAGTCCGCATTCTGGTGGTTGTCGTTCATGTCCGTCATGTTCGAGGTATCATCGTCCACCGCTATTCCAATATCGCCGCTGACTTTGCGGTACACGTGGATAACGTATTTACCCCGGGGAAGTTCCCTGATTTCCAGCGATTTGTCGGCCACCGCTGCATTGTTTGCCCCAAAATCCCAGGAAGGATTGGCTGCATGACCCACACCGGCGGGGCTCCCCTGTGCTTCCCGGTACCATATTTGGACCTTATACATGGTCCTGGGGTCCGCCTTCATGGGCCGCAGCAGGATTGATTCCTGAGTACCGGCAACGGGGGCTCCGGTAATGCGGGCCGCCGTGCTTTCCGGAGGAGTCGCCCCGGTTTCGGCATACACTATGTCGGTCTTGTAAATGTCAATACTTTTTGTGTGGTTCCTAATCTGGATTTCCGCGCTGTTCACGGAATCGATGCCGATCTCGCCGGAAACGTTGGCGTTCACGTCAAATTCCAGCTTAAGATCGGGGTTGAACCCTATGGGGTTCATGCAGGACAGGACAAGCAAGCCGGAAACCAGCGTTACTGCCAGCCGTAGGGAAAAGATTTTCTTGTTCATAGGACCTCCTCTTATTAACTAAGGGCATAGTTTCAACTGCCGGAAAACCGGCAGACCGGTTTGTACTTTTTATCAAGGGGGGGCCCCGGCCTCTCTTCCGGGAGCCTTATTAAGTATACAGCAGAGCAGTAAATATTTCCAGAATTTACCGGAATTTTTTGAAAAAATTACAAAATATACGAATAAATTCCGCATTTTACACCGGTTTGCCCCTGCCCTCGGGCGGTTTTCCGTGGATCGCGGGTGAATTTTCCCCGTATTGTCCTGCCTTCCACCGGGCTTGTCATTTTTCTTCTATATTTGATATATTTATTCCGTGTACTTTGAAGAAGCCCTGTCCTACGACGATGTACTGCTCCTGCCGGGATACAGCGATGTACTCCCCCGGGACTGCGATGTAAGCGCCCCCCTCTGCGGGGAAATTAACCTGAATGTGCCCGTTATTTCCGCGGCCATGGACACGGTAACAGAGGAGTACCTGGCCATTGCCATTGCTCTGGAAGGGGGAGCGGGGGTGATCCACCGCAACTTAGGTCCGGAAGAGCAGTCCCGGCAGGCAGCCCATGTAAAACGCTTCCTTAACTGGGTAATTGGATCCCCGGTTACCGTGGGGGAAGACGCCACTATCCGGGACGTAAAGCTCGTCATGGCGCGCTTTAACGTTTCCGGTATGCCCGTTCTGAATCTGGAAGACCGCCTTACGGGGATCATCACCAACCGGGATCTCCGTTTTTGCCTGGACGATACCCTTAAAGTTACCCAGGTGATGACGAAAAATCCTATCGTGGTTCAAGGGGAACCCACCGCCGCCGAGGCCCGGGAGAAATTCGACAAACACCGGATCGAAAAACTCCCTGTGGTGGACGCTGAAGGCCGTTTGAAAGGGCTGATCACCGTTAAGGATATGGAAAAGCACGCCCTGTTTCCCCAGGCCGCCACGGACAAGAGCGGCCGGCTTGTGGTGGGGGCGGCGGTTTCCCCCCAGGACTATAAGGTTCGTATGCCGCTGCTTAAAAAGGCCATGGTGGATTTTGTGGTCCTGGACACCGCCCACGGGGATACTAAAAATGTCATGGATGCCGTGGCGGCCATCAAAAAAAACTATGGTATTCCCGTTATTGGGGGAAATGTGGCCCGGAAAGAGGGAACCCGGCGGCTCATTGAGGCCGGGGCGGATGCTGTTAAGGTGGGAATAGGCCCCGGTTCCATCTGTACCACCCGGATCGTGTCCGGGGTGGGGGTGCCCCAGTTTAGCGCCGTTTGGGAATGTGCGGAAGAAGCCGCCGGGAGCGGGGTTCCGGTGATTGCCGACGGGGGGATCAAATTTTCCGGGGACATCGCCAAGGCCATCGGGGCCGGGGCCAGTACGGTGATGATTGGCAGTCTCTTTGCCGGTTTAAAAGAAGCCCCGGGCAAGGAAATTCTCTACGACGGGCGGATCTACAAAGAGTACCGGGGTATGGGGAGTATCGCCGCAATCAACGAGGGCGGAGGGGATCGCTACCAGATCGGCAAGGACGAAAAACCCGTACCGGAGGGGATCGAAGGCCGGGTTCCCTACAAGGGGGAGTTAAAGAGCTATCTTTTTCAACTGGTATCAGGGCTCCGCAAAGCCATGGGGTACTGTGGCTGCAGGACCGTTGGGGAACTTAACAAATACCGGAATTTTGTAAAAATCACCGCCGCGGGCCTGCGGGAAAGCCACGCCCACGACGTAACCATCACGGAGGAAGCTCCCAACTACAGCCGGATTTAGGAGGCGCCCCTAAACCGATCCCCACAGGGGGCAAGAAAGGGGCAAAACCCGGAAATTTCCCTTGATAAATGGACAAAGAAACGCTATACTTTCCTTGTAGTACGTAAGTAGACGTGAATTCCATCATAAAGGAGCAGCTATGAAAAGAAAACTTTATATTCCGGTTCTCTTTGTACTCCTGGCGGCGCTGGTTCTTGGTTCCTGCGATAACTTCTTCAGCACCTCCTGGGGGAACGAAAGGGAATACGATTATTCCAACGTTTCTTTGAGCGTGAACAATCTATCGGATTGGCTGGCCGCCGCCCGGGGTAACCCCAAACTGGCCACGGCCCTGCTTAAGAAGATCCTGGCGGATCTTGACGGCGGTAAGTTGAGCGGGCTGGAAAAGGCGCAGTTCCAAGCCGCGGGGGTAAAAATCGCCATTGAAGCCGCGGGACTTGGCGAGGCCATCATCAGTACCGCCTCCAACATTCTGGACAAAATTGAGGCAGAGGACGAAGAAGCCATTAAGGACGTGTTGGACAAGATCGAGGCGGAGCTTAAAAAGAACACCCAGGCAGCCCACGACCTTGCCGGTATCGTGCAGGGCAGCATCACCGGCGGCGGGGAGCCCACCTTTCCCACAGACGCGGGTTCCTACGGCGATATTGTTAAGCCCTCCGAAGCGGGGGAGGCGATCATGATACTGACCGTGGCCGTATTGGACAATACCGCTGCCAGCAGCCTGGACAATCTGAGCGACCTGGACAAAAATGGTTTCCGTATTGAAGGCGGTAAGGCCAAGGTCGCGGATGACGCAACCCCGGAAGCGGTGGCTCTGGCGGCTTACCTTAACCTTATCGCCGCCGATACCACCGGTAAATTTGACAGTAACCCCATCACCGGGGCCATCAAAAAAGCCTTTAGTTTGGCATCTTGAGGAAGGAGTTAATGAAAAAGAAAGCTACCCTGTGCCTTTGCTTTATCCTAATTTGTGCCGCCGCGGTCTTTGCCGATGAAAAAAAGGCCATGCCCCGGATCGAAATGCCCACCGCCCGGAGCAGCGGGATGGGCGGGTCCCACGTGGCCTATACGGACAATGTGTTTGCCCTCCTGGTAAATCCCGCTGCGATCATGCGGGTGGAGCAGCGCAGTATCTTTGCCCTGTCTCCTACCCTGCTGAACCCCCAAAAGACCTTCAAACTGTTGGGGCCTTTCCAGGATGCCGCCAGCGGCGAGGTGAGCAAGCTGGGGTCGGCCATGGACGCCCTGAGCGGGGGCAAGGTGCCCCTGGGTTTTGACATCCGGGAGCTTCCCCTTGCCATTGCCTGGGTGTCCGATGGTTTTGGTTTCGGCCTCTGGAGCCGGGTTTTTGTTAATCCCAACATCATCGGTACCTATGTGGAAATAAACGCGTATGCCGATGTGTTCCTTCCCGTGGGGTTTGCCTTCAAAATCCTCGACATGGACTCCCACACAGTGGACGTGGGGGTTACCGTAAAGCCCTTCCTCCGGGTGAAAACCACCAACGCGGCGGTGGACATTATGGAACTTATGGACAATGATTACGACTTTTTGGAAGACATTACCGCCCCCCTTATCGGCGGTATGGGCTTCGACCTGGGTTTCATGTACCGCTGGGACGCGGGGCTTTCCGCGGGGATCACCTTTAGCGATATTTATACCAGGGGAAGGGTTCTACAAAACATTCTAGGTACGGATACCAACAGCTATTACGTGCCCTTTTCCCTGAATCTTGGGGCGGCCTACGATTTCAAGATTGGGCAGTTCTGGGAAAATGCCCCTTCCTTCCTGGCGGGAACAGGCATTACTGCCGCCGTTGACTGGAAGGATTTTACCAATGTCTTCCGGCAGACAGATTACCTGAACCAGCGAAACGCCTGGCTTAACCTGGGGATTGGCCTGCAAATTACCATGCTGGACATGATCATGGTTCGCGCGGGCATGAACGACATGCTCCCCGCCGTGGGAGTGGGCCTTGATTTTGGGCCCATGGAACTTGACCTTGCCTACTACGGCAAAGAACTGGGCCTTGAGCCGGGGCAGCTTCCCGCCGCGGCGGTGGATCTGACCCTTGCCATCCGGCCGGGCGCCAAAAAAAGGAATTGGCCCTGGGCACAGCGATCCGTCGCTGGGTTGATCGCTAAATCCGATAATCTATAATTCCCTCTGGGGAATCGCAGGAAGGGGCCGCGCCCGGTAAAGGGCGGCCCTTTTTTATGCGGCCATGGACCGGAAAATATAGGAAGGCGCCGCCTGTTTTTTCTTTTCCCCTGTGTTATCCTTAGTGATCATGAAAGTTGTAGTTATAGGCGCCCAGTGGGGCGATGAAGGCAAGGGAAAAATCGTAGATTACCTGGCCGGCGATGCACAGATCATAGTGCGTTTTTCAGGCGGCGCCAACGCGGGGCATACTATCGTTCTGGGCAGCGAAGAATATGCCCTCCACTTGATTCCTTCGGGTATCCTCTACCCCGATAAAACCGTTATCCTGGGGGCGGGGATGGCCATAGATCCCCAGGCCCTTTTCAGCGAGCTGGCCATGCTCAATGAGCGGGGCATAGAAACGTCGGGGCGGGTGTTCATTTCCAGCAGGGCCCATATTGTCCTGCCCCGGTACATTAACATAGACAAGAACCGGGATGAGGGACGAAAAAAGCCCATCGGCACCACCGGCCGGGGCATCGGTATTACCTATTCCATGAAGAGCGACCGGGACGGAATACGGATTGCGGATCTTGGCTGGAAGGAAAAAATGGAAGACCTGGAAAGCGCCGACCAGGAATTTCTGGCGCCCTATCTGGACCGGCTCAGGGCCATGTCGGTGGATTTGGCTTCGTTTATTATGCACCGTAAAAACGCCCACATTCTCTTTGAAGGAGCCCAGGGCGCCCTGCTGGATCTGGATCTGGGTACGTACCCCTATGTATCCAGCGGCATGTCCTGCGCCGCCGGGGCAGCGGTGGGGGGCTGCGTAGGCCCCCGGGCCCTGGACAAGGTATTGGGGGTTTTCAAGGCCTATTCCACCAGGGTGGGAAACGGTCCTTTTCCCAGCGAATTCGATTCCAGCGGCGAGGACGCTCTGTGCCGCTTTATCCGGGATACGGGGCGGGAATACGGCGTTACCACCGGCAGACCCCGGCGCTGCGGCTATCTGGATCTGGCGGCCCTGCGTTACGCCTGTTTTACCAATTCCATTGATTCCCTGGTGATGACCCATCTGGACGTATACGACACCATGGAAGAAATCAGGGCCTGCATCGGCTACCGCATTGGGAACAAAATAGTGGAAGACTTTCCTGCTTCCATTGAGGATCTCCTTGCCGCCAAGCCCGTCTTGAGGACCTTTACCGGATGGAAACAGCGCCTGGCAGACCGGCTGACCTACGAGGAGTTTCCCGTGGAGGCCATGGAGTATATTGAATTTATCGAACGGTTCTGCGAAACCCCCGTTGATATTGTGTCCGTAGGCTGCGACCGGAAAGATACGATAATCCGCAAAAGCCCCTGGCGGGGATGAAGTCCCCGGGGAAGAGGCGGTAAATATTTTTCTATAAATATTCTATCCGGCCCATATTTATCTATGAATTATCGTGTATGTGATACAGAAATAAAGGAGCATGCAGTTGGATAAAATCCTTATCCTTGATTTTGGCAGCCAGACCACCCAGCTTATTGGCCGGCGTATCCGGGAACTGGGGGTCTATACGGAGATCCTGCCCGGCGATGCGGACTTGGGAGCGGTACTGCCGCAGGGCGGTGAAAGCGGCGGCGCTGTGCCCGGGACGGCGGGCAGCGCCGCCGCGGAGGGATTTGCCGGCGGGATCCGGGGGATTATTCTTTCCGGTTCCCCCGCCTCTGTCTACGACCCGGACGCTCCCGCGCCGGACCGGCGGATTTATGCCTGCGGCCTCCCCCTGCTGGGGATCTGTTACGGCCTCCAGAAGATGAACGTGGACAACGGCGGCGAAGTGGCTCCCCTTCCCAAACGGGAATATGGCGGCGTTAAGGTTAGGGTCCTGCGGGACAGCACCGGAAAACCCGGTATGAGTCGGCCCGGCGTTTCCGGCGGCCGTTTCAATAAACGCCCTGGTAAGGAAACCTTTACCGCCTGGATGAGCCACGGCGATACCCTCACCAAGCTGGCGCCGGGTTTTACCGAAGTTGGCCGGAGCGAAACCGGATACCCCGCGGTCCTGGTTCACCGGGAAAAGCCCTGGTACGGCCTTCAATTTCACCCGGAGGTAACCCACTGTGAGCGGGGGCAGGAGATCCTTGCCTCCTTTGTGTTTGGTATTTGCCGCTGCCGCCGGGGATGGTCCATGGAAGCCTATGTGGAAACTATGCGGGGAGATTTGACCGCCAAGGTGGGGGACACCCCGGTACTGCTCTTGGTGTCCGGGGGAGTGGATTCCACCGCGGCGGCGGCGCTGCTTCTTAAAACTCTGCCCGCCTCCCGGGTCCACCTTATGTATATGGATACAGGGCTGATGAGGAAAGACGAGACCACCCAGATAAAGGCGGCATTGGAAAAACTCGGTGCGGAGCATCTCCACATGGTTAGTTGTGGGGATGAATTTTTTGCAGCCCTGAAGGGCCTTGAAGATCCCGAGGCCAAGCGGAAAGTCATCGGGGATCTTTTTATCACTATCCAGGAACGGGAAGTGGCGGCCCTTGGCCTGCCTTCGTCCTACTTCCTGGCCCAGGGGACCCTTTACACCGATCTGATCGAAAGCGGTGCAGGGGTGGGCAAAAAGGCCCGGGTAATCAAATGCCACCACAATGTGGGAAGCCCTCTGGTGGAGGCCAAGCGCCAGGAGGGACGGATCATCGAGCCCCTGGACAGGCTCTACAAGGACGAGGTCCGCGCCCTGGGCCGCCTCTTGGGGGTGGAAGAAGAAACGGTACGCCGTCATCCTTTTCCCGGTCCAGGGCTGGCGGTGAGAATTTTGGGGGAAGTAACCAGGGAAAAGTGCGCTGTCCTTCGGGAAGCGGACGCCGTTTTTATTGGGGAATTAAAAAAGCGCCCCGTTCCGGGAAAGAGGGGAGTGTCCCTCTACGACAGTATCTGGCAGGCCTTTGCGGTGCTGCTTCCGGTCCGCTCCGTGGGGGTCGCCGGGGATCTCCGCCGGTACGGCTGGGTTTTAGCCCTCCGGGCGGTTACCAGCGCCGATGGCATGACTGCCGGCGTGTACCCTTTTTTGGCCAGAGACCTTGCCGAAATAGCCACCCTGATTACCAATACGGTTAAGGACATAGGCCGGGTATGTTACGATATTTCCAGCAAGCCCCCCGCCACAATCGAATGGGAGTAGGGCCTGTTCTTCCCCCGGGCCTTGGACAGGTTAGGAACAGGCGCATCATGCGCCTTCTACTGGCATGGCGGCGGGCTTAGTCCACCAGGGGCAGGAGCATGTTAAAATCGTTTTCCTTTCCCATGATCTCCAGGTAAACCGAGATCATCCCCCGGTGGTGGGTGTGGTGGAGAAAAAGATGAACCAGGGCGGCGCCGAAGTTTTTCTTCAGGGCCGTTCCCGAGGAGTTGGTATAGCTGAGGGTACGCCCCAAAATCCTTTCGTCCAGGGCTTCCACAAAAGCGGCAAGCCTCCCGTCCGTGTCGGGCCGTTTGGCAAGGTACTCGTCTTTTGAGGCAAAGATCGTGTCTTTAAGGCTGTACTTTTCTTTAAGGGGCTCCTCCCACTGGCGGGCCAGCTCCGGGGAAAGATCAAGGCCGCTCCCCGGATCAAAGAAACGCCGCATCCACAAAAGATCGCAGATATAGAGATGTGAACAGAGGCTTCGGATCGATCCAAAGTAGCCCCCCAGTTCCCGGTTCCATTCATCGTCATTGAGAGAACGGACAAGGCCGTCCATCTCCGCGTTAGCCGCCCGGTTATACGCCGCCAAAAGGGTAAG
>JAITHE010000168.1 GCA_031280125.1 Treponema sp.
GGGGCGCTGGGGCCGATTGGGGATTTGTTCAAAACGGAAGTATTTGCCCTGTGCCGGTGGATCAACGGGCGGGAAGGGGCGGCGGGGAAGAAGCCGCCTCTTCCGCAGGCGATTATCGACAAGCCGCCGTCGGCGGAGCTGCGGCCCAACCAAAAGGACGCGGATACTCTGCCGCCCTACGATGAGCTGGACGGGATTTTGCGGCTGTACCTGTTTGACAATTTGTCCGCGGACGAGATCGCTGCGCGGGGAAAAAACCGCGCCCTGGTTGAGCGGGTTATCAGGGCCGTCGCCCGCGCGGAGTTTAAGCGCCGTCAGGCTCCTCCTGTGTTAAAGGTTTCTCCCCGGGCTTTCGGTATGGGGCGGCGTATGCCTGTGGCGCGGGCCGTATTCGAGGCGTAGGACTGCCGGCAGGCGTTATGCCATTGGTTGTTCGCTCCGGGGCGGTCCAAGGATTTCCGACCACACCAGCGCTTGCTGCAACGGCGTTAGTTTTTTGCTGGGCAACAGGGGCAGGGCTTCCGAAGCGGAATCCGCCGCTGCGGGAAGAACGGCCCCGGCAGGCTGGAACAACTGTTCCGCTAAAGAGCCGGCTCCATCCGTTTTTGGAACCAGGGAACCGGTTTTCTGCGGGACCGCTGTCCGTTTTGCGGCGGCGATTTTCTTAACCGCCGGAGGTTTTTTTACGGCAGATTGTCTTGTGTCCGGCCATGGCAGAACCTGGCCGGCGGAACGGTCCGCCGGACCGGAGGAATAGGTTTTAACGGGCGGTTTTGGCGGCGGTTTTTGCTGCTGCTTATTCCGTGCGTTGATGAACCGGATCGCAATAATGAAGGCAATGGGAATAAAGTATAAAATATTGCTAAAAAGCTCGTCCATCAAACGCCGCCCTTTCCATGTTTACTTGGCTGTGCCGATGGAAGACCTCATGTCTGTATCGGCCTGAATGTTTTTAAGCCGGTAATAGTCCATAACCCCCAGGTGGCCGCTCTTGAAGGCGTCGGCGATGGCCAGGGGGATCTGAGCTTCCGCCAGTACAACCTTGGCCCGGTTTTCCTGAACCAGGGCGAGCATTTCCTGCTCCTGGGCCTGGGCGGCAGCGCGGCGTTTTTCCGCTTCCGCCTGGAAACGGCGTTTATCCGCTTCCGCTTGATCCGCCTGAAGCTTGGCCCCCACATTGGCCCCCACGTCTATGTCCGCAATGTCGATGGAAAGGATTTCAAAGGCTGTGCCCGCATCCAGACCCTTGGCAAGAACGGTTCTGGAAATGGTGTCGGGATTCTCCAGCACCGCCTTGTAGGATTCGGAAGAGCCGATGGTGGTAACGATCCCTTCCCCAACCCGGGCAATGATCGTTTCTTCCGTCGCGCCGCCGACAAGCCGTTCAATGTTGGCCCGCACCGTAACTCTGGCCTTTACCTGAAGCTGGATCCCATCCTTGGCTACCGCATCAATGGTGAGCTTGCCCTTGCCGGTATCGGGGCAGTCGATAACCTTGGGATTAACGCTGGTCCGTACCGCTTCAAATACGTCCCGGCCCGCCAGGTCAATCGCCGCGGCCCGCTGAAAAGGCAGGGGGATATTGGCCTTGTTAGCCGCCACCAGGGCGCGGCTTACCTTTACTACGTCCCCCCGGGCAAGGAAGTGGGTTTCCAGAAGATCCGACGAAACGTTGATCCCCGCCTTGGTCAGCATGATCCGGGAATCAACGATAACCCCGGGGTTCACATGCCGGAGCCACATCCCCACCAGACGGCCCAGCCCTACATGGGCGCCGGAAAGCAGCGCCCGGAACCAGAGGCCGAAAAACCGGAAAAAGAGCATTAAAAAGCCCAGAGCAATCAGCCCGACAACAACGATCCCCACCAGAATAATAATACCGCTGCCCATTATACACTCCTTACAATGATAGTATTTCCCTGAACCTTAACCACCTTGATTTCCCTGCCGGCATCCACGAAAACGCCGGCGGTTTCAACCTGGAAAATTTCATTTTCTATTTCAGCTTTGCCGGCGGGACGCAGTACCGTTACGGCCCTTCCGGTTTTTCCGGCAAGGTCCCGGTAATCCGATTCAAGTCCGCCGTCTTCCTGCCAGCCCGCTCCCTCACTGGCGGTTTTTTCTATCCGGGTTTTTAGCATCAACCGGTCAAACATCTTTGTTTTTGGCCCCAACAGTGCAATAACGGCAATTCCGGTAATCGCCGCCAGAAGCCCCACGGAAACCACAATAGCATTGCGGCCCATAAGGCCCCATTCCCATTCAAACCGGGGGATGATAAAGTCCTGCATTGAAAGTATCAGAGAAAAGGCGATAAGTACAATACCTGAAATCCCGATAAAGCCAAAGCCAGGGACAAGGAAAATCTCCACCGCCAGAAGGCCCAGGCCCAGCATAAAAAGGATGATTTCCAGGGAACCGACCCTGCCCAGAAGAAAACTGGCCCCGAAAACCAGGACAAAACAGACAATAGCCGCCGTTCCGGGAATACCGAAACCGGGGCTTTGGATCTCTAGGAAGATCATGATAAGGCCGATGAGAATAAGGATCCCCTGGACGGGGCCTGACACCAGAAAAGAAATAACCGAATCGGAGGCGCTGGGAGCGCTTTCTTCCAAAACGTTTTTGGCGCCCAACGACGCCAGCAGCGTTTCCCGGTCGTCCGCAATTCCCCGGGCAAGACCGTAACGGTAAGCTTCGCCTGCGGTAAGGGAAAGCAGTTTTCCCGCCGGGGAGATAAGCCCTGCCCGCCGGATTTCGCCGGGGGCGCCTTCCTGTTTAGGGTCCATTTGTTCAAGCCGTTCCAGTTCCTGCACGGTAAGGACCCTAAGGGAACCGTCAACCTGGACCTCCCACAGTTCCACATCGTAATCCACCATGGCCAGGGCAATCCCCGTGGGGTATCCGTTTTTTTCCGCCAGGGCCGCGATTTGGGAACGCACCGCCGCCACGGTTTTTTCTCCAGCCCCTTCGGTTTTGCCGTCGGCGCCGGCAGTAACCGGCGCGGCGGCCCCCATGGAAGTTCCCCGGGCCATGTAGATTTCCTGGCAGGAAAGGGCGATAAGCGCTCCGGCAGACCAGCTTACGCCCATGGAATTTTCGCTGTTCCTTACCCAGGCTATGGTCCGGGCTTTTTTAATGGACATAATAAACGATGTGATCTGCAAGGCCGAATCTACCCGGCCCCCAAAGGTGTCGATTTCGAAAACGATATACTGGGCTCCCCCGTCCAGGGCCCGGCGGGCTTCCCGGCGGACAAAAGTTACCATGGAAGGAGCAATGTCTCCCTCAATAGGGATAATCCACGCCGCCGCTTCGGCAGAGGCCGCCGCCGGAGCATTGGCCGAAACCTCCGGTACGGAACCTGGAGCCGCTCCATTGGCTGGTTCCGGCACGGCGGCTCCGGCGCTTTCCTGGGCGAAGAGGGCCTGGACGGACAGTACCATGGCAAGGAAAACAGCAGGGAGGCCGAAATGTATCATACATCAAGTGTAGTGGAAGGGGAAGAAAAAGGCAATGGATGTCCGTACCCGGTATCTCCAGGACACTGCCCCATATAGGGCGGTGCTCCGGGAATGGATGCCCCGGCCCGGCGCAATCCCCCGCCGGAGGCCCCGCACAAAATACCCCGTACGCTGCAAACCCTGACCGCCGGACGGCGGACAGGGCCTGGGGTTATTTGGTCCGGGGCACTATGACCAGGCGGGAAACCGATGTACCTTCCCCTTCCAGAGGATAAGTCCGTTGACCGGCCCAAAGAACGGCGTCCTGCCTGCCGTCGTTCTTCAGGGAACCCCCCGAGAGGATAAAGGGCCCGTCATTTCCGGAGGGCGCATCCGGAGAGTATACGAGCGGATTACTGCCGAAACCTCCCCCTAGCCGGCAAACGCACTTGACAAAAATTCGTGCGTATGGTAGTTTGGTAGCTATGAACGTCTACGGCGGGTATCTGGAAGGGATGGGAGCGTATACCGTGAAATTTCTCTCAAGTTTGAGGCCCAACCTGCCGACACACACACACACAAATTCGCCCTTCCCCTCTCAGGCATAATTTACAGGAGAGATCCGTCCACAGCTGCTCACCATATCCTCTCAGGAGTCCCCCATGGCAGTGATTAACAACGTAACCGAGGTGCTGCACCGTATCCGGGCGCGGCTCTATCCCAAAAAAGTTTCTGCGCATGGACGGCGTTTCACGCGGGACGGGATCGCCATATCACCGCGGTAAACGAGGGGGCCGCGGTGGCCATCGCGTCGGGGTATCACCTGGCCACGGGGAAAA
>JAITHE010000169.1 GCA_031280125.1 Treponema sp.
TTAAAGACCTCCGGCTCCGTATCCCCGGCGTTGATGGCGGTTAAAAGCTGATCTATTTCGTCCTGGGACAGAACTTCCGTCATACCCTCATCCCCGGAGCTTCCCCTGGAAACCCCGCAAAACCTCCTTCCTCTATGCCGGCGGCCGGAAAACTATAAATCCCGGCGAAACCTACAATTCCATTACATCCAGTTTGTTAAACAGAATCCCCCGCACCTTGGCGGTATCCAGATACCTTGTATTAAGAAGTTCCCGGATTTCCATCTTAAGCTTTGCCTCGTTTTCCGGTTCCAGCTCGCTGTAGTACTTTCCGGCAAAGTAGTTCCTGGTAAAGTCCCGCAGCTGATTCACCCGGGCGGTAAGTTCCGTGGCCGCCGCGTTGCTGTTAAGATCGTATTCGATCAGCATATCCACTACCACTGTGTGGGTTTGATCCCGGGTCCGGGTATTGAGCTGCCCTATCAAGGTAAAGGTGGAATATTGCGGCCGGGTACCGATATATTCCGAAGTAGGATCAATCATGGTCTGGGATTCTCCCCTGCCGCTAAGAATTTTATAGGTTATGACCGCCACGGTAACGATAAAAATAAGCGCCCCAATTCCAATGGCGACAAATTTCAATAAATTTGGCAGCAAAGCGGCCAGGCCGCCCTTTTTTTTACCGGAGCCGCCCGCACCGGCGGCATCCTCTTCACCTAGATCAAGATTATCATCATCACCCATTCTGGCACCTCCCAAATCCCAGAGGTTTTTTCATGGAGAGAGAAAAAACCTCTTCAATTATACACATTTTCAACAATATGCACAAGCGCTTTATCTGAGTATCGGCAAAAACCAGGACCGGATAAAGAACCGGGAGCAGGGGATGGAAAAAGCGATTCATCTTGACCTCCGCCATGGGGGGATTTATGATTAACCATGGCCTTAAACTGCGGTATCCTGGGGCTTCCCAATGTGGGAAAATCCACGATTTTTTCCGCCCTCAGCGCCGCCCCGGCGGAAGCGGCGAATTATCCCTTTTGCACCATCGACCCTAACGTGGGGATCGCCGCCGTACCCGACGAAAGACTCGGCAGGCTGGCGGCAATTTTCAAGCCCCGGCGGGTCATCCCCGCCGCGGTGGAATTTGTGGATATTGCCGGACTGGTAAAAGGGGCCAGCAGGGGCGAAGGGCTGGGAAACCAGTTTTTGTCCCACATCCGGGAGGTGGGGATCACCGCCCAGGTAGTACGCTGTTTCGATAACCCCGGGATTATCCATGTAAATAACCGGGTAGATCCCGAATCGGACATGGAGACCATCAACATTGAACTGGCCCTGGCGGATCTTGAAACCTTGACCAAACGGCGGGAACGGGAGGAACGGGCGCTGAAAATCCCGGCGGAAAAAAAGGCCGCCGAAACGGCGCTTTCCGCTTTTGCCAAAATCGGCCCTTTGCTGGAAGAGGGCAAACCCGCCAGGAACGCCTCCCTGGCAGATGATGAAGAAGCCGCTGTTTACGACTGCCACTTTATCACCATGAAAAAACAGCTCTACGTGTGTAATGTGGACGAAGCCCAATTCGTATCCGGCGAATTCTCCGTCAGCCTGTCCAACGGAAACGAACAGCGCTACGTGGAGGCGGTGCGGCGGCGGGCCGCGGAGGAGGGAACCGAAGCGGTTCCCATCTGCGGAAAATTCGAGGCGGAGCTTGCGGGCATTGAGGATCCGGAAGAAAAACAAGCCTTCCTTGAAGAACTGGGCCTAAAAGAATCAGGACTTGCCGCCTTGATCCGCGCCGCCTACCGCCTTTTGGGACTGCGGACTTTTTTTACAGCGGGCGCCGACGAGTGCCGGGCCTGGACCATCCACGCCGGCGATAAGGCGCCCCGGGCGGCGGGGGTTATCCACACGGACTTTGAAAAGGGCTTTATCAAGGCCGAAGTGTACGGCTGCGAAGATATTTTTACCTGCGGGACAGAAGCGAAGATCAAAGAAGCCGGCCGGTACCGTATGGAAGGCCGGGACTATGTGGTTCAGGACGGGGACGTCATGTTTTTTAAATTTAACGCCTGAAGAAAAGGGAGGTCTGTTTCCGGACACCCCCAATCACGGCACAACCGGACAAAATAGACTTGGCCGGAAACCTCAGTTTCCGGCCAAATTCCGCTAAAAACAGCAAAATGTGCGGCATTTTGCAAAACTTGTTCGATAACCGACCGGATTAGCGAACAAGTCCAATATACAAATCTGGAGGCCGACTATGGAACCGGCAAAACTGCAGAAATATTCTTTTTTTGGCGGACTCTTGGAGGAACAAATCCGGAAGATCCTTCCCTTTATGGAAAAGAAAAGCTGCCCCCGGGGGAGCGACATCATCCTGGAGGGAAGCCTCAACGACCGGATCAGTTTTATCCTGGAAGGCCGGGTTGCGCTGATAAAGCAGGGTGTCGCCTTTCTTGAATTCTCCGAAGGGGATACCTTTGGAGAAATGGAAGTGCTGGATATTATGCCCAGCGCCGCCACCGTCAGGGCTCTGGAAGATACCACGGTACTGTCCATTTCCAACAAAAGCCTCCGGGGAATCTACCGGGAGGATATTCACTGTTTTTCGCTTATCATCATGAACCTGGCCAGGGAATTGTCCCGGCGGCTCAGGTACATGGATGATCTGGTGACCCTAAAACAAGGCGCGTCCCCGGCGGATCAATAACCCTCCGCCGCCTGTGTTTTGAACACCGTTCCGGGAACGGGATATTCGACCCCGCCGGGGAACAATCGCCGTCCACGGCGGCGGGGCGCAACCTTTTCCAGGCTGCCGTGTCTAAACCAATCGGAGGATAGTTATGCAGCAATTGGGTTCCCTGGGGCGCAAACCCTGGGCTTTTTTGGATACATACCGGGGGAAATTGTTCATGGGTCAGTGGCCTACCCTGCCGGAGATGTTTACCATTACCTGCCGCCGTTACGGGGAGCGGCCCTGCTTTACCATCTATGAGCCGGACCGGATCAGCCTTTCCTATAACGAATCCCTGGAAAAAATAAAAGCCGCTGCCCGGTGGCTCCATGCCAGGGGCATCAAAAAGGGAGACAAAGTTGCTGTAACGGGAAAAAATTCCCCCGAATGGGCCGTGGCCTATATGGGGGTCCTCTTTTCCGGCGCCACGGTGGTACCCATTGACTATCAGCTTAAAAACGAAGAAACGGACCTTTTAATCGCTACCGCCAAAGCACGGGTCCTTTTCGTGGACGAGGAAAAATTTGACCGTTATAAAAACGGGGACGCGGCCCTGGAAGAAGTGATATCCCTTAAAAAAGGGGTTGGGACCTACGTGTATGACCTGGACGGCCCCGAAGCGGAGATTGAGGCGGCCCAAAGCGAGGACCTGGCGGCGCTTCTCTTTACCAGCGGTACCATGGGGAATCCCAAAGGGGCCATGCTGACCCACGAAAACCTTGTTTCTGACTCTTATCTGTCCCAGGGGCACCTGGATATTTTTCACACCGACATATTTTATGCCCTCCTTCCCATCCATCACGCCTATACCATGCTGGCAGTGCTGATCGAAAGCCTTTCGGTGGGGGCCGAAGTGGTCTTTGGGAAGCGCATGGTTACCAAGGCGATCCTCAAGGATCTAAAAGAAGCAAAGATCACCATGCTTTTGGCGGTGCCCCTGCTTTTTAACAAGGTGCTTGCTTCCATTATTAGGGGACTTAAAGAAAAAGGGCCGGTGGTATACGGACTCATTTCTTTCCTCATGGCCGTATCGGGGTTCATTAAAAAGGTCTTCAAGGTAAACCCCGGCAAAAAAATGTTCGGGTTTATCCTGGACAAGGCAAGCTTGACCACCTTAAGGATCTGCATCTGCGGCGGCGGCCCTCTGGCTCCCAGTGTTTTTAGAAAGTACAACCAACTGGGGATTGATTTTATCCAGGGTTACGGCCTAACCGAAACAAGCCCCATCATCAACCTGAACCCCAAGGAACACTACAAGGAAACCAGTGTGGGCCGGGTAATCCCCTGGATCGACATGAAGATCCTCGACCCCGATGAACGGGGGGTGGGGGAAGTGGCCGTCAAGGGCCCTGTGGTGATGAAGGGATACTTTGAGATGCCCGAAGAAACCGCCGAAGCCTTTACCCAAGACGGCTATCTGAAAACCGGAGACCTGGGCTACCTGGACAACGAAGACTACCTCTACCTTACCGGCCGGGCAAAAAACATGATCGTCACCGAAGGGGGGAAAAATGTGTACCCCGAGGAAATCGAGAATGAATTCCAGCTTTTTGAGGAGATCGATCAAGTTCTGGTGCGGGGCTATACCGCGGGAAAAAACGACAGGGCAGAACGCATCGAGATCCTGGTCTACCCAAGCCCGGATTTTAAGTGGACCGAAGGGGATGAATTGGCCGCCCCTGGCGAGGAACTGGTTAAAAAACGGATCGACTCCATTGTGGCCGAGGTAAACCAGCGGCTTCTTCCCTATCAGCGGATAGAACGGATTACCCTTTTGGGAGAGCCCATGGAGATGACTACCACCAAAAAGATTAAACGGGGTACCCTATAAAAGCAGGAAAACCCGGAAGCATCTGCTGAACTCCTCCCGGTACACGCCGGAAGGGGCCTTGATTTTTTCGCAAGAAAAAGTTAAATCTGGGCTAGGAAAAGCTTGCCCTGAACCCAATGCCGAAACGGAACCCTTCAATGGCGGGGAGATTCTCTCCGGTCCAGAAATGGTAGACAGGAAACCAGGCCCGGAGATCAAAGCCCAGCAGTATCCCTTCCATAATGGGAAAATCCATGCCGCCGCCGATAAAGGGCAGGAACCAGCGGCCGCCGCTCCAGAAATAGGAGGTAACCTCCCTGGCGGCATCGCCCACGGTATGCTTGGTATCGGGACTGTTGCTGTTTGTATGCCGCTCGTTTTCCTCCGTACCGTAGGCCCGAAAACAGAGCCTCAGATCCAGGGCCGCGCCGCCGTAGACTCTAATCGTAAAGGTATCTCCCAGGGGCTTGAAACGAAACACCGGCTGCAGCCCCAGAACCGTACCGATGACAAAGGATGAACGGAATTCATCGTTGGCGGGCACCACCCGCTTCAACGTATAATCATAGTCATAGGTGTTGCCGTAAAGATCCAGGGAAAGCTCCAGAGCAAAAAGACTGTTCAGGGACCAGGAGGCCCCGCCCCCCGGAGAGGGCAGGATCGGCATGGGCGCCGAATTGTTGCCGTTATCTTCGGGAAAAAGCAGCAGGGAACCCCGGACAGACCAGTCCAGGACGCCCAGAAAAGACTTGATCCCCTGGGCGTTCAAGGGATCCAAAACGACCCCCCAAAAAAACAGCAGGGGAAAAAGCAGCCTCTTCATTCCGCGGCGGCTCCCGTTAGATCTTCAATGCGGGACACAAGATCCGCCGTATAGGCTTTTATGTCTTTTATTTCACCCTTTTTGATCCGGAAACCCACAGCCCCCGGGTGGCCTCCCCCATTTTCAATTTTCAAGTCCTCCAAAACCATACGAAGATCGGTACCGATAAACCTGGCGCTACGGCGGAGCCGGAACTGGATAAAATCTGAAACCACAGGATCATCGAAGTAGGCCACCAGCCCCAGCCTGCCGCAGTCTTCCGCCAGATGATCCGCCGCCGCCTTGGAAACATTTACCATCAACTCAGCCCCGTATTTGGCAAGAAATCCCTCCGATTCTTCCATAGTAAGGCATATATAGTGGATCCGCCGCGTTGTATCCCTACGGTCCATGATCCCCTCGTAACACCGCCGCTGCTGAACAGAAAAATTCTGGATCACGTCAAAAACCGCCTCCATGGAAGAAAGGTTGGAACTGTTCTTTGCGGTTTTTTCTATCAGGAGCCGGTCAAAAATCTCGCTGAAGGTCCTGTAGTAGAACCGTTCCTTCCTGGTCTTTAGATACCTGCCCATTTGGGAATCGCCCACAATGCCGGTAAGGATCGCCAGGGCCAGATTCCGGGTAAAAAAATCAGTGTCCTTAAACCGGGTCTGCCCTGCCATTTTCAGGATCAAATAACCAATGAGTTCGCAGGTACTGGAAGCTTCGCTTACCAGACGGTAGCCCGGATCCCCCGCATAACTGGCATCGGAAGCCAGGTGATGATCTATTTCGATTTTCTGTACCCGCTGATCCTCCATAAGGGCAGCGATTTCGGCGCTCAGGGCAATCATCTCCGGTTTGGGGGTATCCAGGATAACCACTGCCGAATAGGCATCGGTCCGGCCGGACTGCCCGTAGATTACCGAAATACCGTTGTATTTGCAGATTGCCACCAGGTAGCTGAACTGGGCCATAACCGGCGCGGCCAGGAATATTGTTACTTCCTTGTGAAATTTGGTAAGCAGCAGGGCAAAAGCTACCAGGGAAGCCACGCAGTCCGTATCCGGGTCGTGATGTCCCAAAAGGAGGAAACTGTCCCTCTGGATTATGGCATCTGTTATCCGCCCTGCAATCCGCTTTTTTTCCGCAATGGTAGGAATTTCCGTCTTGTTCATCATCGCCCCCTTTTGCCATTGTACCGCTTTTACCGGTCAATTTCTACGGGTACGGGCACAGATTTTGTCAATCGCCCTCTGTAGAGAAGGGCCTCCAGACCCGTCCATGGATTGAAAGGGTCAAGATCCCCCCGGGGGAAACATAGCGGACCGGACGGGCCGAAAGGGCCAGGGATACTTCCGTACCGGTTTCCCAAAATGCGGCTTCGGCAAAGGGCGACAGTTCCAGCCAAGGGCCGCCGCCGGGGATTTCCACCGCCACCGGGATCCGCCGTTCCGCCTTGACCATGCTTTTCTTGAAACCGGAAAGGGCCGTTTTAACCGCGGCGTCCTTCCAGTCCGCCAGCCAGGGATCGGTCCGCAGCGCTTCGGGCCCCTCCTGTCTGAGCAGGCGGCGGAACCGGGGCCAATCAAAAAACTGGGGATGCCTATGGGGATCCGCGCCGGGCAGAGACTGGGCTTCCGCCAGTTCCTCGTAAAAGACGGCCTCCGGGCCGGCCTTCCAGCTAAGGGCCAGGGTTCCACCGGAGACATCGAAGGGAAAGATTCCCCCGGCGGGATAAAAAAAGCCTGGCGGCAGATCCCTGCCGGGCCAGAAGGGCCGGGCCAGTACCGGATTGGGCCAGCGGGAAAAAACGCTCACCTCCGCCTCCGTTCCGCGGATCTCCATGAAACGCCGGTTTCCCTCCGAATCGTACCATTCCAGACGCCACCAGGGATTTCCCAGCAGATCCCTCTGCGGGGGAGGCAGGGAAGGCAAAAGTACCAGGTAACGATCCCTCAGAGGACTGTCCCCGCAGGAAATAAGAATGCCGCACAAAAGGGCCGCAAAAAAAACGGGTGTTTTCATGTCCCCCTAAGGGCGGAAGAAGGCGGTTTCGCTTTAACCGCCCTCATTGCGCTAATTATTAAAATAGTGCATACTCAAAATGGGTAACAAGAAATGGATCGCTCTGAATATCAGAAGGCCCTGGCGGAAGCCGTAAATGTCCGGGCGGAATGGCTTGAAAAAACGGAATTTCCCAAATTCAAGGATGAATTCCGGGCCTTCCACAATGCCTTTGGGTCCATCTACAAAATTCTGCTCCAAAAAAAACTAATCAAAGAGGATCCCTACAAACAGGAAGCCAAAATGGGGGAAATTAAGGTCCCCAAAGCCATTACCATGGAAGGGGACCGGATGGATCAGCTTACGATGAGCCTTTCCGCCTACGACAACCAGCTCGATTTTCTGGTTAATTTTTTTCCCTTTAGTCTTGATGTATTGAGCCTGGAGAATATTAAGCGCATTCTGGCACTGATCAAATACATCGACTGGACCCATTTTGCCGTTGATACCCAGAGTTCAACCACCAAGGCGGTGGTTGACATGGTTAACCAAGCCCGTACCGGGGGGGATCCCCTAACCGGCAATGTAATCGGCGAAGCCCTGGACAAACTGAATAAGGGTACGGGCATTATCATGGGCTACCTTAAGGAAACTTCGGCCTTTGACCGGGAATCCTACAAGCTGGCGCTGCGCCAAAACATTACCGGAACCATGAACAGCGCCTCCGTGGAGGAAATTAAAAGAAAATTTTCCGCCAGGCCGGGGAATCCCTTTTACCCCGATCTGGCAGAGGAGCTTATTAACGAAGATTTTTCCTCCGGCGGGGAACAGCTCCGGGAGGAGGCGCTTAAAAAGCTGGCTATACCGGAAAGTAAGCCCAAGGTGGTTGCAAAAACGGTATCCTTCAAAAACACCCTGGTGGACGGCCTTATGATTCTGGGTTCGGTGGCCACCGCCCTGGGGGACATTATCCCCCGGCTGGATGAAAACAACCAGGTCTTCCAAAACCGGAAACAGACTTTTCTTGAAAAACTCCGGGAAGTTATCCGGCAGATGATGAACAAAGAGCCGGATCCGGTTATTTACGAGATAGAATACGTGGACGCCGGCAAGGGCGGCGCCATCCGGGAAAAGGTCAACTTTAACCTGTTCAGGGGGGATCTGGACAAAAGGCTCCGTACCTTTGCATCCCTGAGCGGCAGGACCGGCTCGGCCAAGCTGGGGGCCATGGAAGAAAAACAGCTGGCGGCCATACTGGAACGAGGCGTCCGGGAAGCCCAGGGAATGCACAAAACCCTTACCGGCCTGGACGACTACTTCAAGTCGGAAGCTCCCAAAGAAAGCAGGGATAAAATCCGGGGGATCAAGCCCGAATTGGGAACCATGAAAAACGCCATCATCAAGGCCAACCAGAAGCGGCATGAGTACAGTGCCCAGCTTGAGGAAGAAGAACAACTCAAGCGGCTGGGAATAACCCCTTCTTCCTGAGGATCTGTGAAAACCATAAGCTGCGGAGGATATATGAATAACAGCCGTAAACAACACTTTCTTGCCCTGGGACTGGTGTTCCTTGCCCTGGGTTCTCTCCAGGCGCAGCAGGAAACCCCGGATAAGCCTGACGGCGGACGGACCATATTTCCCCTGCCGGGGAAATATGCGGAACCCAGGCCGGAACTTGCCAGCCGCAGCGAGTTAACCGCGGTGTTTTCCGGGGATGAACCTGAACTGGACTTCCGTAAATCCTATCTGGCCAGCGAAGCCCAGATCTTTACCGCCCTCTACGAAGGACTTTTTTCCTATAACCCCGTAACTTTGGAACCGGTGCCGGCCGCCGCTTCTTCCTGGCGGCTTTCGGAGGATAAAAAGGTCTGGACCTTTACAATCCGGCAGAACGCCCGGTTCTGGAACGGCGATTCCCTGCGGGCGGAGGATTTTCGTGCCGCCTGGCTTTCCATATTGAGCCCCGAAAAAGAATCGCCCTATTCTTCCCTTTTTGACATTATCGAAGGGGCCCGGGATTACCGGCTGGGAAAAAATGCGGATCCCGCGGCGGTGGGAATTAAGGCCGAGGGAGAAAAAACTCTGGTGGTCCGCCTTAAGGCGCCGGCTTCTTTCTTTCCCAGTATGCTTTGCCACCATACCTTTAGTCCCATCCATTCTTCCATGCTTTCCTCCCCGGACTGGTCCAGTCCCGTGTCTAACGGCCCTTTCTATGTTGATGAAACGGGGGACGGCAAAATGAGCCTGGTTAAAAACGCATACTACTGGGACGCGGGCCGGGTATCGCTGCAAAGGATCTACCTTAGCTTTACCGATGATGCGGAAGAGGCTGCCGTCATGTGGAATTCCGGCGAAGCCCGCTGGATTGCGGGTAACGTTGACCTGGAGGGACTGACGGACCGTTCCGGCATAATGGTAAACCCCCTGTTTGCCACCCACTACTACTATATCCGCTCCACCGGTCCATGGAAGGATTACCGTCTGCGCCGGGCCCTCAGCCTGGTCCTGCCTTGGGATGAAATACGGGGGGGGCATATCCTGCCCGCCAAAAGCCTGGTCCACCCCATTCCGGGGTATCCTGAAATTGAAGGGGTTGAAGAGGGAGATGTGGAAGAGGCCCGGCAGCTTCTAGAAGAAGCGGGTTTTCCTAAGGGGGTGGGGCTTCCGGAGCTGCTTATCCGCATTACCCCTTCGGAAGACGCGGACCGCATCGCCAAACTGATGGCCGCCGCGTGGATGCAGCTTGGTATCCCGGTAAAGCTTGACGTGGTTCCCTACAACCGGTATTTTCTATCCCTCAAAAACGACGACTATACTATCGGTTCCACCACCTGGATTGGGGACTTCGCCGATCCCTATACCTTTTTGCAGATGTGGCGGAGGGATTCCAACCTGAACGATGCCCGCCATGACGATCAGGATTACGAGGATCTAATGGAAAGGTCCATGGGTGAAGAGGGGGAAACCAGGCTTGCCACCCTTTCGGAGGCGGAACAGCTTCTTTTGGACCGGGGGGCGGTACTTCCTATTTCTTTCAGCCCCGCCCTTAACGTGGTGGACACCGATGAAATTGACGGATGGTTCCCCAATGTTCTGGACATCCATCCCTTCAAATATTTCCGCTTTAAAGCCTTTAAGCCCCTGCCGGGGGTGGCCCGGAGTGTTATCCCCCGGCGGCAAGGTAAAACCAGGGCTACAGATCGTTAAGCCCCGCGTCCACCAGGGCGGTCAAGGCGTCCACCGCGGCCTCTTCGTCTTCTCCCTGGGCGCTGATCTCAATGCGGGTTCCCCTGCTGAGCATCATCGCCATGACCAGGGCAATGGACTTGGCTGAACAATTCTTTACCGGCCTGTCCTCCCCGTCCAGTTTGGTCACGGTGATGTCCGAAGCGTACTTTTTCGCTTCCCGGACAAAGAGGGAACCGGGCCGGGCATGCAGTCCCGATTTATTGATGATCATCGTTTTTTTCGCGTACATGGCGCCTCCGTTTTAAGCCAAAAGTTTTTCCGCCGCGGTTTTAAGCACATCTTCGATCTGGAGGGCTGTGGTCAGCCGAAGGACCCGGGCGGCCAGCTTCCGCGCATCCGCCAGGGTAAGGCGGGTAAGCATCCGTTTTACTCCGGGCACATTGGCGGCGGTCATGCTGAATTTTTTAATCCCCATACCGATAAAGGCCGCTACCGCCCCGGGATCTCCACCCATTTCCCCGCAGATACTAAGGCTTTTTCCTTCCCGTTCAAAGGCGGCGGCGGTCTGGTTTATCAGCCTGAACATGGCCGGATGGCAGCTTTGATAGTAGGATGCCACATGGGGGTTAAGCCGGTCCACCGCCATAAGGTACTGGCATAGATCGTTGGTACCGACGCTGGCAAAATCAACTTCTTTCGCCGCCGCTTCCGCCATAACGGCAATGGCGGGGATTTCTATCATGATCCCCACGGGCATGTTTTTGTTGAAGGGAATATTTTCGCTTTCCAGTTCCTGCCTGCATTCTTCCAGATAATGTTTTGCCCGGCGGATATCCTCCAGGCTGCCCACCATGGGGAACATCAGGGCCAGGTTTCCGTGGACACTGGAACGGAGCGCCGCCCTGAGCTGGGTCTTGAAGATGCCGGTCCTTTGAAAACAAAGCCGGAGGGCCCGGCAGCCCAAAAAGGGGTTTTCCTCCTTTGGCAGATCCATGCTTTCAACGGTTTTATCACCCCCTATGTCCAGGGTACGAAGTATAACCTGCCGGGAACCGTATGCCTCCAGAGCCTTGGTATAGACCCGGAACTGTTCGTTTTCGGAGGGCAGGGTTTTTCCCTGCATAAAAAGAAATTCACTGCGAAAAAGCCCCACCCCGCCGGTCCAGGCCGCGGCTTCAAGCTCTTCATCGTTCACCGAACCGATGTTACAATATACGCCGATGGCTGTGTCATCGGCCATAACCGGTTCCACGGAACGGAAACGCCGTGTTTCCTCCAGGATTCTGCCGTATTCCGCCCGTTTTTGTTCGTATTTTTTCCTTTCCCCCTCGCCGGGATTCAGGATCAACTTGCCCTCCAGGGCGTCGACCACCCCGAACATGCCGTTTGTTACCTGGGCCATAACGCCGGTGATGCCCAGAAGGGCGGGAATCTCGTAGCTCCGGGCAATGATAGCCGAATGGGAGGTGCTGCCTCCGGTTTCGGTAACAATGGCCAGCGCATTTTTACGGTCCAGCGCTGCCGTATCGGAGGGCAAAAGGTCGTGGGCAAAGATAAGCGCCGGCTCTTCCAGATCGGCCAGGCTCTGCTGTTCCGCCCCGGCCCAGATACGAAGGATACGGTTCTTGACATCCCTAAAATCGGCGCAGCGTTCCTGCATAATGTCATCATCCATATCGGCAAAAAGTTTTTCGTATTTTGAATACACCGTCTCCACCGCATAGTCGCCGGCGCAGGGTTCTTCGTTAATGAGGGTGAGGATTTCTTCAATAATGGCTACATCGGTAAGAATATCTTCATGGGCTTCAAAGATCCCCGCCTTACCGGGATCGGCGGCGGCCATTTTTTTCTGCAGCTCCCGCAGTTCCGCCACCGCCTGTTTTACTGCCTCGTTAAAACGGATATTATGGGCGGCCCGGTCTTCCCCGCCGATGGAGCGCTCGCCCATCCTGGCCTTGAAGGGGGCATACACAAAGACCCGCCCCAACGCGATGCCCCTGGAAACAGGCAGTCCCTGAAAAACCATGCCGGTTCTCCTTATCAATCCTTCCACAAGCCAAGGCTTACCACGGGCGCAAAGCCCGCGGCAGGCCCCGGCCCGCGGAGGGGTTACATTTATACAAACAGCGCGTCCTGGAGTTTCCGGAGCTGCACCATCAGGGCGTTTTCGTTCAATCCCACGTCGGCATAGGTGATAAGTCCGCCCTTCTTTACATCCTTGAGCATAACGGTATGTTTATCCGCCAGGCCCATGGGAAGCACATTTTTTTCCTTTGCAGCTTGGGCGGAAATAAAAGTTCCCCGGATGGTAAAACCGCCGATCCCGTCAAGGTGTTCTCCGGCCTTGAGGTCCCGTTTGGCTACGGTTCCCGTTTCGGCCACCAGACCCGCCCGGGGTACGATACTGGGTACCCCGTCGATACATGCCTTGGCCACGGTCAGGGGGGTTTCCAGGCTTGTCAAATGGTAGGGGCGGTAGAGTACGTAGTTGGGCCCGTTTCCCATGCTAAGGTAGGCAAGCTCGTGGTTAATGTCCGGCAGTTTTGAAGCGATGATGATAAACACCCCGGGGGCCACGCCGTTGATGTATTCCACAGTCCGGTAACTGGACAGGATCCCCCCCCGGCCCTCGCTTTTGAGGGAAAGCAGATCCGGCAGATCCTTGACCTGCCCCGAGGCCCCGTGGGCTCCCATGACATCGGGGAGGAACCCCGTGGCGTTGGCCATGGCGGTCATTTCCACCATGGTCTTGGTACCGTCTTTGAAGGCGCAAATCATCTTGGCGCTGGCCCCCTTGCGTTTGGCCTCCTCCGCCACGGTTTCCGGCGTACAGTCGTAGTCAATCACGTTGTTTTTGCCCTTGCCGATAACCCGGACCTCAAAGCCCAGGGCGTCGGCAAAGTCGTAGAGCTCCATCACCGCCCCCGGCTCATCCCCGGCGCTGCCGGAATAGATAACCCCGGCGTTGTTGGCAAGCTTATAGAGGATGTGCCCTATGCACACATCGGTCTCCACATTGAGCATGACAATGTGTTTTTTATGGTTAATCGCATCCAGGGCAACCTTGGCTCCTACCTCGGGCACGCCGGTGGCGTCCACGGAACAGTGGAGGACGGCGCACTTGGTGGCCAGTTCATTGTTGGCAGTAACCACGAATTTACCTGCCTCCAAAAGACGGTTGCCTTCTTCCACTGTTTCCGCCGGGGCAAAGTCCCTGCCTTCGCTCAAACCCGCTTCCCGGTAGGCGTTTTTGGCGTTATCCAGCGCCACGTCCACCACCACCGCCGGCCGCATGCCCTTCATGGACATCATCTGGCTTACCATACCCCGGCCCATTTGACCAGCCCCCACAATGCCGGCATAGATGGGTTTCCCCGCCTTTTCCAGCTCCGTAAGCTTGTAATTCATTCCTACCATTTTACCAACATCCTTAGTGCAGATAAATCTCGAAGGGTTCTCCGGCCCTGAGATTGGGCATACCCTCTCCTTTAAGGACGATATGCCCGTCCAGTTCCGCCGTGTCCGCCCCGGTAAAAACAAAGGTACAGTGCCCCATTTTTCCCAGGGTATGGTTAGCCTCGGAGCCCACGGCGGTTACGGCGTAGCGTTTATCCCCCAGCACCACCTCGTCCCCGGGTTTTACATCCCCGGGAAGCCTGGCGGCAGTGTGGAGGGCGGAAAGCTCTGCCAGTTCCTCCGGCGCGTTTTCGTTAAAGACCACGACCATGCCTTGATCGAAGATCTCCCCGTAGGTTTCGCCCAGTTTGGTTACCGTGGTTTTATATTCCATGCCTCCCGCCTCTTAGTAGAGTCCAAAACTGAAAAGGTAGGCAATCACCACCGCCACAGGACCGGTGATAAGCCGGGAGAACAGGACCGCGGGAACCCCAGCGTTGATTGTTTCCGGCTCCGCTTCTCCCAGGGCAAGACCCACGGGAACAAAGTCCGCGCCCACCTGGGCGTCGATGGCAAAAAGGGCGGGCAGGGCCATGGCAGGTTTGATTCCTCCGGCGGCGATCTGTTCGCCCACCAGGACGCCGACGATCTGGGCGATCACCGCACCGGGCCCGATGATCGGGGACACCACGGGGATGGCACAGATGATACATACCACCAGCATCCCCGGCAGGGAACCCGCCAGGGGGGCGATATTTTCGGCGATGATCTTGCCCAGCCCTGTTCCGTTGATAATACCGATGATCATGGACACAAAGGCCATGAAGGGCAGAATATGCCTAACCACCATGTCGATGGTGTCCCGGCCGGCCTGGAAAAATTTACCAACCACCGCTCCCACCGATTTACCCATACGGGCAAGGACGCTTCCTGACCTGTCCGGGGCGTTTTCGCCGGCGGCTTCCGTTCTTTCCTTTGCCGGGCCGCTTGGGGTAACCGTTTCACTGCCATCGGCAAGGCTGAGATCCTGCGCTTTGACCCCGGAAACATAGATATCTTCGGTGATGAATTTTGCCAGGGGTCCCGAAGGACCGGTGGCCATCAGGTTTACCGTGGGAATCCTTTTTTTGGGATACACCCCGCAGCGGGCCGTGCCGCCGCAGTCGATTACTACCACGGCGATCTGATCCTCCGGTACGCCGCTGGAAAATCCGTCCGCTGCTTCGGCGCCGGACATTTCGGCGATCCTCTTGGTCAATTCGTCTATGCCGCCGCCGGTTACCGATACGATCTTGTTCTTCTGGTCTGTGGGCCGGATTACCAGAGGCCCGCCCCAGCCGCCGCGGCCTGCGGAAATTTTTACTGCCTTGTACGCCATGTTACGCCCCCTTCCGCTTCATAAAGAGCAGGGTCAGCCGTTCGGTCAAAAGCCCCCGGATTAGAATAACAATGACCCCAACGATAAAGTACCGCACCGCCAGGGGACCTAATTCGTACCCCAGCTTGGTAAGGCCGTTGGCAATACCCAGGTATACAAAGAGTTCCCCCGGATTGGCGTGGGGAAAGATCCCCGTGATGGGATGGCAAAAGGATACCGCCGAATCGTAAAAGGCGGGCTTGTACCGTTCTTCCAGAAACCGGCCAAAGGTATAAGCCATGGGGTTACACAGGACGAACATGGACAGCACCGGGAGTACCGTATAGCGGAGCAGCCAGAATTTGCTGCAGGCCCGGGCAAAGCCGTCTACCCGTTCATGGCCGATGATGGCGATGAGGGCGTTCACAAAAGTGATAAGCACCACCAGGGTGGGGATAATCCCCGTTACAAGGCCCATAAAATTCTGGCCCCCCAGGTTGAAGAGGTTGATAAACCAACCGGCCCCCTGGGAAATACTGTCTAATACTTCCATACATTTTCCTCCTAATAGAAAATAATATGTAATAAGGGCCGCCCTACGGCGAACCCCGGAAATCCGTTTACGCCCCCTTCCGTTCCGCTCCTTCTTCCGCCTTTTCTGCCTGCCGTTTAAGATACCGGTCCACCGCTTCCACCGCCTGAATGAGGGCGCCCTTTTTCTTGGTCAACTCCGCCGGATCGTAGGGATGCCGGCGGCGGCGCCACCTCATTTCTACAGCGTCCTTTTCTATGCCAATCCGCCGCAGTTCCTCCAGGGAAAGCCCTGTATATGCCCCTGCCTCTCCAAAGCGGGCAAAAATCGTGTACCCCCGCATACTTTGAACGCTCACCACCCGGTCTTCTTCCCGGTTATAGACCAGAATAAGAAGTTCCCCGGGCTGCAGCACTCCGCGCCGCTGGCCTATACCTAGAATACCCTTGCCCAGCCACTTCTTGACGGCTCGCTGGTACTGGCGGAACTGCAGCAACCCCATGATCATTTGCAAAGACAGAAGGGCAAAAATAACCAGAAAAACGGTGGACCGCCCTCCACCACTGGCCGCCAGGATAGTTTCCATCATGTCTTTTTATACCAGGTTCTTTTAATCTGTCAATATATTTCTTAAAAAAATCAAAGAAAATGTCATTTATTTACATTTGTAAAGAAAATAGGGGCGCATTCCAGAGAAACCCTTCGCATGGGACCAGCTATATCAGCCGGGCGGTTTCTTCATCGGTAAAAATATCGGTTACCAGCTTGCCCCGCAGGGCGGCTCTGATGGCTGTGGCTTTGGGGGTTCCGCAGGCAATACCCACACGGCGGGGTATCTTTACAAAATCCTTCGGATCGATGCCAAGGATCCGCCGGTTCACCGAAACATCCATATACCGCCCGTACTCGTCGTGGTGATACCCGCACAGATCACAGCAGGAACCGGCGTTGAAGACTTCCAGGGCTTCCTCGGGGGAAACAAAACCTGCCCGGACCATGCCGCTTTCCCTGGGGTCGGCGGAACCAATCCCCACCAGGGCCAGATCGATGTGCCTGGTCCTTTCGTAGGTTTCCTGGATCCGTTTTTCCGAAAGCAGGGACCGCTTTAATTCTTCGCTGCGGACAACCAGGGGAGCCAGAAAGGTATAACACCGGGCCCGCAGTTTGGAGGCAAACAGACGGGCCAGTTCCGAGCCGTCGGGCAGCACCGCGGATCCCCCCAGACCGCCCATGAGCTGGATCACCTCACCGTCGTTGATCGGGGACTGGGCAAACTGGCGTATCAGGTAGTACAGCGAATTACCCCAAGAAACCCCCACCCGCAGACGGTCCTGCAGGAGGGATGCAAGAAAAAGGGCCGCATGACGGCAGGTCTTGGTCAGCGTCAGGGAAGCGTCTTTTTCATTGGGGATCACCGACGCCGTCTGGAGGCCGTAGGCATCCACCAGTTTCCGGCTCAGGGGAGATGCAAAGAGGGGATTATCGTTGAGGCGGATTTCTACAATTCCCTTTTCCTTACATTCCTTAAGGATCGCAGCCACCGTGGGCCGTGAAATGTTGTACAGTTCCGCGATCTTTGACTTGGAAAGCTCATCGACGTAGTAACTTTTCGCCACCGAAACTAAAAACTCAAAGGTCTTGTACATATCTTCGTACCTGGCAGCCTCCCGCGGGGCTTGTACAGGACTCCGCGGGTCCCGCCCCTTCCATCCTATTTTATTTGTTCCGTCCATGGCAAGGACGCCGCCCCGTCAAAGGGCGTAATTGAACAATGTTGGCAGGGTGCAGCGCCAGTAAATGCTTCTATGCAAAACTGCTGGCCCCGGCCTCTACGGCCATGTTGCACACCGTCATGCGGCC
>JAITHE010000004.1 GCA_031280125.1 Treponema sp.
GGGCTTTTTGTGGTTACCCCGTTTTAATAAAAAACTATTGGTGGGGTTTTTTTGGGGGGGGGGTTGTGGGGCCGGCCCCCCACACCACGCCCGGGGAGATACCGTAAGGAGGCGCTCTATGAACATCTATAAAAGGTGGTTTTGGATTTTTGTCCTTCCCTCCTTAATTCTTTTTGTGTTTGTCATCATACTTCCCTTTGTCATGGGGGTTTTTAACTCCTTTGTTTCATGGCGGGGTTCCTATTACTTTGATCCTGCATCGGGGACCAGGGCCCGGTCGGTGTTCCATGCCTTTACGGGACTTGCCAACTACAGGGCGGCCCTGGGGGATGAACGCTTTATCAGGGCTCTGTGGTACACGGTGCGCTACACCGTGTTGGCAGTGGTTTCGATCAACACCGCCGCCCTCTGTATGGCCCTTTTGGTAAACCGCGCCGTCCGGGGGGCGGGACTCTTCAGGACCACTTTTTTTCTTCCCAACATGCTGGGAGGACTGGCTCTGGGTTTTATCTGGCAGTTCGTGTTCCAGATTATTTTTACCAGCCTGCTCTTTGGTCCCGAAGGAATTTTCCACGTTGAGTTTATGCGTTACATGACCCAGGATTCGGTCAAAGCCCTCTTTGCCCTGGCCCTTCTTAACACCTGGCAGACCGCGGGGTACATGATGATCATCTACATCGCCGGGCTTAACAACATACCCAGGGACCTCTACGAAGCGGCGAGCATCGACGGGGCCAGCCCCTGGCTCACCTTCCGAAAGATCACCGTTCCCATGCTGATGCCTTCGTTTACCATCGTGTTCTTCATGACCCTGGCCAACAGCTTTAAGCTTCTGGATCAGAATGTGGCCCTCACCGACGGAGAGTTTAATACCCGGATGCTGGCCATGCAGATCCTGCGTACCGTCAAGGATACTACCCCGGCGGATTACGGCAAGGCCCAGGCCCAGGCGGTGCTTTTCTTTATCATGATTGCCGCCATCACCCTGACCCAGGTGAGCATCACCAAAAAACGGGAACTGGAGGCTTAAGGATGAAGGAAAACTATTTTTTGAAAAAACGGATCGGCCTTTTTTTGGTATACGCCGCCCTCTCCCTTATGGCCCTTTACACCCTGGCCCCCCTCTGGTTCCTCTTTGTCAATTCCTTCAAAGGTCAGGCGGAGATCATCGGGGATCCCCTGGGACTTCCGGAACGTTTTGATTTTCAGTATATCCGGCGGGCCATGGGGGAGATCCACTTTTTCAAGGCCCTGGGCGTTACCGCCATGATCACCGCCGTGTCGGTGGGGCTTATCGTGCTTGTTTCGTCCATGGCGGCCTGGCTTATGGTCCGGTGCAAAACAAGAATTTCAGGCGCCCTTTTTATGATCTTTGTGGCCGCCATGCTGATCCCCTTCCAGGCTATTATGTATCCCCTGATCCAGTTTTTCGACGGCCTGGGCCTCAAAAATACCGGGGGTCTTATCCTTATGTACGGGGGCTTCGGCCTTTCCATGTCGGTGTTTCTCTACCACGGATTTGTCAAGGGCGTTCCCCTGGGAATTGAAGAGGCGGCGTTCATCGACGGCTGTAACGTGTTCCAGATTTTTTTCATGGTGGTTATGCCCCTTTTAAAATCCATTACCGTTACGGTCATTGTCCTTAACGCCATGTGGATCTGGAACGATTACCTTTTGCCTTTTTTGGTGATTGGTAATTCTTCCAATAAAACCCTGGTGCTGGAACTCTACTTTGCCCGGATTACCGCGGGCCAGTTTGGCAATCCCTGGCAGTTGATCTTCCCGGCGGTCTTTGTTTCGATCATCCCCATTGTGATTGTATTCCTCTTTCTCCAGAAATTTATTGTCCGGGGAATCAGCGACGGGGCGATCAAGAGTTAGCGGCGGCCATAAATGAACGGCGGGCGGAGCGTAAAAATCCCGCCTGAAAAATCCCAGGGGCGAAGGAAAATTTCTTTTTCAGGAAGGTTACAGAAAGAATGACTTCCATAACTCGGGACAATCCCATGTACGAAACCAGGCCCCGCCACTCCGGAATTCTTCTCCATATCAGTTCCTTGCCCGGTCCCTGCGGGATCGGTGACCTGGGGGCGGCGGCCCGGTCCTTCGCGGATTTCCTCGCCTCCGCCAAAGTATCCTTCTGGCAGATCCTTCCCCTGGGGCCTACGGGGTACGGCAATTCCCCCTATGCGGCCCGGTCCGCCTTTGCGGGGAATGAACTGCTCCTTTCGCCGGATTCGCTGGCGGAACAGGGGCTGCTGGAGGCGGAGGAACTGGCCGGCCTGCGTCTGGCCATGGCCGCTTCAAAGGGCAGGGTGGACTACGGTCTGCTGGAAAAACGGAAACTGCCCCTCCTAAAAAAGGCGGCCCGCCGTTTTCTGGATGCCGGAAAGGACCGGGCCGCTTTCGATGCCTTTTGCGGGGCCGAAATCCGCTGGCTTGAAGATTACGCCCTTTTCCAGGCGCTGTGTGAGACATACCGGGACGCCCGGTGGCATACGGTCTGGGACGGCGGTCTGGCAAGGCGGGAACAGGCGGCGCTGGAGGCGGCGCGGAAAGAAAAAGCGGCGGAGATTCTGGAATGGAAGGCCCTGCAGTACTTCTTTGAATGTCAATGGCGGGATCTTAGGGCCCATGCGAACAGCCGGGGGATCCGGATCATCGGGGATATTCCAATTTTCGCGGCCCCCGACAGCGCCGATTCCTGGGTCCATATTGGCCTGTTTAGAACCGGGCCGGACGGCAGATACTCGGTGGTATCCGGAGTACCGCCGGACTACTTTAGTCCCACAGGCCAGCTTTGGGGAAACCCTGTCTATGACTGGGACAAAATGGCCGCCTCCGGTTATGGGTGGTGGATAGACCGAATCCGGCGGCTTCTGGGTCAGGTGGATATGTTCCGTATCGATCATTTCCGGGGTTTTGACGCCTACTGGGCCGTGCCCGCGGGGGACGCCACGGCGGAACACGGTGTGTGGGAACAGGGGCCCGGCCCAGCCTTTTTCGCTGCCCTCAAAAGGGAACTGGGGGAGCTTCCTGTGCTGGCGGAGGATCTGGGTTTCCTCACCGAAGGGGTCAAGACCCTCCGGGACAGTCAGGGTTTCCCAGGGATGAAGGTCTGCCAGTTCGGTTTTGAAGATATGCGGGGGGGGATCCTCGACGGCCGCCACCTTTTTCTCCCCCACAACTACAGCTATAACTGGGCGGCCTATACGGGAACCCACGACAACGACACCACCGCGGGCTGGTATGGGGCTCTGGGTGTAGCGGACCGGAAAACTGTGGCGGCCTACCTCAACTGCCCCCTGGGGGAAGGGAGTTTTGCGCCCCCCCCGGAGGACATTGCCTGGGCGATGATCCGCGCCGTCATGGCTTCCCATGCGAAGTACGCGATCTTTCCTATACAGGATCTTTTGGGTCTGGGAACGGAGGCCCGGATGAACACCCCCGCCACCTGCGGCGCGGAGAACTGGTCCTGGCGCGTGGAGGAAGAATTTTCCTCAAAATCCTATCAAGAACTTGCCCGGCGCGCCGCATCTTTAGTATCATTGTATAGCAGGGATGGATAATTCCCTAAAGGACGGGGAAGGCGCAAAACCGCACGTTTCACCGGGAACCGTACTCCCGTGCCGGCGCAGTCCCGGGGATTGCGCCGGAAAGAAACTGCCTAGGCCTACAGGCTTAACAGCGCATCAAAGATGACAAAAAACCTTACCGTCGGTAATCCGGCGCTTCTTATCGTATCTTTTACCGTACCTCTTTTGATCGGGAACCTCTTTCAGCAGTTCTACAATATGGCGGATACCTTTATCGTCGGACGGACCCTGGGGGTGACCGCCCTGGCCGCGGTGGGCAGTACTGGGAGTCTCATGTTCCTTATCCTGGGCTTTGTGATGGGTTTTACCTCCGGTACGGCGATCATCACCGCCCAGCGTTTTGGCGCTTCCGATGCGGCGGGGGTTAGGCGCAGTTTCGCCGCCAGCATTGTCTTGGGGGTCCTGGTGTCGGTTTTCCTCATGGCGGCGAGCATCCCCTTTGCCCGGGAAATCCTCCTTCTTATGAGGACCCCGGAAGAGATCGCAGACGGCGCCTACGATTATATGATTGTGATTTTTTGGGGTATCCCTGTGGCGGTACTCTTCAATCTTCTTTCCAACGTGATGCGTGCCGTGGGAGACAGCCGGACCCCCCTGGTTTTCCTGGTTATCGCCTGTGTGATCAATATCATCCTGGATTATGTGTTTATCCTGGTCTTCCACACCGGTACCGAAGGGGCAGCCTATGCTACGGTCATCGCCCAGTTTGCATCGGGGATCCTCTGCCTCGTTTATGTGATGAAGAAGATGCCCATTCTCCGGCTCCGGCGGGAGGACTGGCGCTTTGGATGGAAGGAGCTTGAGGTTCATGCCGCAGTGGCTTTACCCATGGGTTTCCAGATGAGCATCATCGCCATCGGCACGGTGATTGTCCAGTTTGCCCTGAACGTCCTGGGTACCACCGCGGTGGCGGCCTTTACCGCCGCCCTTAAAATTGATCAGATCGCCACCCTGCCCATGAGTTCCTTCGGGGTAACCATGACCACCTACACCGCCCAGAATTACGGCGCCCGCCGGTACGGCCGGATTAAAAGCGGGGTACTGCAATGCGCCCTTATCTCAGGATCCTTCAGTGTTTTTATGGGGATCCTTTTCGTATTTTCCGGCCGCTTTCTGGCGTCCCTCTTTATCGGCGCGGACGAGAAGGCGGTGGATCTGGCCAGGGTATACCTCATTATCAACGGATCCTTTTATGTGGTGCTGGCCCTGCTCTTTATTTTCCGCCAGACCCTCCAGGGTCTGGGAGACAGTCTGGTGCCCACCCTAGCAGGGGTCATGGAACTGGTGATGCGCAGCGCCGCCGCCCTCTTTTTGCCGGGGCCCTTTGGTTTTGCGGGGATCTGTTTTGCCTCTCCCCTGGCATGGCTGGGGGCCTGCGTTCCCCTGGGGGCGGCCTTTTTCTTTACCAGCAGGAAACTGCACAGAAAAGCCCTGGCGGAACACAGGCAGGCATCATGAACGCCTTGCCGCCCGGAGGATCATAACGTCCCCGGCGCCCAGGGTCTTGGCCAGAACGTCGGCCATAGATTTTACCGGCCCGGGGGCGATCCCCGCGGCGAGGCCTCCCCAGGTGCGGATCTTTTCCACGGTAAAACCCGCCCCCTCCAGCAGCGCCCGGAGGGTTTTGACTGAAAAAAGGTAGAGATGATCGAAGATCGCTGAACGCCACCGGGAACCGAAGATTCGTGCCTGGAAACCGGCGATGTTGGGCGTGGTTACGTAGAAGCGGCCGCCGGGTTTACAGATCCGGTATGCTTCCCGGACAAAATTGCCCGGATCATTGAGGTGTTCGATCAGGTGGGAGGCAAGGATGGCATCGAAGTTCTCCGGGGGGAAGGCGGCTTGTTCCAGGGACAGGGCGCTTACCTCAAGGCTCCGCCGGCGGCAATATTCCGCCTGGGGCGGGGAAATTTCCAGTCCCCGGACGGCCCAGCCGCGATCCCGGAGCAGGGCAAGCAAAGCCCCGGTGGCGCATCCCACGTCCAGTGCCGCCGGAGGGTGCAGCGCCCCTGGAGGATCCGGCGGGGCAGACGGGGAAAGCAGTTTCTCCTCCAGATCGAAAAAGCCCGCGTCATCCAGGGCCAGCTCCTGGAGCCGAAGAAAGGATTTTTCGTTGGCCCTTTCGTAGGCCAGGTAATCTCCGCCGCAGCCGGAGTTTTTGTCTTCCGTGGATCCGTACCGCACCGCCACTGCCGCCGGACCGGGCTGGGGATTTATCTGGACCAAGCCGCATTTTCCGCAGCGGACATACCTGAAGGGGAGGGCATTTTCACCGCAGGTAAAGCGGGGAAAAAAAGCCGTCCCGCCGCAGAGGGTACAGGGAACGGGGCGGGTTTCTTCTTCCGTTACCGGGGTGGACCAGGTTTTTACCATGACGGATCATCCATCCGGTTGCAGGGGTAATCGCCGGACTTATTTCCCGGCCACGCTGGTTGTCCCGCGGACCTTGCGAAACGCCCTGTGTTCCGCCGTTTTCCAGCGAACACTGTCTGGGACCTTACGTTTTTCAGGGCAGCCCTATTCAACGTTGAGCCGGTAGGTAACGCTGCGGGTATTCCCCGCTATGTCCAGAGCTTCTATCACCAATGTAGCCTGACCCCGGGTAAGGCGCAGTTCTCCCAGGCCGAAACCCCGGGGATCGTACACTAAGGAAGCGGGCACCAGGCCGTTGCGGTATACCATGCGGTCTCCGCTTTTTGCCGTCAGGGTCTCAAAACTCAGCATCCCTGTTTCAGCGCCATTGAGGGAACAAATGATCCGGTTAGGAGCCAGGGTTTCACCGGTGGCGATGGTATCCGCGGCGTCCACATAAACCGTATAAAGCCCCTGGGGTATGTTCCGCATTTGGGAAGGATAGTAGACGGTGCCCGCGGTACTGCGGAGTGCCACCTGCCGGATCACCGGAGGCCGGGTATCTTCCAGGCCGGCGATGATAATTGAAGGATTTATCCACCTTCTTTCCCGGCGGTCAAAGAAGGCAAAATAAAAACCCTCCTGGTCCGTCCAACCGCTTATCCCCGCCGGGGCAAGGATCGTGTTTTTTTCCACCACCGTGGGGATCCTTTCTTCCTGGAGGTCTGCGTAACGTCCGTATATGCCCACCATGTTGTCCCCGTGATCCAGGGCCATCCAGGATCCCAGGGGAGAGGGAAAACGGGAGGCCGGGCTGGAAGGATCGTGGAAAAAGACAAGTTCCCCCACATCGGAGGGGTAGATCGGCCCCAGGGAAGCAAAGGAATTACCCAGCACCGGGACGCCCCCGTCGTTGCGGCCAAAATTGGAAACCAGTACGCCCTCCCTGGAAGGCCACTCCATGGCGTCTGCAAAAAGGGAAGCCAAAAGAAGCGCTGCAAGGGCGCACCACCGGCTTATTTTTTTCATTCGCAGTGGGGTTTGATACCAAGAGCCCGTTTGCGCGGGGGAGGTTTGCGGCGGTTTAGAAATGTTATTTTTTATAGATTCCATGGTAACAAACCCCGTAGTTACATAATTTCCTCAGCGGAACGAACCTTGTAAACAAGGCAACGCCGCAAGATACCAAGAACCCGCTTGCGCGGGGGAGGTTTGCGGCGGAACGGTCCATTATCTTACCCCTCTTTACCTTTTGTCCAGCCTAAAGGAAGCCAAGGTCATGCCGCCGCCCACAAAAAGATCTCTTCCCCGCCGGGCCAGAAAGGCCGTTTCGCCCTTGAAGGGAACATTGACCAGTTCCGTGCCGGGAAGCTTAATGCCCACAAAACGTTTTTCCCCGCCGCCGGAGGTAATAAAAAAGAAAAATCCGCCGCCGCCGTCTTCGTCCAGGGCTTCCAACTTTCCCGAAAGGGGCAGGGTAACGATGCTCCTGGATTTAACATCGTACACCCCCAGGCCCGTTTCCAGTTCAAAAACCACCCGGCTGCCTCCGTCGATAAAGGCAAGCTGTACTTCCCGGCGGAATCCCTCGCCCTTGAGCCAGTCGTGGAAGGTAACCTTGTAGCCTCCCTCGCCGTACCATTCCAGAAAAAGAAAACGCTGTTTGTCAATACCCGAAACGATGGCCAACTTAGAGCCATCCGGGGAAATTCGGCAGCCCAGGATCACCGGTATCCGGGAACCGGTGGGGGCGAAGGAGGGAAAGACGGGTTTTCCTTCCCTGTCCAGCAGATCCACCATCCCGTCCAGGGTACCGGTAAGGACATAGCCCCCGGCGGCGTCAAAGCAGGTTAGGGGGGCTTCAAAGTCGTAGGTCCACAGCTCCGTTCCGGATTTGTCTATTTCCCCCAGGGAGGTCTGATCCTTGCTGATAATAAAAATACGGCCGTCCATAAAAAGGGGGTATCCCCAGGGGGGATCAATGATGATCTCTTCCTCCGATCGGGAGTGGTGTATCACCAGGGTTTCCGGGGCGGGATCGTATTCGGCCCAGTAATCCCCGGAAAGGGAGACGATTTTTTCCTGTTCCCGGTTCATCAGCAGATTTCCAGTATTCTCCGCATAGCCAAAACGGCCCCCCAGCTTAAAGGGGATAAGATATTCCCCCCCGCCGGAGGACCTGTTTTCTTCCCCGTTTTCCGCCGGGTTGATGTCCTGGTCCAGGGATCGCAGCCAGCCGCCGGTCAGGATCGTTTCCCTGGGAATGGGCTGAGCGGCCAGAACTATATAGGCGGCAAAGGCAAAAATTGCGATAATAATAAAGGAAACTTTTTTTTCTCTCTTATCGGCTGCCACAATGGTACTATACTGAAAAAGAAACCCCGGGTCAATGCACCCCGGCGGGGCGGTTCAGGGGGAATGTCTAAAGCACCGGAGGCGAAACTATGGATATGGAAGCACTTTTCCTGGCTGCCTTGAAAGCGGCGGCGGCGGCCTACGCCCCCTATTCCCGTTTCAGGGTGGGAGCAGCCCTGTTGGGGGCCGATGGAAGGATTTTTACCGGGTGTAATGTGGAAAACCGCTCCTTTGGGCTTACCATCTGCGCCGAACAAAGCGCCCTGGTCCAGGGGGTAAGCGGGGGAGTCCGGTCTTTCCTCGCCCTGGCCGTGGCCGCCTTGGATTCCGGGGATCCCATCCCCCCCCTGCGGCGCCTGCCGCCAGGTACTGAGCGAGTTTATGGAAAGCTCCTGCCCGGTCCGTTTTGGGGGTTCCGGGCAGGACCGGGTGGACGCCACCGTGGGGGAACTCTACCCCTGGGATTCCCTCCACGATTTGGCCCGGAATACCCATGAAAAGGATGAATCCTCCGGAATGGATTGACATATCATGCGATATAATGTATTTTAGATGTAATGATTGACGAAGAAATTTTAACGATTGATGAGGTTGCCAAATACCTCCGGGTTTCGGAGCGGACCGTCTACGATTGGGCCCAGAAGGGGGAAATTCCCGCCGGAAAAATCGGCACGGTCTGGCGTTTCCGCAAGGCGGAAGTGGAGCAGTGGATCAACCACCGTATCTCCAATCACCGCATTAACGCCTCCTATAATGCCGTACAGGTCGAGTCCATCGTTTCCCCGGACCGGGTGCTTTTTCTCAATTATGAAACCAAGCGGGACGCGCTTATGGCCATGGCGGCAAACCTGGCCGAAGCTCCCCAGGTAAAAAACAAGCAGGAACTGGCGGAAGAGATCCTCCGGCGGGAAGAGCTGATGAGTACCGCCATTGGCCGGGGAATCGCCATCCCCCATGTCAGGCTTAATTCGGTAACGGATCTGGTCGTTTCCGTGGGGATCAGTAAAACCGACATCCTGGACTTCCAGCCCCTGGATGATGAACCGGTCAGGCTGGTTTTTATGATAGCCGCCGCCCACAATCAACATGCCTACTACCTCCAGACCCTCTCTTTTTTCAGCGCCCGGCTCAAAAACAAGGATCTTCGGGGTTCCCTTTTAGAAGCCCAGTCTGCTGATGAGATATACCGGCTGCTGGTAAAGGTCTAGTACTCCAGCGCAGACGTATTCCAGGTGTAAGTTTTATTACCTTGCCTGGCAAGAATAGACTCCCCGGAGCGGATTATGCCCCGCCGATGATAAATCAATAACCCCGCCGTAAGCGGATAGATCCAATTCCCGTTCCATGCCTGGGGAATTCCAAATTTTTTATAAAAAAATCATTTTTTTGTTGACAGATAGAAATTTCCATGCTGAAATAATATATGTACGGATTCCAGATCAAAGTTAAGGAGGGCATGAATTTATAAAGGCACCGGCATAGGCATGAAGGGTATGAACCGGTGCCGTTCCTATAAAGGCTGCTAGCAGGGCAATCAGGTAAAATCTGAACGGTCCCGCCACTGTAAGGGGAATACCCCAAGTCAGAAAACCTGCTTGCGGTAACATCACTGAACACTCTACGCGCGATAGAGGTGATTTGTAGGGGTGAAAACTTTTTTACAGAGAAAACGGTTTTATCGCGCGGGGCAGGATCTTTGTGTTAAAAAGCGTTGATTTTTTCTAGTTTTTGTACTCCAGTCTCAATCCTTTCCAGTGCGTCGTGGTTGCATTTTTCTCTTAATCATAGAACATCCCCGTATCGCCGATGAAGTATCTGCCGTTTTTCACGGTGTATACTAATATTTTTTATTGATGAGGAGAGTTTTTATGACACAAGAAGCGTTGGGACTGGTTGAGACCAAAGGCTTGGTTGGAGCGATTGAGGCGGCGGATTCCATGACAAAGGCCGCTAACGTAACCTTGGTGGGTTACGAGAAGATCGGTTCCGGTCTTGTTACCGTTATGGTTCGGGGAGATGTGGGCGCTGTTAAAGCCGCCGTTGACGCGGGAAGTTCCGCCGCCTCCAAGATTGGTACGGTGGTATCCACCCATGTGATCCCGAGGCCCCACAGCGACACCGAAAAACTGATCCCCAAATCGCTCGGTTAGGTCTTTAAGGAGGATTTAAGCGATGAACGACAGCATGGTAAACAAAATTATGGAAGAAGTCATGAAAAAGGTGGGGGACGCGGAGAATGTTTCCTCCGGATTTTCTTCCGGTTGCTGTGGAACAGGGATGACTGAATTTGTGGGAACCGGCCCGGGGGACACCATTGGGCTCGTAATCGCAAATGTTGATCCTTCGGTCCATAAGGCCCTGGAGATAGACGATAAATACCGTTCCATTGGTATTATCGGCGGCAGAACCGGGGCGGGGCCCCAGATTCTGGCAGCGGACGAGGCGGTAAAGGCTACCAATACCGAAGTTATCAAAATTGAGCTTCCTAGGGACACCAAGGGTCAGGCAGGACACGGTAACCTGATCATTTTCGGCGCCGAGGATGTATCCGATGCCCGCAGGGCCGTGGAAGTTACCCTTAAGGAACTTTCCCGAACCTTCGGCGACGTACACGCCAACGAAGCCGGTTATATCGAGCTTCAGTACACAGCCCGGGCCAGCCACGCCTGTGCCAAGGCTTTTGGAGCCCCCTTGGGTAAGGCATTTGGATTGGTGGTGGGAGCCCCTGCTGCAATCGGAGTGGTAACCGCCGATACGGTGGTAAAAGCGGCCAATGTGGACGTTCTGGCGGTATCAACACCGGCCAAAGGAACCAGCCTTACCAACGAAGTGATCATTTTCTTTTCAGGCGATTCCGGCGCGGTCAGGCAGGCCCTTATAGCGGCCCGCGAGGTGGGCGTCGGGCTTTTGGGAACCCTGGGAAGCAAGCCCAAGAATGATTTTCCCTCATACATTTAAGCAGGGAGGTACACCTTGAAATCAAAGCGATTTGAGGTTCTGGCCAAGCGTCCTGTTAACCAGGATGGCTTCGTAAAGGAGTGGCCGGAAGTCGGTATGATGGCAATGAACGGTCCCAACGATCCTAAGCCCAGTATTAAAATCGAGAACGGGCGGATCGTGGAGATGGATGGCAGAAAAAGGGCGGACTTCGACATGATCGAAACCTTTATTGCCAACTATGCCATCAACCTTGAAAACGCGGAGAAGGTCTGCGGTATGGATTCCAGGAAACTGGCCTTTATGCTCTGCGACCCCTGCGTCAAGCGGGAAGAAATCATTCCCCTCACCACTTCAATGACCCCCGGTAAAATTTGCGAAGTTCTGGGGTACATGAATGTTGTGGAAATGATGATGACCCTGCAGAAAGTCAGGGCTCGCAAGACCCCCTCCAACCAATGCCACGTTACCAACGTAAAGGACAATCCGGTCCAGATCGCCGCGGACGCTGCGGAAGCGGCTATTCGCGGATTTGACGAACAGGAAACCACCGTTGGTATCGCCCGGTACGCCCCCTTCAACGCCATGTCTATTCTCATCGGCTCCCAGACGGGTCGGCCCGGTGTTCTTACCCAGTGCGCTGTAGAAGAAGCCACAGAATTGGAACTGGGTATGAAAGGATTCACCGCCTATGCCGAAACCGTATCGGTTTATGGCACTGAACCGGTATTTGTTGATGGGGATGACACTCCCTGGTCGAAGGCGTTCCTGGCATCTTGCTACGCCTCCCGAGGGCTCAAGATGCGGTTTACCTCTGGTACGGGGAGTGAAGTACAAATGGGCTACGCCGAAGGAAAGTCCATGCTCTACCTGGAAGCCCGGTGCGTATACGTTACCAAAGGCGCCGGGGTTCAGGGCCTTCAGAACGGATCGATCAGCTGTATCGGCGTTCCCGCGGCCGTACCTTCGGGTATCCGGGCGGTACTGGCGGAAAACCTAATCACCTGCCTTCTGGACCTGGAAGTGGCATCGGGTAACGATCAGACCTTCTCCCATTCGGACATGAGACGCACGGCCCGCCTTATGATGCAGCTCCTTCCCGGTACGGACTTTATTTGTTCCGGGTTTTCCGCTGTTCCGAACTACGACAACATGTTCGCCGGTTCTAACGTGGATGCCGAGGACTTTGACGACATCAATGTGATCCAGCGGGACCTGATGGTGGATGCAGGGCTCAAGCCCGTTTCGGAAAACCAGGTGGTGGCGATCCGGAACAAAGCCGCCAAGGCACTGCAGGCAGTATTCAAAGAACTGGGGCTTCCCGCCATTACCGACGGGGAAGTCGAGGCGGCTACCTATGCTCACGGTAGCAAGGACATGCCCGACCGGGATGTGGTGGCGGATCTTAAGGCTATCAGCGAAATGATGTCCCGGGGAACCACCGGTATTGATTTTGTAAAGGCCCTCGCCAAAAACGGATTTACCGATGTAGCGGCGGCGGTACTAGGTATGCTCAAAGCCCGGGTTGCCGGCGACTATCTGCATACTTCGGCCATATTCACCAAGGATTTCAAGTGCATAAGCGCCGTCAATGACGTGAACGACTATGCCGGGCCGGGTACAGGGTACCGCATCAGCAAAGAGCGCTGGGAGGTCATTAAGGATATTCCCAACGCTATCGACCCGCAGACGATTTAAGGAGGACGCTTATGGAAATCAATGAAGCGTTGATACGGCAAGCGATAATTGAGGTGCTCAAGAACTACAGTCCCGGTGAAATCCCTGTGGGCGGGGGTTCTTCGGGAGGCGGAAACCCTTCCCGCAGCAGGGAGGGCAGCTCCGAGGCCGCCGATATCCTGCTTGAGGAAAAAGGGCCTGCCGGTACCGGACCAAAAGACGAAGTGGTTGTGGCTTTGGGCCCAGCCTTTGGCGCCTACCAGTTCAATACCATCGTGGGGATCCCTCACGGCCAGGTTTTGAGGGAAGTGCTGGCCGGCATAGAGGAAGAGGGAATGAAGGCCCGGGTGGTCCGGTTTTTCCGTTCTTCTGATATAGCCGCCTTTACATTGGAAGCTGCGAAACTTTCCGGTTCCGGCATTGCCGTGGGAATCCAGTCACGGGGGACCACGATTATCCACCAAAAGGATCTACAGCAGTTGTCCAATCTGGAACTTTTCCCCCAGGCTCCCATTATTGACCTGCCCACATACCGGGCCATAGGGAAGAACGCGGCAAAGTACGCCAAAAACGAGTCGCCCAACCCGGTGCCGACCAAGAACGACCAGATGGCCCGTCCCAAGTACCAGGCCATAGCGGCCCTACTCCACATCAAGGAAACGGAGCATGTGGACGCCAACCGCAAGCCTGTGGAGCTTTCGGTTAAATTCAAATAAGGGGCTCAAAGTGGATCAATCAACACTGGAAAAGATTATTCGGGATGTGATTTCGGGGATGGAAAGCAGTTCAGGACCCCGGCGCCAAACGGGGGGGGGTAACAGTGGCAGGATAACGGCAGTGGATTATCCCCTGGCTGAAAAAAGCGCCAGCAAGCTTAAAACCCCCACGGGGAAAAGCTATGGGGAGATTACCCTTGACACTGTGATGAACGGGGCCATTGGATCCCAGGATGTAAGGATTGCTCCGGAAACCCTGGAAATGCAGGCCCAGGTAGCCGAATCCATTGGACGGAAAAACCTGGCCGGCAATTTCCGGCGGGCGGCAGAACTCATCGCTGTTCCCGACCAGCGGCTTCTGGAAATTTACAACGCTCTCAGGCCCTATCATGCCACCAAACAGGAACTGCTGGCCATTGCCGATGAACTTGAAAACAAGTACAACGCTAGGGTTTCCGCCGCCCATGTTCGTGAAGCGGCAGAGGTGGGAGAAGCCCGAGGCAGGCTGAAGAAGGTTACCTAGAGCATGATCATCGCTGGGGTTGATATTGGCAACGCTTCCACAGAGACCGCCCTTGGTTCCTTGGAGGGGAATGGGGTAAGGTTTCTGGCATCGGGTATCGTAGACACTACAGGTATCAAGGGAACGCTGCAGAACATCCACGGTGTATTTGCCTCTATAAAACAGGCTGCGGACAAAACCGGTATCCCGGTGGAGGATATCGGCTTTGTCAGCCTCAATGAGGCTACCCCGGTGATCGGCGATGTGGCAATGGAGACCATAACTGAAACCATCATCACCGAATCAACCCTGATTGGTCATAATCCCCATACCCCCGGCGGGGAAGGCATTGGTAGCGGCATTACTATCCCCATCAGGGAAATTCCCGGTACTGGGGTGGGCAGGGATTACATCACGATCATAGACGGTTCTGTGGACTATGAAGAGGCGGCAGCCGTTATCAACGACGCCGTTAAACGGGGGGTGGGAATCAAGGGCGCCATAGTTCAGCGGGACGATGCGGTCCTTATTGTAAACAGGCTTGCAAGGCCCATCCCCGTGGTGGACGAAGTAAAATTTATTGAAAAAGTACCAGCCGGCATGCCGGCGGTGGTTGAAGTGGCCAGGGCAGGGGGTGTTGTGGAGATGCTTTCCAATCCCTACGGTATCGCTACGGTTTTTGGGCTGGACCCGGAAGAAACGAAATTCATCGTACCCATTGCCCGGGCCCTTATTGGTAACCGTTCTGCGGTGGTAATTAAAACTCCCGCAGGAGATGTAACCGAAAGGATTATTCCCGCGGGAAAACTACAGATCATAGGAGAGACAAAAACCATCGGTGTCGATATCGAGGCCGGATCGGAAGCGATCATGAAAGCGGTTCTTGAGGCGGCGCCCGTGGCCGATGTTAAGGGTGAAGCGGGGACCAACGTCGGCGGTATGCTTGAGCGGGTCAGGCAGACCCTTTCAAATTTAACAGACCGCCTTCCCGGGGACATCAAGATCCAGGATCTTTTGGCGGTGGACACCTTTAACCCCCAGAAGGTTTCGGGGGGGGTAGCGGAGGAATTCTCCATGGAAAACGCCGTGGGATTGGCCGCTATGGTTAAATCTGACCGTCTCCAAATGGACATGATTGCCCGGGAACTCACTGAGCAGATGAAGATCAACGTGGGTGTGGGAGGAATCGAGGCCGATATGGCAATTCAAGGCGCCCTAACTACACCGGGGGTAACCAGTCCGCTGGCTGTTATTGATATGGGTGCTGGTTCCACCGATGCTTCTATCATCAAAAAAAACGGCGGCGTGAAGTCGATACATCTGGCCGGTGCGGGCAACATGGTTACGCTGCTGATCCAAACCGAATTGGGACTCGATTCTTGGGAAATTGCCGAGGATATAAAACGTTATCCCCTGGCCCGGGTCGAAAGCCTCTTTCATATACGGCATGAAGACGGGACGGTGGAGTTTTTTAAAGAGGCTTTACCGCCCAGTACCTTCGCCAGGACCATTTTGATCAAAGACAGGGCCTTTGTTCCTATTCCTATCAGTGCCTCCATTGAAAAAATAAGGACGGTGAGGAAAGAGGCGAAGGAAAAGGTTTTTGTTACCAACTCCCTCAGGGCATTAACCATGGTAACTGAGACCGGTAACATTCGGGAGATTGATTTTGTGGTACTAGTGGGCGGGTCGGCGCTGGATTTTGAGGTTCCTCAGCTTGTAACCGACGCCCTTTCCCGTTATGGAATCGTAGCTGGCAGAGGTAATGTCCGGGGAATTGAAGGGCCCAGGAACGCCGTTGCCACCGGGCTGGTTTTAAATTACAGGAGGGAACATGCTTAGCCAAACGGCGGTTCCTTCCATAAAATTATACGCCAATTCTGACTTGGAAAGTCCGGAATTGGTACAAGAAATACTTTGCGGGGCCGAGGAAGAGGGGGTACCCTGCGAATTGGATGCCTCCGCGGAGGGAGCGGCGGTAGTTCTGGCATTCAGGGCCGCGCTTGATTCGGTTCTGGGGGTAGGTATTGGCATAGACAGCAAAGGAACCGCCGCTGTGCATTACAGTAAACTACCGGAAAACAGCCCTCTCTTTACGCTGAATTACCGGATTGACGGCGAAAAACTGCGAGGTCTGGCCTCGAACGCCGCACGGCTTGTGAAAGGTATGCCCTTTGTACTGTAAGGGCTTTGGAGGTTTGTATGACAGGAAATGCGTTGGGGTATATTGAAGCCGTCGGTTTGACTGCAGCGGTGGAAGCGGCGGATGCCGCAGTAAAGTCTGCCAATGTCAGGCTTTTGGGTTACGAGCTTGCCAAAGGAGACGGAATGACAACAGTAAAGATCGCAGGCGACGTGGGGGCGGTAAAATCTGCCGTAACTGCCGCCGCTGCCGCCGCCGGCAAAGTTGGCCGGGTCGTTTCGATCCATGTGATACCCCGGCCGGCGGCGGGAACCGAGAAGATAACCATGAGCCGGGATACGGTGGGGCTTAAGAAATCTCCCGTTGGGACCGAGGCTCCCAGGCCGGAACCAAAACCAGAACCGCCAAAGGTTCCAAAACCAGCCGCCGACCCTGTCTCCACCCCCGAAACCGCGAGAGCGTCCGAGGAAGATGCAAAGACACCGGAGGAGTCAAAGAAACACCGGGGACAGCCCAAAAAGGCCGGCAAGCAAGAAGGGCTTGAGTTGAAAATTAACGGATAAGAAATATGGATCAGCAAAGTCTAAGAAAACTGATAGAGGATACAATTCTTCATGTTCAGAATGTTCCCTATGTTATCACCGGTGTGTCCAACAGGCACATACATCTTTCCCGGCTAGATATGGATACCCTTTTTGGACCAGGTCATGAACTGACGCCGGTTAAGGATCTTTTGCAGCCCGGCCAGTATGCATGTAAAGAAACGGTCAGCGCCGCCGGTCCCAAGGGAAGGATCAATAATATCCGGATTTTAGGCCCTGTCCGGGGAGAAACCCAGCTTGAGCTTTCCATGACCGATACTTTCAGTCTGGGCGTTTCCTGTCCCATAAACGAGTCGGGAAACCTCGATAAAGCCGGCAGGATCAGGATAGAAAATCCCGTCATGGGAACTTCCATCGAAAAAAACTGCGGTATCATAGCCCTGCGGCATGCCCATCTAACGCCGGAAACGGCGCGAAAATTCAACCTTCGGGACAAGCAATTTGTGTCTCTGGAATATGGTGGAAAACGGGGGATCCGCTACGGCGGCGTACTGCTCCGGGTTTCAGATCGTTTTTGTGATGAGATTCACTTGGATACCGACGAGGCAAATGCTGGGGCTGTAAAGAACGGAGATATGGGAGTGATTGTTCCATTAAAAGGACGCCATGACGTTTGAGGATCTGATAAAAATTATCGTTGAGGCCGTAACCAAGTATCTCTTTTTGGAACGGCGAAAGGTCTTGGCCCTCTGTTTTGACGGAGAAAACAAAACGGAACTTATGGAAGCGGCCCAATCCATAAACGGCAGAGCGGATTATTTTTCCGGTGGCGACATTGAAAAGATAAATGGGGATTACGACGTGATGTTTGTAGATTACATGCCCCTTTCCGGACTGGCGGAAGCCGCTTTGGGGCTGACCATCAGTCCCTGGGGCAGGCTGATGGGAACCATGCTTATCCGGGGCAGGACTGTTTTTCAATTGAAAAAAGCGCCAGAAAGCGGGGATATCACTCCGGCCTACTTGGAACTGTTAAGGGCCTATTGGACCCAACTCCACAAATTGGGAGTGGTATTTCTGAATTCCGGGATAGGAAGGGTGTCCGGTAAAACCGGGGAGGCACCGGTTTTAGGGAAAAAAGATGTATATATAAAGAATGTACTGTCCCGGCAGGACCTTATGGCCTACGTCGGTACGGACAGGCTCTTGGTCGGCAGGGATGTTCTGGTTACTGCTTTGGCGGCTGATACGGCTAGGGCCATGAAAATAAACATAGTAAAACAGAAATAGGAGAAATGTATGCTGATGGGAATAGTCAAAGGTATGGTGGTTTCCACCCAGAAAGATGAACACTTGGTAGGAACTAAATTGCTGGTTGTCCAGGCGGTTGATTCCTCCCATAAGCCTCTCCGGGACGAAGAGGTGGCGGTGGATGCGGTGGGCGCCGGGGTAGGGGAATATGTTCTGCTCTGTCAGGGCAGTTCTGCCAGGAATGTGTTTAACGATCCCAAGATGCCGGTGGATCTGGTGGTGGTGGGTATTATCGATAAACAACCGGAAGATTAGGACTACGGAGAGGCGTGAATTGAATATTTTTACCAAGCGCGGCGATGCCGGTAAGACCTCGCTCTACGGCGGAAAAGAAGTTTTCAAGGACGATCTACGAGTTTGGTGTTACGGTACCGTTGACGAACTTAACAGTGCCCTTGCCATGGTTCACGCTTTTTTGGAATTCGATGATCTTAAGGCTGTTGTCAGGGATATTCAAAACAAACTTTTTGTCGTTGGGGCGGAACTGGCTAGTGATGAGAGCCAGCGGAGGAAAAACGAGTCCCGTATAAATGAAGAAGATGTGGCATACCTTGAAGGGATAATCAGCGGATACACGGAAGAATTCGGCAGGGTAACAAATTTTTCCCTGCCCGGAGAAACCCCCGTATCTGCTATGTTCCACTTTGCCAGAACCATTGTACGGCGGGCAGAACGGCATACGGTAAGCCTCTCAAGGGAGGAAGAAGTATCGCCGGTTCTTCTTAAGTATCTAAACAGGCTTTCCGATACCCTCTTTGTCCTGGCCAAAATAGAGGTGTACAAAAGTTTTATCAAGCGGGTGGTAGACAAATTGGGGGAACTAACAGGGAGAACTGGTGTGATTCTAGGCGGTGTGGAGCCGGAAGAGGCGGTTTTTTGCCCGGAACTCTGCGACCGGCTTCGGGATGCAGCGGCTAGAGAAAGCGTTAAAATAGGCGTACCTGTTTCACTGGCTATTGCCGACGGAGGGGGGAATCTTTGTTACTTCTACCGTATGCCCGGCGCCTCTTTGGTAAGTTTGGGGATTGCCCAGAACAAGGCCTATACCGCCGTTGCCATGAAACAGCCCACGGGGAATTTGTACGATTTGGCGCTGCCCGGAGGAAGCCTGCATGGACTTAACACGGCAGATCCCAGGCTAGTGGTTTTTGGGGGCGGATTCCCCCTTTTTGCGGGTGGCAGGCTGACAGGGGGCGTTGGAATATCAGGCGGATCTGTCCCTGAGGATGAACAGATAGGCGGACGGGTTGTGGCCGAATTCGAAGCCCAATTCAAGTAAGATAGCGGAGGAAAAACTATGGCTGGGGATGTTGATGTCTTGGTTAGGCAAGTAATGGAAAAACTTCAAAATGGAGGGAAGGCCGGCTCTGCGGGGATCTTCAAAAATATGAACGACGCGGTGGAAGCCTGTGCCCGGGCCCAGAAGGAATATGTAAAACTCAGCCTAACGGCTAGATCGCGAGTTATCGATGCCATCCGTAAGGTGATTTACGATAATGCCGAAGAACTTTCTCGCCTTACCGTGGAAGAAACAAAGATGGGAAACTATGAAGACAAGATCGCAAAAAACCGGTTGGTAGCGGATAAGACCCCCGGTGTAGAGGATCTTAAATCCGAGGCCATGACAGGAGATAGCGGCCTTACTTTGATAGAACTTTCTCCCTTCGGGGTTATCGGGGCCATTACACCCACCACCAACCCTACGGAAACCCTCTTTTGTAATTCTATAGGTATGCTGGCCGCCGGAAACGGCGTAGTTTTTTCTCCCCATCCTACCGCTAAAATGGTATCCCTTAAAACAATTACCCTGATTAACCGGGCGATTACCGCCTCCGGCGCTCCGGCCAATCTGGTTACCGCCGTGGAGAACCCTACCTTGGAACAGACTAACGCCATGGTGTCTCATCCCAAGGTAAACCTCTTGGTAGCAACCGGCGGTCCTGGCGTGGTAAGGGCGGTTCTTTCTTCCGGAAAAAAGGCCATAGGGGCCGGGGCGGGGAATCCTCCGGCGGTAATCGACGAAAGCGCCAATATCGAAAAGGCGGCGGTGGACATTATCCGGGGTTGTAGCTTTGACTACAACCTGCCCTGTGTCGCCGAAAAAGAGGTGATTGTGGAAGAAAAGGTGGCGGATTACCTTCTTTTTTGTATGAAGGGCAGCGGTCTTGCCCACATTATTGAGGACCGATCCGCATTGAGGCGGCTTGAAGAACTGCTTTTGGCCGCGGACACGCCGAACAAAAATTTTATAGGCCGTTCCCCCCAGGTGATAGGCGAAAGCGTTGGCCTTAGGGTTGACGAAAAAATCAAGGTCCTCTGCATGGAAGTTCCTTTTGAACATCCCTTTGTCCAGCATGAATTGATGATGCCCGTGCTTCCCATTGTAAGGGTAAAGGATTTTGATGAAGCCATGAAAAAAGCGATTGAGGTTGAGCATGGTTACAGGCATACGGCGATCATGCACAGCCGTAATGTGGAACATCTTTCTGCCATGGCAAAAGCGATACAGACTACCATCTTTGTCAAGAACGCTCCCTCCTATGCGGGTATCGGTGTGGGTGGTGAGGGCCATACCACCTTTACCATTGCAGGACCGACCGGAGAAGGGCTCACCTCGGCCAAGACCTTTACCCGGAAGCGCCGTTGTGTGTTGGCGGATAGCTTTAATATCAGGTAGTATAAGATAGGAGTACCATGAGTTTGCTGGATAATATATTTGCCGCAGGTATAGTCGGTGAAGGGGGCGCAGGATTTCCCACCCACATCAAGCTGAACTGCAAAGTGGAGTACCTTCTCTTGAACGCCGCCGAATGTGAGCCCCTTTTGCATACCGATAAATATATCCTGAGGAATTTTTCAGATAAGATTCTGGAAGCCCTTGAAGCAAGCGCCGCCTTTATTGAAGCATCGCAGATAGTTATTGCCGTTAAAGGGGTAAACACCACCGAAATCTCTGCCCTTGAAAAGGCTATAGCCGAAAAAAAATCCACCGTCAGGATTTTTAAGCTGGACAATTACTACCCCGCTGGAGATGAGCAAATGCTGATTTACGACGTTACCGGCCGGGTGGTGCCTCCGGGACAAATACCCCTCAAGGTGGGGGCTGTAGTTTCCAACACCGCCACCATGCTGGCCATTTTCGATTCCCTTTCCGGCAGACCCGTAACCCACAAATTTATTACCGTTGCTGGCAGAGTAAACAGACCGGCAGTACTGAAGGTTCCTATTGGTACGAGTTTTGCCGAATGTATCGCCGCCTGCGGAGGATCAGCGCAGAAAGACTACAATATTGTCAACGGTGGACCCATGATGGGGAAAGTATACCCAGGCGGAGAGGAAAAAAAACTTTCCGTTACCAAAACCACCTCGGGAATCCTCGTCTTTTCTGGCAGGGATAACTTTATCGCCCGAACCGGGACTCTTTCGGTCAGACAGATCCTTTCCCGGGCTAAAGCGGCCTGTATCCAGTGTTCTTTCTGTACCGATCTTTGTCCCCGCCGCCTCATCGGCCACAGTCTGCATCCCCACAGGATCATGCGCAAAATGGCCATGCTGGATTTTAACAAACCCCTGGAGGCGGACGATGTTTTACAGGAAGCTTTGATCTGCTGCGAATGCGGCATATGCGAAACCTTTGCCTGTCCCATGGATCTTTCTCCTCGGCAGGTAAATAAATACGTCAAATCACAGCTAAAGGGGGGGGGATTTGAACAGCGAACCCCGCTGGATCCCTCTCCCCAGCGGGGTTACCGAAAGATCGCCCCTCAAAAAATTATGGCCCGTATGGGGCTTCTGGGTGAGTACGATACATGGAACGAGCGCTACTTGGAGCTAAACCCCGGCATGGTGAGGATTCCTTGCGCCCAACATATAGGGGTCCCCGCTATACCAGTGGTCGCTACAGGGGATCACGTTGAATGCGGCCAGCTTGTCGCCAGAGCGGTGGAGGGCAGGCCAAGCGCCAATATTCATGCCAGTATTGCCGGACGCGTCGTCTTGGCGGATTCGGTAATTGTTATTGAAGGGGGATCCTGATGGATTCAATTGGCTTTTTAGAGCTTTCAAGCATAGCCGGGGGAATCGAAATTGCCGATGCCATGCTCAAAACCGCCCAAGTTGATTTGATTTTTGCCAAGGCATCCTGTCCCGGAAAGTACTATATATTGACGTCCGGCCAAGTTTCCAATGTGGAAAAGGCGGTGCAGAAGGGCGTATATATGGGCAAGGGCTTTATGGTGGCCTCCCTGGTTCTGCCCCGGGTTCATCCCCAGGTTATAAAGGCCATTAACCAGTCGGTGATGCCGGAAAAACCCGCCGCCATCGGCGTAATGGAATTTTATTCGGTGATGAGTTCCATCATGGCGGCGGATACGGCGGTTAAATCCGCCAATGTGGACCTGGTAGATCTGAGGCTTGGTACGGGCATAGGCGGAAAAAGCTTTGTGGTGCTTACCGGTGATACCGCGGCGGTGGAATCGGCGGTGGCCAGCGCAGTAAGGCCCCAGATGGGTAGCGGTATGCTGGTAAACAAAATTGTAATTCCCAATCCGCGGAAAGAACTTATAGCGAGCCTTTATTAGCGTTTTGGTTTAACGGAGGCGGCGGTGTTTGAGGAAAAACAAAGAATCATTCAGGAATATGTTCCCGGCAAGCAGATAACTCTTGCTCATTTGATTGCCAATCCTGCCCCTGGGCTCTACAAAAAACTGGGAGCGGTGGATGTGGAGTTGGGCGCCCTAGGGATTATGACGATTACTCCAGGGGAAGGGGCTATTATCGCCGCCGACATTGCCTCAAAATCGGCCCGGGTAAATCTTGTATTTGTGGATCGTTTTTCCGGTTCCCTGCTTCTGAACGGAGATGTTTCCAGCGTGGAATCCGCCCTGCGGGAAATTATCCAGGTTCTTGAACGCACCCTGCGTTTTACTCCCGCCCTTATCACCAAAACATAAGGGTTTGGAATGGACTATCGCGATCTTGATCCTGAAAAGCTTAAACGCTATATCGCAAAAGAGACCTCTCTGTTTCCCGGGGATATGGATTTTTCCGTAAGCGAGATAGGGCGGAATGAATTTGAGGGTGACGGTTACGTCAACTATATTTACCGAATCTGTTCCCGGGATGGAAAATCCCTTATCGTAAAACAGGCAAAACCCTACTTCAAGTATTTCGGCAGGGACAGCGGCTTTCTTCCGGAGGATCGCAACAGTTCTGAAGTTGATATAGGTCTTATCCGCGCCGCCATTGTTCCCCGGTATGTTCCCAAAATACTTCATTTTGACAAGGACAATTTTCTCTATATCGCAGAAGACTGCGGGCATCTTGACATTATGCGGTTCGGGCTTTCCCGGGGACGACGCTATCCTGAGTTTCCCCGGATGATGGGAGAATTTATAGCGAAGTGCCATTTTTATACTTCGGAACTGTACCTGGATCAATGTCTCCATAAGGAACTAGGCCGACGCTTTACCAGCCCTGAGATGAGCAGAATAATGGAGGTTATCCTGTTTCTCCGGGAACCCCTTATTGCAGGGCTTGATGAAGGGGAAGCCGATCCGGTACACAAGGACATAGCCAATTCTTTCTGGAACAAAAAAAATGCCAAGGTTGAACTGTTAAAACTTAGGGATCTGTATATGAAAAAACAGGAATGTCTTGTCCACGGGGATCTCCATACCTCCAATACGATGGTTTCTGGCGGCGAGATGAAGATTATTGATATGGAATATACCCACCTGGGGCCCTTTTCCTCCGATTCAGGATACCTTTTGGGAAACTTGGTCTATACCTACGATACCTGGTTCTACCATGACGAGTGGACAGAGGAAGAGCGTTTCCGTTACCGGGAAGAGATCCTTTCCTACATCACCGGAACCCTTAGGGAATATATCCGGGTTTTTTCCGAATGCTGGGACAGGGATGTAAAAAGCTTTTTCCGTCCTTACCCCGAATATCGGGCAAGTCTTTTTGCCGGTTACCTTAGGGAGACCGCAGGTTTTATGGGATCCCAGATATGTTCCCGGATAGGGGCTTTAGCGGAAACCTTCGATTTTGACGTGATCCTTGACCGGGAAAAACGCAACGAAGCCCGGGCCATGGCCATAAGTACCGGTTATGCCCTTATTATGAGGCGCGATGAAATAATGGAACCGGAAGATATTGCGGGAATAGTCAGGGGTTGCGCGGAGACCTTTCGCCGGCTGCGAATATGAAGGAAAGCCCAAAACTGCTGGTCGCGGGCCCGGTATTTTCGGGAAAAACCACCCTTTGCCGGAACCTCGCGAATCTTCCCCAGGTATATGTAAAAACCCACGCGATAGAAATTGTGGGAAACGCTATTGACACTCCGGGGGAATACATTGAAAACCGGTGCCTTTGGCACCGCCTTAAGGTAACCTCTTGCGACGCAGAGCTTGTGCTTTTTTTGCAAGACGCTGTTAACCTCAATTTTTATTTTGTTCCCGGGCAGGCATCCATGTTCAATTGCCCTGTGGCGGGGGTTGTTACCAAAAAGGATCTTGCCGGGCCCGCCGCTTTGGAGCAGGCGGGGGAACTCTTGACCTTGGCCGGGGCTTCTCCTTGTTTCACCGTTTCCCTTTTATCGGGGGAAGGGATGGACGTATTGAGGGAATTTATTGCTTCCAGGCTTGCTCCCCGCCAGGGCGGACGGGAATGAAGCAGCCGGAGGTTCTTTTCGAAGATCCCTTCCTGCTTGTTTTGAACAAGCCCGCAGGACTTTCCGTCCAGGGAGGACAGGGGGCAGGGCTGGCGCTGGATTCCCTTCTGGCCCGTCTTTATAAACCCAGGCCCCTATTGGTTCACCGGCTTGACAGGGATACCTCCGGGGTAATTGTTACGGCCAAGACCAGGGAAGCCGCCGCGGCCTGCGCCTCCCTCTTTACAGGAGGGGCAGGGATGGAAAAACATTATCTGGCCCTGTGCGCGGGGAGCCTGGATAAAAAGGGCAGGGTGGAAAAAAGTCTCCAGGTAAAAGGCAGGGAACGGGAAGCACTGACCTGCTACGTCCGGCGGGCCTATTCCCGAAGGCTGGACTGTTCACTGGCGGACATGGAACCCGCCACGGGAAGGATGCACCAGATCCGCCGCCACCTGGCTGCCCTGGGCCGCCCCATACTGGGGGACGGCAAGTACGGCGACTATGGCCTTAACAGGGAATTAAAAAAAAAGACAGGCCTCAAGCGGCTCCTTCTCCATGCCTTGTCTATCCGTTTTCCCCATCCCCTGGGAGGGGGTGTGGTGGCGGCGGAGGCTCCCCTGCCGGATCATTTTACGGATTTTCTGGAACAGGCGGGGATTGCATTGCCCAGGTAATTGCATAATACTTTAAGAATGACGTGGCGCTCACAGGGTGCGGCGGCCGGAAATTTCCGGAAGAGATTTGGGCTGCCCATCCTCCTTGCCGGTCTTGCCTTTTTCAGTACCCAGGGGTATGCCCAAAACGCGGAAGAAAGGGAGGCGGTGGCCCTGGTTCCCTTTTGGGGAGACGATGAAGGAGTGGCCGTCATCTTTGGCGGAGTGCTGAACCAGACCCTTGCCGGAAATCCCCGTTACCGTCCCATACCCATTGACATGAACAATCTGCCGCCGGATGTCCCGGAAGGGGGGTATCCTCCCTATGTTTGTCCAAGCCCTTCGCTGGTCAAAGGATCACCCTATGCCTTGACCGGAGAAATTGTCCTGGACGACAATGGATTATACCATCTACGGCTCTATCTTTATGAAATGGAAAATGTCCGGCTGTTGTGCAGCGACGAATTGACCGCCCGGGACAGATCCGAATGTGGGCAGTATCTTCCCTCTTTGCTGGAATGGCTGTTTTCCTGGATTCCCCGTCCGGCGCCGGCGGATGGGGCGGAAGAAGCAGGCGCGGAGAATTCTGGAGATACGGAAGTCCAGGCTCCGCCCCGGCTTCTTCCGGCGGCGGAAGAAAAGCGGCTGTACCTGGGACTGCGGGCCGGTACTTCCCTCCGCTTTTATTCTAGGGACCGGGCGGACCCTTTTATCCAAGACAAGGTCCACGATTATTACAACATAAGCGCTGCTTTCCAGGCGGCCTGGCAGTTTTCTTCGTTCTTTGCCCTCCAGGGGGAGGCGATCTGGACCACCGATTACGCATCCTTCAGCTATTCCACAAGCGGCGTCGGTTCCTTCACCGTAAACACCGATCCGATCAGGTCTTCTTCCATAATGTTTCCCCTTCTTTTGAAAGGGGTGTTTAGAAGAGATTCAAGTTTTGTCTCGATTTTTGGGGGAGCCTTTTTTATTCTGCCCCTGGGGGAGATGTCGAGTACAAGAATGGGGAAATTCGCCTATACCCTTACCCTGCCCCTGGGTTATACCCTGGGGGCAGGCATGGGGGTAAAGGCCGGCCCGGGGTTTATTTTTTTCGATCTGCGCTGGGCCGCGGATTTAGGGGGAACGGTTACCAGGGCGGGGGAACTGGTCTATAAACGGAGCATGGTTTCCCTCAGCGCTGGGTATGAACTGGGTTTTTTTTCCAGGAGATCCGGAAAAAAGACTTCCCGGGATACCCCTCTCTAACGGTCCAGCAGTTTTTTAATGAAAAAACCTATTCTGTCCAGGATCCGCCTAAAGATGGTTCCCCGTTCCGCCTCCTTTTCCAATACCAGGGAAACGCGGAGAATTTCCCCCGTTTCATCGCGGATAACCAGGACGCCAGCCCAGGCCCCGGCCGGAAGGGGGGCCCAAAGGCCGGTGGAAAGTTCCGCCGCTTGTTCCGGCTCTCCTGCCCGGTATACAGAAACGGTACAAACCGGGGCGGAGGCGGCTTTAAGGGCCGCGTATTTCTCTCCTCCTCCCCAGATCCGTATCCTGGGAAGAGGAGCCGCCTCAAAATAACGGGTCTTGAAATTGGCGAACCCCCATTCCAGCAGGGCTTCCCCATCCCGGCTCCGGTCCCCTTCGGTTTTTGATCCCAGGATAACGGCGATAAGCCGGGTTTCTCCCCGTTTGGCGCTGAGAGCGATATTGTAGCCCGCTTCGCGGATATGCCCTGTTTTAAGGCCGTCCACCCCGGGAACTCCCCCGGAGCCGGTATCCAGCAGGCCGTTGTGGTTGTACTGTAGGATGGTCCGTGGGGGGATGCTCCCCGTGTGCGCCGCCAAGGGATAGGCAAAGAGGGGCGAGGAATGGAGAAACCCCAGGCTTTCCGGGTGTTCCTGGAGGTAAGCCCTGCAGAAGAGGGCAAAATCCATGGCGGTGGTGGCGTTTTCAGCGGAAATTCCCGAAGGCTCCGTAAAGCGGGTAGATCCCATTCCCAGCCGTTCCGCCTCGGCATTCATCCTGGACACAAAATGTTTCATGTCCGGAGCCAGATAGAGGGCGGCGGCCACGGCGGCGTCGTTACCGGAGGGAACCGCCATACCCAGAAGGATTTCACCCAGGGTAACCTTCTGGCCCCGGCCCAGGAACATAAGGCTTGAACGGGGAGGCTGATTTTCCGCCCAGCTTTCCGGGGGCAGATCCACCAGGCCGTCGAGGGATTTTCCGCCGGCTTTTGTTTCCCGCAGAGCCAGGTGAATTGTCATCAGCTTGGCAAGGGACGCCGGAGGAATAACCAGATCGGATCCGGCGCTGTAAAGAACCGTCCCGGTGGCCGCATCCATCAAAACCGCCGCAGGAGAGGCAAGGCGGGGCGGATCCGAGGAAGGGTAGAGGGGATTACCGGGATTTTCCGGTGTTCCGGCGGCGGCGGGAAATGCCCGAATCGTACACCCAAGGACAAGACAAAACAAGACCGCCCGGTAACCCTGTGTTTTGGGGGAAAGGATCTGTCTAAAAACCTTTCCCGGTCCGGCTCGGCGGAATTGTGTTTTAATAGAGCTGCCCCGCCGCCCGGGGATAGGGAATTACGTCCCGGATATTCGCCATCCCCGTAACATACTGGACAAGCCGTTCAAAACCTAGGCCGAAACCCGCGTGGGGAACCGTACCGTAACGGCGTAAATCCAGGTACCAGCCGTAATGCTCCTCCCCCATCCCCAGTTCGGCCATCCGCTTTTCCAGCGCCGCCAAATCTTCCTCCCGCTCAGAACCGCCGATAATTTCTCCAAGCCGGGGAACGAGCACGTCCATGGCCCGGACGGTTTTGCCGTCGCTGTTCATTTTCATGTAAAAAGCCTTGATTTCCTTGGGGTAATCGGTAACAATCACGGGCCCGTGGACAAGCTCTTCGGTAAGAAACCGTTCATGTTCACTTTGAAGGTCGCAGCCCCAATGGGGCTGGAATTCAAAAAGATCCGTCCTGGCGGCGGCGGCCTTTTCCAGTTCCCCGACGGCTTCGGTATAGTTCAAATGAACAAAACGGGATTCTGCCACGGAACGGATGGTGCGGATAAGACCATTTTCAATCCGTTCATCAAAAAAATTCATGTCCCCGGCACATTCTTCCAGGATCGTCTGAAAGCAGAATTTAAGAAAATCCTCCGCCAGAGTCATATTTTCCTTGAGACGGAAAAAGGCTGTTTCCGGCTCGATCATCCAAAATTCCGCCAAATGCCGGGCGGTGTTGGAATTTTCCGCCCGGAACGTGGGGCCGAAGGTATAGACCCGGGAAAGGGCCGCTGCGTAGGTTTCCGCCTCAAGCTGGCCGGAAACGGTAAGGAAACTTTCCCTGCCAAAAAAATCCCCGGTCCCGGGCTTTGTGGTTTCTCCTTCCGCTGGCGCCGTGTCCGCCGGCTTGAGGGTGGTAACCCGGAACATCGCCCCGGCCCCTTCGGCGTCGCTGCCGGTGATAACCGGCGTATGGAGGTAGTGGTAGCCCCGGTCCTGAAAGAATCGATGCACCGCAAAAGCCAGCCGGCTGCGGACCCGCATCACCGCCCCCAGGGTATTGGTCCTGCCCCGAAGATGGGGCATTTCCCGCAGGAATTCCAGGGTATGCCGCTTTTTTTGCAGGGGATACCCCGAAGCGTCTCCCAAAAGGGTAACGGAGGAGGCGGCTACTTCCACCGCCTGGCCCTGGGCGGGGGAAGGAACCAGGCGTCCCCTGATCTCCACCGAAGCGCCGGTTCCCAGGGCCGCGAGCATTTCCGCCGGAATGCCGGTTTTTTCCATGTCGAAGGTACACTGGATGCCCCGAAGGGAGGATCCGTCGTTTACTTCCACAAAGACGATGTTTTTCATGTCCCGCCTAGTCCTGACCCAGCCCCGGATACAGACTTCATCCCCCTGCGCTTCGGCGGAGGATTTTTCCAAAATTTCTTTTATCAGGGGAAACATGACGTTAGTATACACCAGAAGGGCCTGCTTGGAAAATCCTTTCTGGAACGCCGGAAGGGCCCTAAACCGCTTTTCCGGATCCGCCGATACTGAATTAAGGAGCAGACAGTGGTAAAAGGCATCTATACCGCCGCCAGCGGCATGCGGGCACAGCAATGGCGGCTTGATTCGGTGGGGAATAACCTGGCTAATTTGAATACCGATTCCTACAAAAGGGAACAGGCGTCCTTCAAGGCAAATCCGGAGATGCTCCTCCGGCGGACCGGCGACGACGGGGTTTTTCTTAATCCCTTTGGTTCCCACGATAACGCTCCTATCATCGGAAAGCTGGGGACCGGGGTGGAACTGAACGAACTCTATGTGGATTTTTCCCAGGGGGCCTTCAAAGAAACGGAAAACGACTATGATCTGGCCCTGGACGGCGGGGGGTTTTTTGTGGTAACCACTCCCTACGGCGAGCGTTATACCCGGAACGGCGGTTTTCAGTTGGGAAAGGAAGGATTTCTGGAAACCAAAGAGGGCTATCCCGTGCTGGGGCAAAACGGTCCCATCCGGATCCAGGCGAATAATTTTAAGGTAGACAAGGAAGGCCATATCTGGATTAACGGGGAATACGCGGAAGATCCCGAAGCCCTGATTGGCCGGGAAGATAACGAATGGGGCCGGGTGGCGCTTTTGGATACCCTCCGGCTTGTGGGGTTTGAGCGGGAACGGTATCTGAAAAAACAGGGTTCCAGCCTTTACCAGGCGAATGAATTTTCCGGAGAACCCGTTGAACTGGAGCCGGAAGACCGGCCCCAGGTCCACCAGGGTTTTAACGAGGCGGCCAACGTGGATCCGGTGGTGGAGATGGTCCAAATGATCGAAGTGAATCGTTCCTACGAAGCGAACCAGAGGATCATCCAGAGCCATGATTCCATGATGGGCACCTTGATTAACCAGTACGCGAAATATAACGGCTAAGGGGAGTTTCTCCGGGGCCTGATATGGCGGGATACGCAGCTTATGAAAGAAATATAGACGGGGGAAACCAATGGTAAGAAGTTTATGGACCGGAGCTTCCGGCATGATAGGCCAGCAGGCCAACATCGACACGATTTCCAACAATTTGGCCAACGTTAATACGGTGGGGTTCAAAAAGGTCAGGGCAGATTTCGAGGATCTGATCTATCAGACCATAAGAACCGCCGGAACCCCCGCCACGGAAGAAACGGTGGTACCCGTGGGTACCCAGATGGGCCATGGGGTAAAACTGGCGGACACCCAGCGCATCTTCGGGCAGGGGGCGCCCCAGTACACGGATGTCCCCACCGATGTGGCGATTGTGGGAGAAGGCTTTTTCCGGGTCCAGCTTCAGGATGGAAGTTACGCCTATACCCGCAACGGTTCGTTCAAGGTGGATCAAAACGGACGCATGGTAACCAGCGAAGGCTACTGGCTTTTGCCGGACATCGTTATGCCCGCTAACTTTATGCCGGAAAGCATCACCGTTTCCAAAGACGGCCGGGTGGAAGTAAAGGTACCGGAAATCAGTGATGAATATATCCCCGTGGGGCAGATTGAACTGTACCGCTTTCCCAATCCGGTGGGGCTTACCGCCCTGGGGGAAAACCTTTTTAAGGTAACCAACGCTTCGGGGGATCCTATCCCCGGCCGTCCCAACGATCTGGGAATGGGCCAGATCTACCACAAGTACCTGGAAATGTCCAACGTTTCGGTGGTCCGGGAGATGGTTGATTTAATCGTAGCCCAGCGGGCCTATGAATTTAATTCCCGGACCATACAAACCACCGATAATATGCTCGGTACGGCCACATCGCTGAAACGGTAGAAGGGGCAGAGCTTATTATGGCGATAACAGGAATTTCCGGCCTTGACAGGATTCAGACTCCCCAAAGGGATCTCAATTTTCCCCGGAGCACTTTTCCCCGGATCATGGAGGAAAGCCTGAAAAAGATGAAGGCCGAGGGGTCTGGCGGGGCGGGGGAACCGGATCCGCCCCGGACAGGGATCGACAAAACAGGCAAACTCTACGAACAATGTGAAGCTCTGGAAACCTTTCTTATAAAGAATATCCTTGCGGGGATGCGGAAAAACGTGATAAAGTCGGATCTGCTCGATACCGGTTTTGCGGGAGAGATCTACGAGGATATGCTTTGGGACGAGTATTCCAAGGAATATTCAAAGAAAGCCGGATTCGGCCTGGCAGAGCTGGCCTATCTGGAACTGACCGGACAGCGGGGTAAAAAACTTGCGGGCGCTTTTTAGCCGCCATATCGGCACCGCCTTTTTCCGGGCCCATACACCAGCCGGATTCACGGCGGCGGCAGGTTCTGTCTAAGGGGAGGATGGGGTGAAAACCGGCCCTCTTGGGGCGCTTTTAGCGTTTCTTTACGGCGAAGAACGGGCGGAAAGCCTTCTTTCCCGGTTGTACGGGATCCTCGGTTCCGCCCGGTCCGGCGGCGGAAAAGAGGTTCTTGATCCCGCGGAGGGCCTGATTGGCTGCGGAGACGCCCTGTTGATTTCCTATGGGGATATGCTGGGCGCGGAGGCCGGGAACGAAAGCGGCGAATCCGGGCTGGGCCGCCTGTTCCGTTTTCTGGAAAAGCGGAACCGGGGGGCCTTTACCTGGCTTCACATTTTACCCTTCCACCCCTATTCCTCGGACGACGGGTTTTCCGTTATTGATTACCGGAAGGTGGATCCCCGTTTTGGCTCCTGGGAGGATCTTGAAAAACTTAAAACGCTGAACCTTAACCTGGCCTTTGACTTTGTGATCAACCACGGCAGCGTTCAGAGCGAATGGTTCAGGGAATTCCTTGAGGAAAAGGAAAACCGCCGGAACTGGTACATCCGCCGGCCCGCCTCCTACGACTATAGTTCCGTGGTCCGCCCCAGGACACACCCCCTGCTGACCCCCTTTGCCGGGGGAAGGGGAAAAGAACCGGTATATGTGTGGACCACCTTCAGCGCCGATCAAGCGGATTACGATTTTTCAAACCCGGAGGTACTGCTTGAATTTGTCAGGATCCTTCTGGAATATACCAAGCGGGGGGCGGGGATTGTACGGCTTGATGCCATAGCCTACCTCTGGAAAGAGGATGGAAGCCCCTGTCTTCACCATGCCAAGACCCACGGAGTGGTAAAGCTTTTCAGAGCCGTGGTGGATCATCTCAGGCTGCCCCTCCTCCTCCTTACCGAAACCAACGTACCCCACGGGGAGAACATTTCCTACTTTGGCAGTCCCCTGGGGGACCCTGCTCTAGACAGTCTCCCCGAAGCCCACATGGTGTACAACTTTGCCCTGCCCCCTCTGACGCTTTACGCCGCCCTTTCCGGGGATGCCGGACCCCTGCGGAACTGGGCAAAAACCCTGCCGGCGGGACCCGTCCTGGAGAACGCCGGATCGCCCCCAAGGTATTTTCTTAATTTTTTGGCAAGCCACGACGGGGTGGGTCTTACCCCCGCCAGGGGACTGGTGGATGATCAAGCCTTTAACGCGGTTATCGAAGAGGCGAAAAGGCGGGGCGCCCTGGTTTCCTATAAATCCTCCCCCCGGGGGGATATTCCCTACGAGCTGAACTGTTCCTATGCCGCGGTGATCGCTCCGCAAAACATGGGCGATTCGGCCCTGAGGGCCAGGGCCTTTCTGGCAGTCCACGGGGTCCTTTTTTCCCTGGCGGGACTGCCGGCGGTTTATTTTCATAGCTGGACCGGCTCCGAAGCTTGGACCGAAGGTCCGTCGGTTTTGGGATACAACCGGGCGATCAACCGGGAAAAACCCGTCCTTGACCGGGTGGAACAGGAACTGAAGGATCCCCGGTCCTTCCGTTTCCACGTGTACCGCGGTTTTGCGGAACTCCTTGGTTTCAGGCAGGAAGAGAGGGCCTTTGATCCCCTTGTACCCCAGTATGTGTTTGACAGCCCGGAAGAGGGTGGAAAAAGTATCTTTGCCCTGATCCGGGGTCCTTCAAAGGAAGGCCGCTGGGTCCTGTGTATAGAAAATCTGGGGGGCGCAAAAGCCCTGTGGAAGGCCCCCGGGGAAAGGCCGGACCTCCCGGAACCTTTCCGTCGCCAGGGGATTGTTCCCCTGGAGTGGAAAGAGATTGTCCTGGAACCCTGGGAATGTCTCTGGCTTGTTTTTAGCGAAGGGGCGCTTTTTTCCCGGCTGTCTACAATTCCAGGGCTGCCCTGAGGTACACCGTTATATTGTAAAGTCCGTGGGCCAGGGCTATGCCGTGGAGGGACGATGTCTTGATATAAACCAGCGAAAGAAAAACACCCGCCAGGAGAGCGTTGACAAAACCCCAGGGGCCCTCATAGATATGACAGAAAGCAAAAAGCAAAACCGGAAAGGGGATGCGGCCAAGGTTCTCCCTGGAAAAGACATGTTCCGCTGTTTTTCCCTGAAAAAGCCCCGGCAGCCGCCTTAGAAGGTATACCCGGAAATAGGTTTCTTCCAGGTAGCCAGCGCTGAGGGATCCGGCGATAACCCTGATCCATGAATGCAGGCCCGCCGGGGCGGAAAGATCCTTCCCGGGAACAAGACCCGTAAGGGCCGCGGCCAGGGCGGTAAGAAACCCCGTAAAACAAAGTCCGGGGAAGGAGATCCCCAAAACGGCAAGATCCCCTTTGCGGGGCCGGAAAAGACGGAAATCTCCCTCCCCCAGAAGGAACAGCACCAGCAGCAGCGCCGGAATCCGCCAGAAAAAGGACCGCCACAGTTCCCCCGTGGAGGAAGAGAATGTTTCCGGACGGGGAAGAAAGATCACAAAAAAAAGGATCAGAGATTCTACAGGGCCTTTAATAGCTTCTCCTTTTATTATACTATACTACATGAGGGGAAACATGCAATGTTTGTTACGGTTCTGGTAATCGTCGTGGTTGTTTCCGCCCTAGTCCTCTTTATCTTTTCCCGCGGGGGAAAAGATAAAGGACAGTCCTGGGTGCAGTTTTTTGCCCGGGGCAAAGACGCCGGGTTTGGTTTTGGGGAAATCGAACTCCTCCGGCGGCTGGCGATAAAAAGCGCCCTGGCCGATCCCTGCGCTCTTTTCTGGTCCCAGGATCAGCTTGATATGTGCATCAGAAACCTGGTCCGCAACACCCGCCTGGCGGGAGGGGGCAGTCAGGAGACCCAGGATTTTCTTTCCAAACTGTACGATTACCGCAAAAAGATAGAGTTGGAAAGACCCCGGATTAAACACGGAATCGGCGGTACCCGGCAGATTGAGGAAGGACAGGGGCTGCGGATCCTGGTCAAGGATCAGGGAGTCTTTTCTTCCAGGCTGATAAAAAATACCTCGGGCCATCTGATCCTTGCCAGGCCCGTGGGACAGAAAATTCCCGCCGGTTTCACCTGGAAGGGGCGTACCCTTTCGGTCTACTTCTGGCGGGAAGACGATGCCGGCTATGTCTTTGACACGGAAGTGACGGATGAGGTTTTTTTCAGGGGGTCCATGTCTCTTAAAACGGGCCATGGGGAAAACCTGTTCAGGACCCAGAAACGGTGTTCGGTGAGAATAAAAACCCACAAGGCCGCCTTTCTGTATGTCCTGGACGGTGAAGATCCTTCTTACCATATTGAGATGGACCCGGGGCTGAAGTGTTTTGTGGAGGATTTGTCCGATTCAGGCTGCGCCGTACTTATCGGGGGACAGGCAGTGATGAGCATGCGGATCAAGGTCCAGTTTGTCCTTAACGGCGCCGTCATCTGCATATCCGGAACGGTACGGTCCATGGAATATGATCAGGAACAAAACCGGTCTCTCCTGCATATAGAGGCGGATCCCATGGTTGTGGAAACCCGCAACCACGTGCTGGGAGAAGTTTTCGGCATGATCAGCGAAGAAGAAGAATTGCCCGTCAGGGTAGTAGAGGAGGAAACGGAAAACGCCGAAAATACCAAAGACAACGGATTTTCAGAAGAAACCGCCCCGCAGGACGCCGTTGAGAGGGCGGCGGAAAACGGCGAAACCGGCGCAAGCGCTGCGGCGGAGAACGCCCTATAGGGGAGTTAAGGAGGCGGTATGATGTTTTTTGAAGCCTTCAAAAAGGCGGCGGTTTCCGGCGCCCTTTTTGTTTTAGTGCTGCCAGCTGTCCTGGATGCCCAGACAAGGGGGGAGGAACTGCTCAATTCCTATGAAAGGAATTTTGTCCGTTCAGATCTTCCCACCAAGAACAACATTTTACGGGACGCAGCCACCGACGAAGCGGCGCCGGAATTTTACGGCCCCCTCTGCGCCCTGGCCCTGCAGTTTGCCCTGGACAATGCGAAACTCTTCCGGCAGGATGCGGACATGATCAATCTGGCCGTTCTGTCCCTGCAGGGGTTGGGGGCGGCGTCCTACAGACCCGCCGCGGAAAAACTGCTCCAGTTATGCCTTTACTACGAAGACAATGTAATCCGCCATGGGGCGCTGAAAATTCTCCCCAGGCTTATCAAGGGAAACCTGGAGGCATATCTGTTAAGGATCGTGGTAAATAATCCGCCGGAGGAAAAACTTGCCGCCCTGTACCTTTTTTTAGCCATGGAAAATCCGGGCCCGGAGGCCCGGGGAAGAATGGCGGAATCCGCCCTGGAAACAGGGCTTTCCTTTAAGGGTACCCAGGGAAAGGAACAGATTAGGAAGCTCTGCAGAGTTTCCCTGGGGGTGATCCAGGAAAGCCGCTGGGTAAGGTCTACCCCCGCGGTGCTGAAATACTATAACCAAAGCCTTGTGTCTTACCGGACCGATCCTTCCTACAAGGATGATCTTTTGGCATCCATAGATTGTCTTGGGGCTTTGAAAAATACCGATGCGGCCCAGGCATTGATCCTCCAAATGGGTTTATACAATGATCGCTCTTCCTCCCTAAGCTCTGCCGACATGGAACTGGTTCTGGCCATGGTACAGTCCCTGGGCAATCTGGGTTATAAGGCGTCCTACGACGTTCTTTATCAGGCGGGAACCCGTTCCTATCCTGATGAAATTAAGACCGCCGCCCGGAACGCCCTGGATAGTTTAAAATGGTAAGCCCTTCGATTATAGCGGCCCTGGCTGCGGCCCTTGTTTTTTACATTCCCCTTCCTGCCATGCGCCTTTTGGTTCCCGCCGCGGCGGTTCTTATTTTTGTTTTGCCCCGCCGGGGCCCATTTTCTTTTCTTCCGGGGATCCCTGTTTCCTCCGGCGCTTTTGCAGGCGCCCTCGGCCTGGGAATTGTCTGCGGTTTCCTAGCCGCCGCCGGAACCGGGAATTTTGCCCCGGGCCTTCCGGCGGAACGAATCTACAGCCTCCGGGGAAAACTTCTGGATGATCCCAGAAGCCTCCCTTCTGTTTCCGGTTCCGGGGGTTCCCGCCGGAACATGCCGGCGGCCCCGGAAGAAGAACGGGGTATGGCCTATCTGAAACTGGAGGAAGCCGGCGCCTTCCTGCCCGGAGCGGCCGCCAAAAGTTCCGCCCGGGGCCGGGTTCCGGTTTTTTTCCCCCCCGGCACGCTGGGGCGGGTAAAGGAGTTTGGCCGGGGGGCGGAAGTGTATGTGGAGGGGGCTTTTCTTTCCGGCGAACCGGCCCGAGGGCCCCGGTTCAGGGCAGTTTCGGCCCATACGATCCGTCCGGCCCCGGCGCCGGAACGGATCCGTACCGCCGTCAGGAGCGCCCTGTTGGCCCGGCTGGAGGAAAAACCCTGGGGCGGCTTGGCTGCCGCCCTGCTTCTGGGAACCAGGGAAAACCTGGATGATGAATTGGCCCGGTCTTTCCGTGATGCAGGGCTTGCCCACATCCTGGCTCTTTCGGGGATGCACCTGGCCTTCCTTTCCGCCCTGCTGGCTTTTTCGTTAAAAAAGCCCCTGGGAAAAAAGGGGGCGATCCTTGCCGGGCTGGTTTTCATCATTTTGTACGTCTTTCTTGTGGGGCCCCAGCCCAGCCTGATACGGGCGGCAATCATGTATATCCTGGGAAGCTGTCTCTTCCTTGCCGGGATGGGCGTCCGGCCCCTGATCCTTCTGGGCATATCTTTTTTGATCCAGATCCTCCTGGATCCTCCTTCGGCACGGAGTCTTTCCTTTATCCTGTCCTATCTTGCCCTGGGGGGAATCCTCCTTTTGGGAAACACCCTGGACAGCCTTTTCCGGGGCCTTCTGCCCCCTTGGTTGGCCGGCGGGCTTGCGCCCTCCCTGGGTGCTTTTTTGGCCACCGCTCCGGCGGCGGCGGCCTGTTTTGGCATACTCCGGCCCGCGGGTATCGTGGTGGGACTTATTGCGGCGCCCCTTTCCGGGGTCTTTATGGCCTTTTCCTTGGGCGCCCTTGTTCTGGAACATATCCCCGGCCCGGCTTTTTTATTTGACAGGATACTTGTTCTTTTGCAGTTGATCCTGCAAAGAACGGTTTCCGCCTTTTCCCGGGGTTTGGCTTTTAAGGCGGCCCCCCTTGCGGTCTGTCTGGGCCTCCCGCCGGTCCTCCTGCTTCTTTTTTTTCTGGCGGATCGGCGGAACAGGTACAGGAACAGCCTTGCCCCCTTTGCCTAGGCCGGAACGTCCGGCGGGGATCATGCACGGCGATTTTCCCGATTACAATTCCGGCCCCGCCCTCCGCGCCTATCTGGAAAAACGAGGCCTGGGGATACGGAAATACTGGGGCCAGCATTTTTTAATTAACCCCTCCGCCCGGCGGGCTGTGGCCGAAGCCCTGGAAATGGAGAAGGCGGGATCGGTGTGGGAAATAGGCAGCGGCATGGGCTGCATGACAAAGGAACTCCTCCAGGCGGGCGGGCGGGTAACGGCCTTTGAGGTGGATCCGGGATTTTGTGCGATCCTGGAAGGGCTTTTTGCTTCCTTCAGCGGTTTTACCCTGGTCAAGGGGGATGTGCTTAAAACCTGGAAATCCTGCGGCGGCGGGAGTCCCTATCTTCTGGGGAATCTTCCCTATACGGTGGCGGCGGCGCTTCTGGGGGATCTGATAGAGGGGGGTCGTTTTTTTACCCGCATGTCCGTAACGGTCCAGAAAGAAGTGGCCCGCCGTATGACAGCTCTTCCCGGTTCCGCCGATTATTCATCCCTTTCCGTACTCTGCGCTTCCGCCTATACCGTGAGGATCGTCATGACCCTCAAGGGGGCTTCCTTTTATCCCCCCCCCAGGGTTGAATCCGCCGTGGTCTGTTTTGAACGCCGGGAGGATTTTCCTGCCCCGGCGCCCCTTTTTTTTCCTTTGGTCAGGGCCCTCTTCGCGTCCCGGCGAAAAACCATCGTCAACAACCTGGAGCATTTTCTCGGTTGTTCCTGTATAATGGATGGGGTTCCCCGAACCGCCGTGCCGGAAGCGGCCGCCGCCGCCCTGGAGCAAAGCGGAGTTAGGGGAGGGGAGCGGGCGGAGAAACTTCCCCCGGAGGCTTTTGCCGCCCTGACGGCGGCCCTGACCCCATTCGTCAAGGAGAAAAAAAGTGATGAGCATGGGTGAACGGATTGACGGGATCCGGGAACGCATTGAAAAGGCATGCCTCCGGTCCGGCAGAAAACCCGAAGAAGTCCGCTTGATGGGGGTTTCCAAATTCCACGGGACCGCCGAAATTGAGGAAGCCCTGGGAAAAGGGATAACCCTCTTCGGAGAAAGCCGGGTCCAGGAAGCGGTAAAAAAGTACCCCCCCCTCCGGCAAGCCCATGAAGGGCTGGAACTCCACATGATAGGTTCCCTCCAGCGGAACAAAATAAAAAGCGCCCTGGAGGTTTTCGACGGTGTCCAGTCCCTGGACAGGGACGGTTTGATCGCCGCGCTGGGGGCCTTGACGGAAGAAAGGAACCAGCCTTTAATGGTATTATTGGAGTTCCATACCGGCGAGGATTCAAAATCAGGTTATCCTTCCCTGGATTCCCTCCTTCGGGCGGCGGAACTGGTTCTTTCTTTCCGCTGCCTTAAACTTTCCGGACTTATGACCATGGCCCCTTATACGGAGGATAAAGCCCTGGTACGGCGATCCTTCCGGGCCGCCGCCGCCGCTAGGGACGCCCTGTGGAAACGGTTTCCCGGGACGGATCTTTCCTGCCTGTCCATGGGAATGTCCGGCGATTTTGAGACCGCTGTGGAGGAGGGTTCCACCCTGGTCAGGGTAGGTACGGCCATTTTCGGAGAGTGCTTGCCATGAATAGATGGTTTTTGCTGACGCTGATGTTGATCGCCGGTTTTGCCTGTGCCCAGGAGGGGGAGGTTCCTGAAACTCCGGAGGCGGTTTCTCCGGACTTTTCCCTTCCCCTTGAAACCTCCGGCGCCTTTCCCCGGCCTGTTTCCCCCGGTCCGCCCCGGTGGGTCAAGGATCTCCGCCGGGGTGAGATCGTGGCTTTTGGTTCTTTGCCCATTACGATGTTTTTTACCGCCCTTTTTATGGACCTCTACCGGTGTGCTGTCCACGACTGGGACAGACGGTACGCTCCCTGGCCCGCCAAGGCCGCCGGGGCGGTTCCCATGGAAACCGGCGAACTGCGAATCATGATCGGTATAGCCGTTTCCTTTTCGCTGATCATCACCGTGGCGGACTATCTTGTGGTACGCCACCGGAGGAACCGGGCCGCGGAAACGGAATTTTGATGGACCGTTTCAGTTATAGGGGAGTGGCGGTGGACATTCCCGGGGAAATAAGGCTGGACCGGTATGCAGCGGAACAGGTAAAAATACTCAGCCGTTCCCAGATAAAAAGCCGGATCCTGGAAGCCCGGGTTAACGGCAGATCCGTAAAACTTTCCCGTCTTATCCGGGCCGGGGACCTGCTGGAGCTTTCCTGGCTTACCCCGCCGGAAGAAAACCTTGTGCCGGAAGACATCCCCCTGGATATTCTTTACGAAGACGAAAGAACCGTGGTGATCAACAAGCCCGCGGGCATGGTGGTACACCCCGGGGCGGGCAATCATTCCGGGACTCTGGCAAACGCCCTGCTCTGGCGGCGGCTGGTCCTGGGGAAAACTGAAAGGGGTCCCGGCCCTGCAAACAGGACTGGCATTGTTCACCGCCTGGACAAGGATACCTCCGGGGTCATGATCGCCGCTTATGACGATGGAGCCCTGGCCTTTCTTGCCTCCCAATTTAAGGCGCGGAAGGTTGAAAAACGTTATGCGGCCCTGGTTCGGGGAACTCCCCGGGAAAAGCAGGGACTAATCCACAGGGGGATCCTCCGGGATCCGGGAGACAGAAAGCGGTTTACCGCCGCGGCGGATCCCCCCGGTTCCGGCGGCAGGGTTAAGCCCGCTCTGACCAGATACCGGCTTATCCGTTCCTGGGGAGACTATTCTCTGCTTTTGCTAAGGCCAAAAACAGGACGGACCCACCAGATCCGGGTACACCTCCGGTTCCTGGGTCATCCCATTTTAGGGGATCCCCTCTACGCTCCCCGGGACCGGGGTTTTCCCCACGCTTCTCTGATGCTCCACGCCTCCAGCCTTACCCTGGCGCTGCCGGACGGCGCCGGTCCCTGCCGTTTTAGGGCGCCCCTGCCGGACCGGTTCAAAACGATCATTACCTCCCTCAAGCGGGCATGAACGGTTCTCTGTCCGGCGATTCCTGGACGGCGCCGCCCCTGGTTCCCCGGATGGCCGCCGGGGAATCTTCTTATGTGGTGGTTTATAAGCCTCCCCGGATGCACACGGTTCCCCGTTTGGCCGCGCCGGAAAAGGATTCCCCATGCTCCGTTCTTATGGACTGGGTCTTTTCCCGGTTCCCCGGAATTGCGGCGGTCCGGGGACACGGTGAAAACCAGGGAGGGCTTCTTCACCGGCTTGATTATGAAACCCGGGGACTGGTCTTGATAGCCCGGACCAGTGAAGCCTTTACCGCCCTGGCGGCTCAACAAGCGCGGGGAGAGTTTATCAAGGAATACGAGGCCCTTTCGGGAACGGGGGAACCGTTTCCAGGTTTTCCGCCCCGGCCATTTTCCGGCCGAATCCGGTATATTGAAAGCGCCTTCCGTCCCTATGGAAAGGGGCAAAGGGCGGTACGGCCCCTTCCGCCGGAGAGAGGGGGCGAAAAACCCCTTTACCGGACTGAAATCCTTTCCTGCGGGGAAGGGCCGGAGAAGACCGGGCTGTTCAGGCTGAGGCTTGCCAGGGGTTTTCGGCACCAGATCCGGTGCCACCTGGCCTGGATCGGCCGGCCTCTGCTGAACGACCCCCTTTACGGAGGCCCTCCCTTTCCCGGCGGATTTCTGGCCCTAAGGGCCTGCGCCCTGGTTTTTACCGACCCCCTAACGGGGGAAAGGCGGGAATACCGGATTTAATCCGTTATAAAAACCGTCCCAGGATTTCAAGCATGGCTTCATGGATCGCTCCGCTGCTTGAAGCAAGACTGGTGTGCCTGCCCTCGTAGGGCATGGGAGTTCCATCCCATTGGCTTACCAGACCCCCCGCCTCCATAAGGATTGCCGCTCCCCCCGCATAATCCCAGGGGCTAAGATGACGGCAGAAATGAACCATGGCCCGGCCTGAAGCGATATAACTCATGTCTATGGCGGCGGAACCGGTGATTCTCAAATCGAGGCATTTTTGAAAAACTGCCCTGATTAGATCCATGGAAGGGTTCTTTTTCCGGTCAAAGTAGGGATCCGTTTCGGCCATCACAATCGACACATCCAGGGCAGCGGCGCTGTTAACCCTGACGGCCCTGACAGTTTTTGCGGGCAGGTTTTCCGCCAGAGCCCCGTGGTTCCGGGCGGCGGAAAAAAGTTCTCCCGTTCCGGGGAGGTACACCACGCCGAGGAGACTCTGCATCTCGTGAACCAGTCCTATGGAAACCGCGTAAAAAGGAAGGCCGTAGATTAGATTGTTGGTTCCGTCAATGGGATCGATGATCCACCGGTAGGGAAGGGAAGAAGCAGCGTCCTTCCTTTCTTCCGATACAACCTGGGAATCGTCAAGGAGCGCGGGAAGGACCGAACACAGATATTCGCTTATTTCCAGATCTACCCGGGTTACAAAATCATGGGGTCCCTTGACCTGCACCTCAAGATCCGCGCCGTTTTTAAGGCGCCCCCAGGAATCAAGGGCAGCCTGTTTGACTTTGGGAAGCAGAACGCCTAAATCCACGGCCCCTCCCTAGGGAATATCCAGCAGTTCCCGGGGATGGGAAACAATCAGATCCGCCCCTTCCAGTTCTTCCCGGCCCTTGAAGCCCCAGGTTACCCCGCAGGTAAACATGCCGCCGTTTTTTCCCGTGGCGATGTCGGGACCACCGTCTCCGGTAAAAACGGCATCCCCAGGGGATACGCCTAGTTTGTTCAGTTCCGCCAATACCCGTGAAGGATCAGGTTTCATGGGCGCCCCTTCACGTCCGCCCAAAACAAAAGCAAAGTCAATATCCCTAAAAAGGGCGGCTGCTATTTTTTGCCCCAGCACTTCGGGTTTATTGGTAAAGATCCCCAGTATGGCGGACCGGCGGGAAAGAATTTGAAGGGTTTCGGGGATCCCCCCGTAGGGTCTGGTTTTGTCCAGGCAATGGGCTTCGTTATGGACCGTATAGGCCCTGCGGAGGGCCGTCTGTTCCTCCGGGGAAAGCTCATCATAACCGGGCATGGCCCGGCTCAGGGTTACTCCTATACCCATACCCATATAGGTCCGGTATTCTTCGTAGGTATGGAGGGGCAAACCCCTTTCGGCGAGGAGGCAGTTAACGCTGTCGCCAATATCGTAGATGCTGTCGGCCAGGGTTCCGTCCAAATCAAAGATATAGGCCTTTTTCATAAAAAAAGGCTATCACTTTATTTTACGTTTGGCAATATCGTGAATAAAAAATTGACAAACGATGGAAAGTGATATATGATAAATCCCTCCGAAACGAAAAAGGAGCTAGGGAGATTGAAACCACGATGAAAATAGAAGATATCCTCAAAGAGGATTGCATCATTGAACACCTTGAGGCGTCGTCCAGGGAAGAGGCTTTGACGGCCATGTGCCGGACGCTGCTTTCCAAGGGCTATGTAAAAGAAAGTTTTCCCGCGGCGATCCTGGAACGGGAACGGCTTTACCCCTCGGGGCTTCCCATGGAGGGCCATAAAATCGCCATCCCCCACTGTGATTCGGAGCATGTAAACCAATCGGCAATTCTCTTTGCCCGGCTTGCCCGGCCTCTGGAATTTTGCTCCATGGGGGACCCGGAGGAAAAACTCCAGGTTCAGCTTATCTCCATGTTTGCCCTGGCGGAAAAAAAGAAGATTGGTTTTTTGCTGGAGGTCCTGATCACCGCCTATTCCAGCAGCGAAGTGCTGGATTCCATCCTTCGTGCCCCTTCGGCGGCGGCAATCTACGGTATCCTTCGTAAAGCCGTGGGGGATCAAATGAAGGACGAAGAGGCATAATGCAGACGCTTTCGGGCTTGACCGCCTCCCCGGGGATCTGTTCCGGAAAGGCGTATATTTTTAGGGCCGTTGATTTAAGCTACGATCCTGCCCGCATGGAAAGCCCCGGGGAGGAAGCAAAACGGCTCAAAGACGCCTTTGACAGTGCCTGGAGGGAGCTTGACGGGATCAAAAATACCCTTTCCGGCAGCATGGGTGAAGAATACGCCCATATTTTTAGGGCACAGATGACCATCCTGGAAGATGACGATTTCCGGCAGGAGATTACGGACAAGCTGAACGAAGCCGCCTGCCGGGCGGAAACGGCGGTGGAAGAGGTATACAAGATGTACGCCGGACTGTTCTCCCAGATGGAAGACAGCGCCTATAACGCCCAGCGCTTGGCGGATCTTAACGATGTCTGCCAGCGGGTACTCCGTAATCTCCTGGACAGGGAGGAAATAACCCTGTCTTCCCTGCCCCCGGAAAGCATCGTCATCGCGAAGGAACTTTTCCCTTCCGATACGGCGGTGATGGACCGGAAAAATATCCGGGGCTTTGTAACGGAAAGGGGGGGCCTTACTTCCCATGTGGCGATTCTGGCCAAGAGCCTTTCCCTTCCCGCCGCGGTAGGAACCCCCGGCGCCATGGAGGCGGTGAAAAAAAAAGACGCCGTTTTTCTGGATCTCCGGGATTATGAAAAGGCCCTGGTATACGTAAACCCCGGCGTGGAAAAACAAAAAGAACTGACGGCTCTGGAAAAGGAGTACCTGGAACGGCAGATGGAACTCCTTAAAATGAAGGATCTGGAAAGCGTTACCCTGGACGGGCGAAAAATCACCCTTTCCGCCAATATCGGTTCCCTGGAGGATCTGGCCGCCGCCGGGGAATTCGGAGCAAAAAGCGTGGGACTGTTCCGTACCGAATTTCTTTTTCTAAAGGGGGATCTGCCCCGGGAAGAAGAACAGTACCTGGTTTATGCGGAGGCCGCGAAAAAACTTGCCGGAGGCATGTTGATCGTAAGAACCCTGGACATAGGGGGAGACAAGGAAGTAAAGGCCCTGAACCTGCCCAAGGAAGAAAACCCCTTCCTGGGCCTGCGGGGGATTAGACTTTGCCTGAAATACGAAGAACTCTTCCTTGCCCAGCTGCGGGCCCTGCTGCGCGCCGCGGTCCACGGCGATCTTAGGATAATGTTTCCCATGGTGTCTTCGGTCCTGGAATTCCGCCGGGCCCGGGAACTGGTTGTCCGGGCGGCGGCGGAACTGCGGGAAAAGGGGATTCCACATAAAAGCGACCCTCCCCTGGGGGTGATGGTGGAAACCCCCGCGGCGGTGTTTTTGGCGGAGGATCTGACGCGGGAGGCAAGTTTTGTCAGTATGGGGACCAACGATTTAACCCAGTACGTGCTGTCCGTGGACCGGGGCAACGAGGCAATCAGTTCCTATTACCGGACCTTCAGCCCCGCCGTGCTCCGGGCCGTCGGCTTAACCGCCGCCGCCGCCGCCAAAAACGGAAAATGGGCCGGGGTCTGCGGGGAACTGGCGGGCAATCCCATGGCCGTTCCGCTTCTTGTCGGTCTTGGCGTGGAGGAACTAAGCGTAACCGCATCGGCCCTGCCCCAAACCATAGCCCTGATACGGAGCCTGAATTTTAACCGCTGCAGGGAAGCCGCCCAAAAGGTCCTGGCCATGTCCACCGAGGATGATGTGAAGGCATGCCTGCAGCAATGTGCATGGCGGGATCCTCCGTAACTTTTTTCAGTTTTTGCTTGACAGGTCCGGAAAAGAGGCGGATACTTAGAAGCTTATCGCGTACCGGTCAGGTTCGGAAGATACTTTTACAGGAGTTTAGAATGAAAAGAATTATGCTGGCTTGCGGAACGGGAATTGCCACTTCCACGGCGGTTAATGTAAAACTCACTAGAATCCTCCATGAACGGGGGTATGAAGGTAAATTTAAAATTACCCAGTTTAAAATAGGGGAAGTGGTGGCAAATTCATCGAACTATGATTTTTGTGTGGCAACAACCCAGGTTCCTCCGGGCGCGCAGTGTCCGGTAATTATGGGGATTCCCTTTCTAACCGGCATCGGGATGGAACCGGTGATAGACAAGATTATAGCTGAACTGGAAAAATAGAAATCAAAACCTTTCCATGGCGGTAAGGTTTATTTTTAGGAGGCAATGTTATGGAATTTTTAACTGCGATTTGGGGAGGGATCCTGGCCTTTTTCGGGTTTGTCTCAAACCTTGGTCCTTCGGTCGTCATGCCCATCATTCTGTTTATTATGGGATTCCTGCTCAAGGCGGGAGGGGGGAAGGCCCTGCGGGCGGGCTTAACCGTCGGCGTCGGTTTTATCGGACTTAACCTTGTTATCGGCATGATGGGCAGCAATCTGGGTCCCGCCGTTCAGCAGATGTCCGAGCGTTTTAATCTTTCCCTGTCTGTGATTGACGTAGGCTGGCCCGCAGCGGCGGCCATTGCCTTTGCTTCCCAAGTCGGGGCGGTTATTATTCCGGTATGTTTGATTGTGAATATCATTATGCTTCTTCTTAACGCCACCCAGACCATCGACATTGATATTTGGGACTATTGGCACTTTGCCTTTACCGGAGCGCTGGTGGCAATCCTTACCGGAAGCCAGGGGATCGGCATTGCCGCCGCTGTCCTCAATGAAATGATCGTCCTGGTCTTGGGAGACTACACCGCTCCAGGGCTTGAGAAGTACAACGATCTTCCCGGCATATCCCTGCCCCATGGATTTACCACCGCTTTCGTTCCAGGGGCCATTGTGCTTAACAAGATCATAGATCTTATTCCCGGGATCAACAGGATCGATTTTGACATAACAAAAATGCAGAAACGTTTTGGTGTATTCGGTGAACCTATCCTGGTTGGAACGGTGCTTGGCCTTATCATCGGCATTGTGTCGGGAAAAGATGTTCCCGGTGTTTTGAGCCTGGGCGTTACTCTGGGCGCCGTGCTGGTGCTTATTCCGAAAATGGCCGCCCTCCTTATGGAAGGGCTGGTGCCCATTTCCGACGCCGCTTCCGAATTCATTTCCAAGCGTTTCAAGAGCCGTGGTAAAATTTATATAGGCCTCGATTCCGCCATAGGTATTGGACACCCCACCACCCTGGCAGTGTCCCTGGTACTGGTTCCCCTGACGGTGTTTATTGCGGTGGTTCTTCCAGGGAACCGGGTGCTGCCCTTCGCGGATCTGGCGGTCATTCCCTGGATGTTCGTCCTGATTATTCCGGTGGTAAAAAATAACGGTTTCCGCGCGCTGGTGATCGGCTTCTTTACCCTTCTGGTGGGCCTGTGGATTGCCACCGATCTGGCCCCCATGATTACCCAGGCGGCGATTAACGCCAAGTTTGATATTCCCACCGGGGCGGATCAGATTTCCAGTATCTGCGATGGCGCCAATCCTCTTACATGGGCCATTGTACGGCTCCACGGCCTTGGCGTTATTGGCATCGGTATTGTGGCGGTCATTGCCGTTGCCCTTTCGGTGATTAACCGTATGCGGATTATCAAGGAAGCAAAAGCAGTCCATACCTCCTAGGGTTCTGTGATAAAGGGCAGATCGTTTTTCTTGCGGGCAAAAACATCCGCCATTTCCGTCGCGGAAACGGCGGATGTTTTTTGGTTCCAGGAGGAGGGGCATCCAGCGTCATGAAAAAGGAATACATATACGATCCAAAACGTTACTTTATGCAGATTACCCTTATTGGATGGTTTTGCGTAGCGGTTTTTCTTTTAAGCCTTTTTATGATTGGATTTAGTTCCAACCGCCCCCTTTTTTTTCTGGCTGCCCTGGCCGCAGCTTATACGGTGTGGAATACTTTTTTGTCCGGATCCAATCCAAATAAAGTAATTCTGGAAGAAGACGGCATCTCCTTTGAATCCTATGGGAAAAGGATCAAGTATCCCTTCAGCGGAATCACCGTGTTTTTGGTAAAGGATTTCCGCGGTTCCGGTAAAATATTTTTGAGAATAAACAGGCATAATTTGTTGCGGGGCCGATTTTGGATACATACCCGTGAATTTAACGATTCGGAAGAATTGTTTCTATATCTTTTAAAGCTGGAATACCAAACCCATCCGGACGGCCTTAAGGCCCGGGCCTGGGATTCTACCAGGCCGGATGTTGACAAAAGGCCGGTATTACCCTGGCATCTTCCGCCGGCGGAAAAACAGCAAGACCACGGGCAGGGGAAGGTCCGGAAATCCGACGATGGAGGCGCTGAAAGTGAAATTTGAAAAAGAACGGGAAGAGATAAGGCAGGCGGGCATAAAGCTTGACCGTTACGGTTTAATAGTTCTTTCGGGCGGAAACGTAAGCGCCAGGATGCCTTCAGGAGAATTTCTGGTAACCCCATCGGGCATGCCATACGAAGACATGACTCCCTCCGACGTACTGGTCTTGTCAAAAGACGGCGGGGTTGTTGAAGGTGAAAGAAGCCCTTCGGTGGATACCGGGGCGCTTTTATACATTTTTAACAAAATGCCCCATATCAATGCGGTTATTCATACCCACCAGCCTTACGCCACTGCGGTTGGTTTGGTGGCCGATGAACTGCCCTGTATTGTAACGACCTTGCCCAACGCTACCAAGGGACCTGTAAAGGTCTGTCCCTTTTCTTCTGCGGCCAGCGTAGATATGGGCGTACAGACGGTTGAAAACTGCGGATCCACCCTGGCGGTTATTCTAAAATGCCATGGGGTCATGGCCCTTGGAACAAGCCTTAGGGAGGCCCTTTACTCCTGTGTGTATCTTGAAGAGGCTGCCAAGACCTATGTTTTTGCCCGTTCCATGAACGATAGGGTTGCATCCCTGTCTCCGGCCCAGGTTAAACAGGCGGTTGATATTTTCCGTTACTACGGCCAGGGAAAGGCATCCATGCCGGAGGGTCTTGCCAAAACGGCGCATTAAATGGACTTGTTCGCTAACCCGGTTGGTTATCGAACAAGGCTTGCAAAATGTTGCACATTTTGCTGTTTTTAGCGGAATTTGTTCGGAAACTGAGGTTTCCGAACAAGTCTAATATAGATTAGGAAGGAACTTATGGCACACCTAAAAACCCTGTTGAAGCTGTCGTTATTTTACGGAAACAATCCTGAGTATATTCTTTTCGGCGGAGGAAACACCTCGGTTAAAGAAGGGAAAGAACTGTGGGTAAAGGGATCCGGCCTTTTTTTGAAGGGAATTACGGAGTCTGGTTTTGTCGGCATGGATCATGCCGCCTTGGAAACGATCTGGCAGAAAAAGTATTCCAGGGATCCTTTGGAACGGGAAGCGGAAAACCTTAAAGACATTTTAAGCGCTAGACTTCCCGGCCAGAAATCCCGCCCCAGCGTTGAAGTTCTTTTTCATTCCTTTTTACCGGGCAGATATGGCGTTCATACCCATCCGGTCTTAATTAACGGCTTAACCTGCGGCATGGAGGGGGAAAAGGCCGTGGAGAAACTCTTTGAGGGTAAAGCCCTTTGGGTTCCGCAGCACGAACCGGGCTATATTTTGGCTTCCAGTGCCCGTAAAAAATACCTGTCCTTTGTTAAGGCCAGAGGAATGATGGCGCGGATCATCTTTATGCAGAACCACGGCTTATTTATTCATGGAGATACCGAAAAAGAAATCCGGGATCTGTACGGCCTGGTCCGGGAGAAGGTTTTAAAAAAAATAAAAAAACTTCCCGATGGGGTCAGTAAAAAACTTCCCGCGCCGGTCATGAAGTCCTTGGCCGCAGAAACAGAAAGATGTTTTGGCCCCGGCTGCGCCGTGTCAGGCGCTGTTAACGGAACAATTTTACAATTCGCTGCGGATCCTGTTTTGTGCAGGGGTATAGCCGTTCCCTTTACCTGCGATCAGGTTCTTTACGCCGGCGCCGCAGTCTGCCGCCTGGAAACAATAGGAGATATGGCAAAAACCGTTTCCCGGTACAAGTCAAAGTTTGGGCGGGATCCCGCGGCCTTTATCCTGGCAGGTGAAGGACTTTTTGGTATTGGAAAAGATGCAGCCTCGGCGGGTTATTCCCTGGCATTGGCCAGGGACGCGGTACGTATCGCCTGGAGTTCCCGGTATTTCGGCGGCCCCCATCCCCTAAAAAAGCGGATCATTGATTTTATTTTAAACTGGGAGGCAGAAAAGTACCGCGCCGCGGCGGGCCGGCGGTCTGCCGCTTGACGGACGGGGACAAGGCGGTCATAATACGGCCATGAAATCAATAACCCTTACGGTTAAGAACGAAACAGGGCTTCATTCAAGGCCGGCGGATCTTTTTGTCAGAACGGCAAAGCTGTACCAGTCCTCTGTCGAGGTAAGCAAGGGCGAAAAAAAAGCAAACGCTAAGATGATCCTAAAGGTGATTCTTTTGAACGTCTGCGAAAACGATGAAATTATGATCACCGCGGACGGTCCTGATGAAGAAGCCGTTTTGAGGGATCTTAAGGCCCTGGTTGAATCGGATTTTAGCGCCGTCAATCCTACAGTACAGATTTAACCGAAAACCGGCGGCGGGATCATGCTCCGGGCGGAGCGGAGCATGACCGGCGCGTCATTTTAATTCATCGGGGCGGAGCATGTTTTGGATAGAACAATAGCTCTTGACCTGCAGCGATGCGAAGGGCTCCGCCCGGTGATTTTTTTTGTAATCCCCCAGGGTTTTTTCGTATACCGCCGCGGGTACCCTCATTACCGCCACTTCATTATCCTTGATACCGTGGATGTGGAATTCAAGATCATCGCCGGTTTTTGTATTATACCAGACGCTCAGCTCCCCCTCAGGGCATGATTCATCGGCCTTAACAAAAAGGTAGTATTTTAGGGCCTCCACCACCCCGGTGGAAAGGCCGTCCTTGATAAGGGCGATCCGTTCCGCCAGTTCCGGGTAGGAAATAACCGTTTCCAGGGATTTGTTCCGGCCCTTCTCTTCTTTCCTTAAATAAAAGGCCCCCCGGTCCAGTTCGGGAAGGACCTCGATAAGGCGCCCCCGGGAGGGCCATTTAACGATGATGGGAAATTCCGGTTTGTGTTTTTTGCCGCAGCTTCCGCAGGTAAAATTCATAAAATGACCCGCCAGAATATCTTCGACGTACCGGGGATCCGCATCCAGATTGATCTCCTCCGGAACCTCCACGGTAAAAGTGTTATCGCAGAAACAGGGTATCTTGCGCTTCATTTTGTACTCCTTTGTTTTTCCGCGGTCCTAACGTCCGGTAAAGAAGAGGATATCATTAAAGACCGCGAAGATCATAAGGCCGGCGATGATCACCACGCCGACGGTTTGAAAGGCGGAAACCGCCCTGGGGTGCAGGGGCTTTCGTCTTGCTGTTTCTATCAGATAAAGGAGGATCATCCCTCCATCCAGAACAGGCAGGGGCAGAAGGTTCATGAAACAAAGGGCAATTGAAATAAGAGCCAGAAAATTGAGGACCGAGTTGAACCCTGTTTCCACGCTTTCCCTGAAACCCCCGGCGGCTATGTCTCCTACCATATAGGTAATACGGGCAGGGCCTGATACGGCCTGGGTTAGATCAATCTCTTTTTTGAAGAGGAGCCCCAGGCTTTTTATGGAAAGCGCAAAGGTTTTGGCCGCCTCGGCGCCGCCCCGGGCCAGCGCCCGGAAGGGGGAGAGGGCGGGGGTTTTATAACGGAGGACCCGGTATTCTATCCCCAAATCGGGAAGGCCCTCCAGGTATTTAACGCCGCTTAACTCCGCCATTTTTGTTTCACCCCTGTGTTCATACTGCACGGAAAAAGCGGCGGGGCTTTGTTCCCCGAAAATACGGAAAAGGGCCGCCGTATAAGGAAATTCTTCCCCGTTGATCGACAAAATCCGGTCTTCCGGTTCAAGTCCGGCCTGTTCCGCGGGACTCCCCGGACGGACCTCCTCCACCACGGGATCCGTCCAGTGGTAAACGCCTATTTTACCGGCGCCGTTTCCGTCCAGTTTGGGCCTTACCCGGAGGTTCAGCCGTTCACCTTCCCGCAGGACCGTAAGGGGAAGATCCCGGTCCGGGTTCAGGGCGATGTGCTCCTGTATGTCCCGGTAAGTGCCGGTTTCATTTCCATTGATCGACAAAATCCGGTCCCCGGTGCGGAGTCCTCCCTGATCGGAGGGGTGGCTTTGACCGTCTATATCGGAAAGAAGCACGATCTTATTTTCCGGTGTTTCAACCTCAATACCCTTGCCCCAGATAACCGAAAGGACCATAACGGCAAAGATAAAATTAAAAAGGGGGCCCGCGAAAGATACGGCAACCCGTTTCCAGGGGGCGGCACCGAAAAAACTGCCCGGGGATAGGGCCGTGCCTTTTTTTGAATTTTCCCAGGTTTCCTGAAAATCACCCTCCCCCCGCATTTTGCAGTAGCCCCCCACGGGAAACATGCCGATTCTGTATTCGACGCCGCCGATTTTTTTTTTAAGAACCGGATTTCCCCAGCCGATGGAAAAGGCCTCCACGTCTATACCGGAACAGCGGGCGGCGATAAAATGCCCCAGTTCGTGGACAAATACCACGATCCCAAGACCCGTCAGGCCCAGCAGCACCTTAATCAGTATCATCAATGCTCCTAAAAAAAGAAACGGTACAAAACATAAAAAACCGGAGCCGAGAGCGCCACCGAATCGGTGGAATCCAGGACTCCCCCCCTGCCGGGAACGGCTACCCCGGAATCCTTGAATCCGCAGCTCCGCTTGATCGCCGATTCCGCCAGATCCCCCAGGTTGACCGCCAGCCCTGAGAAAAGGCCCAACAGCATCGCCGAAGGCAGCCTAGGCATCTGATCCGGCTCAAAGGCGCGGGGCAGGAAGAAGGCAATCAAAGAACAGATCAGCACCGACGCCCCCAGACCGCCTGTAAACCCGGCGGCGCTCTTGTTGGGGCTTACCGGAAAAAGCCCCCGGTTGTTTTTTCCAAAGAGGCGCCCCGCTGCCCAGGCCGTTGAATCATTGCCCATAACGGTAAGTATAAAGGCCAGGAGAACCGTACTTGAATGTTTCAGGGTGGACATGGTAATGATCCAGCTTAAAAGGAGTCCTGGATATATCATTACCGAAAAACCCGCCGCCAGGCGGCTCAGGACTTGGGAAAAATCATTTTTCCGCCCGTAAATTTCCGACACCAGGATCCATGCAGCCCCTATGACAAACAGAGAATTAGTGATTCTGCTGTTGGTGCCGAAACTGACAATTAAGGTCATGGATACGGGGCTAAGAGAACCAAGAACAGCCGCTTCGGGGATACAAACAGAGAACCCCTTGGTTTTAAGCATCCGGGCGAATTCTGCCGCCCCCAGGGAACTTGCCAGGGTAATGAGTATGTTTAAAACCAGGTGATTGTACTGGGGCAGAAAAATGATGATCACGGCCAATGCGGGGATGCCGGTAAAAAAAACAATAAAGCGCTGCGCCAGTTCTTTCATTCCCTTAAACCGCCAAATTTACGTTCCCGTTTTTCGTAGCTTTCAAGGGCGAGGCGGAGATCCTCTTCCGTCCAGTCCGGCCAAAGCCGGGGCGAAATGTAGTATTCCGCATAGGCTCCTTCCCACAACAGAAAATTGCTGATCCTAAATTCACCGGCGCTTCTTATAATAAGGTCTGGATCAGGAATATCGGGATTATCCAAAAATTTTCCCAGTTCCGCTTCGGTAAGGGCGGCAAGATCCAGGCCGGCCAAAGCCGCCCGCCGCAGCGCCCGGACAATTTCATCCCGGCCTCCGTAATTCAGGGCAAGAATTACCTGGAGGCCGCCGTATACTCCCGTTTCCTCGCAGGTCAGGGCGATCTCTTCCGCGATGTCCCGGGCAAGGCCGCTTTTATCTCCGGCATAACGGAGCCGTATGCGGTTTTCCCGGTAAAAATCCAACTCGCTACGAAGGTACTGTTTTACCAGCCCCATGATAAAGTGGACTTCCTCCCCGGCACGTTTCCAATTTTCCGTGGAAAAAGCATAGAGGGTCAGGTACTGTAAGCCCATGCCGGCGGCGGCTTTGACAATGTGCTTGGCAGTTTCAAGCCCTGCCAAATGCCCCGCCGTCCGCCGTTCCCCCCGGGCTTCCGCCCACCGGCCGTTCCCGTCCATAATAATTCCCACATGGGAAGGGATCTTACCCTCTGCCGCCGCCATAGGACCCCGGCAAAAACGACCGTATGCCGGTCATATCTCCATGATCTCCGTTTCTTTTTCTTCCAGTGCCTGATCTATCTGCTTGATGTAGGCATCGGTCAGTTTTTGGAGCCCTTCGGAGGATTTACTTTCTTCATCTTCGGTCAGTTCCTTGTCCTTGAGGAGTTTTTTCAATTCCTCGTTGCCGTCCCTGCGGATATTCCGCACCGCTACCCGGCCCTGCTCCGCCTGGGCCTTGGCCTGTTTTACCAGTTCCTTCCGCCGTTCCTCCGTAAGGGGCGGGACGGCGATACGAATCACCTTGCCGTCGTTTGAGGGATTAAGGGAAAGATCCGAAGTACGGATTGCCTTTTCAATTTCCCCTATCAGGGCCTTGTCCCAGGGCTGTATAACCAGAAGCCGGGCCTCGGGGGCCGAGATATTGGCCACCTGGTTAAGAACCGTCTTTTCACCGTAGTAATCCACCCGGATCTTGTCAAAGAGGGCGGGGGAAGCCCGTCCGGTTCTGAGGGCGGCGTAACCTTCCCGAAGGCTGATCACGGTTTTTTTCATCCGTTCTTCGCAGGCGGTGATGGCGCTATGCATGGGACGCTCCTTTTATTCGCGGCAAAGGATTAAAGCTCCGCCGTTCTGCGGCGGCGGGGGTAATCCTGCGGCGGAACATGGAACAGCCTTTCATGATCCGACCTTGTAATAAACGTAGGCGGTAATGTCCAGGGCGGATCCGGCCTTTTTACCGGCCTCTTCCAGCGCCTTGCCGACGCTTATTTTTTCATCCTTTACATAGCCCTGATCCAGAAGGCATATATCTTTGAGGAATTTGTTTATCTTTCCCTTGAGGATATTATCCGTCACATTGGCCGGCTTGCCCTTAACCGAATCGTCCCCTTCCATCTGTTTGCGGAAAATTTCTTCCTGTTCCTTGAGCCATGCGGGATCGATCTTGTCCCGGGACAGGGCCAAGGGGTTAAAGGCGGCGATGTGCAGGGCCAGGTTAAAGGCCAGCGCCTTTACCTCTTCGTTTCTGAAAACTTCGGCCTCACCGGCGGCGAGTTTTACCACCACCCCAATGGCACCGTCGCCGTGGATATACCGGGTCAGGTATTCGTTAGGACCGGCGTCCACAACGGCAATTCGTTTCAAGGCCATATTTTCCCGGATTTTGGCCGCCAAGCCGGTAACCATGGCGGAAAGTTCTTCCGTAACGCCGGTATAACCCTTTTCCAGGGCCTTTTCGGTCAGGGCCGTTCCCAGGGCGGTAAATTCAGGGTTTCGGGCGACAAAATCCGTTTCACAGGCGATCTCCGCCAGTACCGCCCTGGATCCGTCTTCTTTTATTTTAATAAATATCTTGCCTTCGTTGGTGGACCGGCCGGCCCGTTTTTCCACCGCCGCCAGGCCCTTTTCTTTAAGGAGCTTTTCCGCCGCCGCCGCGTCTCCATCGCTGGAGACCAGGGCGTTTTTACACTCCATCATCCCCGCCCCGGTTTTTTCCCGAAGCTTTTTAACATCCGCTGCCGTTACTTCCGCCATTTCTCTTAACTCCTTCCGTTACGCTCCGCCTAGGCGTCTTCTTCGTAGACCTTGTCCATGTCCACGGGCAAATCGTCCTCTTCTTCCTTCACCGCTTCTTCCCGGCCTTCGTTTGTTTCTGAAGCATAGGATGCGATGTCGATTTCCCGGTCCTCTTCTCTGGCGGAAACATCGTTTATCATCCCTTCAATATCTTCATCTTCTTCCCCCAGGGTTTCGATAATCTTGAGTCCTGCCTCGTTGTCGGCCTCCACCACCGCATTGGCGACGATCTGGGTAAAGAGGGTAATTGCCCGGATAGCGTCATCGTTTCCCGGGATGGGATGACTTATTCCTTCGGGGTTGCAGTTGGTGTCTACCACCGCCACGATGGGGATGCCCATGCGCTGCGCCTCGGCAACGGCGATGGATTCCTTGCGGGTGTCAATAATAAAGAGGATTCCTGGGGGATCCTTCATCTCTTTGATGCCCCCCAGGTTTTTTTGAAGTTTGGACCGTTCCTTGCACAGGGCGGCGATTTCCTTTTTGGTAAGGTTTTCAAAGGAGCCGTCCACTTCCATTTTTTCCAGTTTTTTAAGCCGCAGCAGGGATTTTTTGATGGTAACGAAGTTGGTAAGCATCCCCCCCAGCCAACGGTTGTTTACATAGAACATGCCGCAGCGCTCGGCCTCTTTCTGGATCGCCTGCTGGGCCTGCTTCTTTGTACCCACAAAGAGTACCGTCTTGCCCGCACTAACAGTCTTGCGGACTGCTTCATAGGCATCCTTGATGGACTGGATTGTTTTTTGTAAATCGATAATATGGATCCCGTTCCGCTCGGCGAAGATATACTTCTTCATCCGGGGATCCCAGCGCTTTACCTGATGACCGAAGTGGACCCCCGATTCAAGCAGGCTTTTCATGGTAACCACCGCCATGTTTTCCTCCTCTAAGGAAGTTTTCGTTCCGGAAAACTTCCCCGCATAAACCGCCGGGCTTATGCGGCCTTCTCTGTATCTCCCGGCCTGAAAAACCGGAAAATACCGGTGTATCCGCGCCGGGGAAGGTACGGTTCCATATCCGGCGCTAGGGGCCGTACTGGTAACCGTTCTCGATAAGCATAGCATAGAACTCGCGCAGGGGCAAGCCCACGATGGCGCTGTGAGATCCCGCGATGGAAGAAATAAAGCAGCTCCCTAAGCCCTGGATCCTGTAGGAACCTGCCGCCCCCTGCCATTCTCCGGTATTGAGGTACCATTCCAGTTCGGTGTCGGATATGGGAGCAAAGACAACCCGGGACCGGACGGTACGGCAGTCGGTGCTTTGGTTTTTTCCGCCAAAGAGGGCCACCGAGGTAACCACTTCATGTTCCCGGCCCCGGAGTTTTTCCATCATGTCCCGGGCCTCGGTCCGGTCCCGGGGCTTGCCGAAAATTTCCCTCCCCAGGGCGATCACCGTATCGGCCCCGCAGATCCACTGGGGTATCCGGCCCCGGAGCTGCTCCAGGATTCGCCGGATCTTCCGTACCGCCATATCCCGGGTGTACTCTTCGGCGCTCTGTTGCTCCCAGGGAAGCTCGTCCAGCTTGGCGGGGATGATGTTAAAGGGCAGCCCCAGAAGCTTAAAGTATTCCTGCCTTCTTGGGGAACTGGAGGCCAGAATAATCGGTTCCATGGATCAGGTTATCCGTGGGATAATGCCGGCCAGAAGGGCGCTTACCCGGGCGGCGTTTTCGGCAAAAACCCTGGCAACCATCTCCCAGCTTACCGGCTCTTCGCCGGACCGCCAGGAATCGTAGTCGGTACTCATGGCCGCCGCCGCATAGGGGATCCCCATTTCGTTGGCCAGTACCGTTTCGGTGGCGATGGACATATTGATAATGTCCGCCCCCAGGGTACGAAACATAAGGGACTCCGCCCGGCTAGAAAAGCGGGGTCCTTCGATGGTTACCACCGTACCCCGCTCGTGGAAGGGATAGGCCAGGCGGCGGCATTCTTCTATCAGCAGCCCGCGGAGGCCCCCATCGTAGGGATCCGCCATGGGACAGTGGAGGGGACTGCCGGGTTTGAAGGATTCGTGGTAGGTCATTTTTCGCTGTTTGGTAAAATCAATAAACTGATCGATGATCACCAAATCTCCCCGGCGGATTTCTTCCCGCAGAGACCCCACCGCCGTAGTGGCTATTATATGGGTACAGCCCGCGTCCTTCAGGGCCGCTACGTTTGCCCGGTAATTCACCTGGCTGGGGGGAATCGTATGTTCCCGGCCGTGCCGGGCCAGAAGCGCCACCTCCCTGCCGCCGATGGTTCCCCGCCGCAAGGGTGAAGACGGTTCTCCCCAATAGGTGGTTATCCGTTCATCCCGGGGCCGGGAAAGAATGTCCGGGTTGTCCAGTCCGCTGCCTCCGATAATACCGATAACCGCCATCTTAACCTCCGTTGGTTCCGTATTTTTTAACGCTTTCCAGGATTAGATTCAGGCTTGTTTCCACCGTTGGTCCGTAGGCCAGGATCCCCTCGTCGTGTCCCGCAAGAACCAGGATCCCCTGGGTTTTCCCTTCGCCGCTGACGCTTCGTTCAACGGCCAGGGCAAGTTCCGGGGTTCCGTAGGCCGCCCCGGACGGAGTGGCAGGGCTGTGGTCCCGGAGCATCCCGTCAAAGAGGAGCCGGGAATGGACGTGGATCACCGCGTTTACCCCGGGAGAAGCCCGGTATACCGCCCCATGGGTCAGGGATTCCGAGGACGCCCGGACAGGTCCGAAAGAGACCAGCCTGTTTCCGGCTATGTCGAAGGATTCCACCAGACAATACCCCTCCGGTCCCAGAACCGGCCGGGCGCCGGTGGCGGTACCGCTGATCAAAAAGGATTCCCCCTTAAAGCGGAGGCTCAGGTTGCCGAAACCGGCCCTTTGAGAATTAATCCCCACCAGGCCCATCCGGTAGAGCAGGGTCCGGGCGCCGTTAAGTTCCTTCCAGCCGGGCGCTTCCGGAACTTCTCCCATCCGGTGATCGGCGCTGTATTTGACATAACCTTCTTCAACCACGATTTACCCCCCTTCCGTCCGGCGTGGAAGGCGCAAGGCCGGGATACAGCACCCCGATTCCCTCCTTCTTCTGGAGTGTCTGCAAGCCAAATGGTACGGTAGTGCTGTCCGTTTACATTCATTCCGCCGGTTCCGTGTAAAGAAAATAACCTTCCCCGCCCTGAAGCGCCGGGTGTGCAGCCCGCAGACAGAATCAAGTGATGAGAGACGCGGGACTCGAACCCACCACCTTCAGCTCCGGAGGCTGACGCTCTATCCAGATGAGCTAGTCTCTCAAGGTTAGGCATAGAATACGCTTTTCCGGGAGGATTGTCAATTGCCCGCATGGCTTTATACTGCTTCAACCCCAGGGAAACACGCCTTTAACGCCGGTACATCCACCGTTTCAGGGATGTAGGAGCGCGGGGATTGCTCCGGTTTCCTTGATTTTACCGGCCGGATCCGGCGGAAGGGGAGGGCTGCGCCCTTTCCTTCCGGGGCTTTCCGGCCTTTTTCCCGGAGACCCCCTTCGTACCCGCCGGGGGACGGTAGATACTGCCGTCAAAGAGAAATCTGAACACATCCCCGGCGGTTTCCACAAATTCCGTCCCAACCGAAGAACGGATATCCCTGTCCAGTTCATTCCAGTCCTCCCGGTTGCCCTCCGGGAGCAGTACCTTTTCCATGCCGTTCCGTATGGCCGCCAGAATCTTTTCCTTAAGGCCCCCAATGGGGAGGATCCGCCCCGTCAGGGTCAGTTCTCCGGTCATGGCGATCCCCGCCCCGGGAGCCCGGCCGCAGAGGGTTGACAGCAGGGAGGCGGCCAGGGTGATCCCTGCGGAGGGGCCGTCCTTGGGAATCGCCCCTTCGGGGACATGGATGTGAAAATCGGTTTTGGCAATATCCGCGGCAAACCGGAAAGCGGTCTGTTCGCTGCGAAGATAGGAAAGGGCAATCCGGGCGCTTTCCTTCATCACGTCCCCCAGGTTTCCCGTAATGGTCAGTTCTCCGGTTCCCTCGTACCCTTTTGTTTCCACCGGAAGGATCGCCCCCCCCGTTTCGGTCCAGGCCAGGCCGTAAACCACGCCGGTCCGGGCCTCTTTGAACACCAGGTCCCGCTTGTACTTCCGGCGGCCCAGCAGTTTTTCCAGGCCGTCTTTGGTAACGGTTTTTTTATAGGAACCCACGGGCTTCCCTTCCCGGCCGTACCCGCTTTCCACCGCCTTCCGGGCCAGCCGCCTGACGCAGCGGGCTATCTCCCTCTCCAGACCGCGTACCCCGGATTCCATGGTCCAGTACCGGATAATCGAAAGCACCGCCTCGTCCCGGAAGGCGATCCGTGCCTCCCCCAGGGAATTTTCCTTCAATTCCTTGGGGACCAGAAACTGTTTGGCGATGGCGAGTTTTTCATTTTCGCCGTACCCGGGAATGTCGATCACCTCCATGCGGTCCAAAAGCGGGTAGGGGATAGTATGGAGGGAATTGGCGGTGGCGATAAAGAGAACCCGGGAAAGATCGTAGGGAAGCTCCAGGTAGTGATCGGTAAAGGATCCGTTCTGTTCGGGATCCAGCACTTCCAGCAGGGCCGAGGCGGGATCCCCCCGGAAGTCGCCGGAAAGCTTGTCAATTTCGTCCAGAAGAAACACCGGGTTTACCGTTCCGGCCTTTCGCATGGACTGAAGTATCTTCCCCGGCAGGGCCCCCACGTAGGTTTTACGGTGCCCCCGGATCTCCGCCTCGTCCCGGACGCCCCCCAGGGAAATCCGTACAAACCGGCGGTCCAGGGCCCGGGCCACCGATTTGCCCAGGCTGGTTTTTCCCGTTCCCGGAGGACCGGCAAAACACAGGATGGGGCCCTTCACCGGCAGGCCCTCCCCCCCGGCCAGTTCCCGGACGGCGATATATTCCAGGATCCGTTCCTTGGCCTTTTCCATGCCGTAGTGATCCGCCTCCAGGATCTCTTCCGCCTCCGCCAGATGGTCCGCCCCCGTCCTGGGCGGCGGACCATCTGGCGGAGGTTCCGCCGCCGGGGCTTTCCCCGTATCCGCCCAGGGAAGATCCGCTATCCACTCCAGGTAGCCCCGGAGTACCCCCGCTTCGGGGGACAGGGGTTGAAGCTTTTTAAGCCGGGCCAGTTCTTTCCGGGCCTTCTGGAGTACCTCTTCCCCGGGGTTTTTGGCGGCGATGGCCTCCTCCAGTCCGGCCACTTCATCCCCCCGTTCTTCCCTGCCCAGTTCCCGGTTGATTTCCCGCAGTTGTTCGTGGAGAATATATTCCCGGTGTTTTTTTTCCATCCGGCTTTTAACCTTGCCGGAAATGTTTTTCTGGATCCCCAGAATCTCGTTTTCCAGTTCTAAAACTTCCAGCAGGGCCGCAAGACGCTTTTCATCGTCCTCGTATTCCAGAAGGGCAGCCTTTTTTTCGGCGTTAACCGCCAGGGCGTTGCCGATGATGTTGCACAGCCGTTCCGGGCTTTCTGTCCTGTCGCTGACGGCCAGGGTTTCCGAGCTGACCTTTTTGGAGAATTCCGCATACTGGACAAAGGCCCTTTGGACCGAACGCATCAGAGCCAGCCTGCCGGGACCCGGCTTTTCTTCCCCCTCCCGGGGGATGCCCAGGGCCCGGATCCGCACCCCCGTGAGGGCGCCGTTTTTTTCCAGGGCGGTGATTCTGCCCCGGTATTCCCCGTGGAACACCACCCGGTAGGAACCGTCGGGCAGGCGGAGATGCTGGACCATGCGGACCACGCTGCCCAGTTCATAGATTTCCCCCGGCTCCGGAGGGGCCGCCGCCTGGGAGGCCTGGGGCCGGAAGGAAACCGCAAAAAGCCGCCGGTCCCCCCGGAGGGCGCACTCCACCGCGTCGATCCCCGACCGGTAGGTAATGTAGACGGGTACAATGGTTTGGGGAAAGATCACCAGCTCCCGCAGAGGCAGCAGAGGGAATTCTTCGCTCCCCGTCTTGCCCGACAGGGCTGAAATGATCCGGGCAACTCCCCCCGGGGCGCCCTGTTTTGCCGGCGGGTTAACCGGAACGCCGTGTTTCATGGGTGGTACCCTCAGGATACCCGCAACAGGGGAGGAAACTCAAGGCCGACGATACCCCCTCATCCGCCCTATGATACTACCAGTACGGCCCACAACAGCCGGGGGAACCCAGCCGAAAAGCGGCAAGGGGACCCCAACCAAGCGGCAAAGCCGCGAAGGTTCCCCCCGTGCCGCCGCCAAGGATGGCGGTGTTTGTGTGCTTTAGGTGGAGTTGGCAAAGCAAACTCCCAGCCGAAAAGCGGCATGGAGGCCGTTTTTCGGCGCTTGACAAACCCCCGCGCCCGCCCTATGATAGCAGACGCTACGGCCCACAGCCGTAGAATCGTATCCGGGAGGGTTGTGTCTATGCATGCGCTAATTCCTTACAGTACAACGATTTACCCCCCCCTCCCAGCAATTTTCTAATTCTTGCACAGTAATAGGTAATCCGCCCCGCGCTCCCGGAATTCCCGGCGGTTTGTCCGGGGTTCCGGCTCTCCGGTCCGGCGTACCCGCCGTTTTATCCGGGGTACAGAATACTTTATCCGGAGTACAGAACGATCCATCCGGAGTACAGAACGATCCATCCGGGGTACAAAACACTTCATCCGGGGTACAGAACGCTCCATCCGGAGTACAGAACGCTCCATCCGGAGTACAGATCAAAGCGATCTGTACTCAGATCAGAGCGATCTGTACTCAGATTAAAACGATCTGTACTCCGGTCAAAGCAATCCGTATTCCGGTCAGCCCCTTCGGGGGCCGGAACATAGCATGGAAGGAGACGCACGGTGGGCGGCTATAACGGAGACTGGGTCCCCGGCAGGCGGGACGACGTGTTGAACATGGGCCAGGTCTGGATGACGGTGATGGCCCAGAAGGGGGCGGCCTGGGGGATTCCCCAGACCGAAATCACGGCCCTGGTGGAACTGGTGGGTACCGCCTCGGCGGCCCTGGCCACGGCCAAGGGCTCCGACAGGAACCAAAGGACCACCGCGGCCTGCCGGGCGGCCTTTGGGGCGCTGGTTAAAAAGATGCGGTTCCTCA
>JAITHE010000032.1 GCA_031280125.1 Treponema sp.
GATTATGAACTACTACGCCCTACAGGTCAAAACCAGGGGGGAGCAAAAGTATATCCGGCTTTTCAGGGCCCTGCACCCGGAAGTTTCCCTGCCGATTTACTTTCCCCAGCGGCAGCTCGACATCAGAAGAAAAGGAAAGATCAGCTATTCCACCGCGCCTATTTTCCCGGGTTACCTTTTTGTGGAGGCCGGCGAGGGGGAAGACATCCTCCGCCATCATTGGGATTTCCGGCGGACCGACGGCTTTTTCCGTTTTCTCAAATCCAACCAGAATATCGCGCCCCTGGGGGGCCGGGACCTGGAACTGGTGCTCCATTTCATCAAAAAGGCGGGGCCTATGGCGGGAAAGTCGCGGGCCTACTTTGACGAAAATTCCCGGATCGTGGTGGTGGAGGGGCCCCTTTTGGGGCTTGAAGGAAAGATAATAAAGGTCGATAAAAGAAAAGGGAGGGCAAAGATAAAACTGGACCTCTACGACGATTCCTTTTCTATTGACCTGGCCTTTGAAACCATCGAGCGGGTATCACCGGCGGGCCTGAGGTAAGCGCGTCGTACGCCCCCTTTTATCAAGCGGACGGGATGGGCAGGGCTAAACCGGGACGTTTATACATTATCGGCGCGGGCTTCGCGGGCCGCGCCCTGGCGGCGGAGATAAAGGCCGGGGCGGTGTTCGGCGAGGCGGCGGCCTTTCTGGATGACGATTCCGCCGGGATCGGCCGGGAGCAGGACGGGATCCCCGTCCTGGGGCCTATCCGGGACGCGGCGGCCCTGATCCGGCTCCATCCGGCGGACGGGGCGATCATCGCCATCCCCGGGGCCGGGGGGGAGTACCTGGCGGAGATTTACCGGGCCCTCAAAAAGGCGGGGTTTGAGAAGATCCGGATCCTCCCGGGGCTTTCCCCCAGCGCCGGGGGGGACGCCCGCCTGATCCAAACCCGGCCCATCGAGCCCCAGGACCTCCTGGGCCGGGCCCCGGTAACGGTGAACCTCCGGGAAAGCCTCTCCTACCTGCGGGGAAAACGGGTCCTCGTAACCGGCGCGGGGGGCTCCATCGGCGGCGAACTCTGCCGCCAGCTGCTCTCCGGCGGGGCCGCCCGGCTCTACCTCTTCGGCCACGGGGAAAATTCGATCTACCAGATAGACCGGGAACTCCGGGCCCTCCAGGAAGAGGGGGTGGGGGAAAAAACCTCCGTCGTGCCCGTCATCGGGGACCTTAAAGACCGGGACTACATGGACTATATCCTGGGGAAACTGCGGGCGGACGCGGTGTTCCACACCGCCGCCTACAAGCACGTCCCCATGACGGAGGAAAACCCCGTGGCCGCCATCGAGAACAACTTCTTCGGCACCCTCAACCTGATCCGCGCCGCCCGGGCCCACGGGGTGAAGCGTTTTGTCCACATCACCACCGACAAGGCGGTGGAACCGGTTTCGGTCTACGGGGTTTCCAAGTACCTCTGCGAAGCTCTGGTGCTGGAGGAGGCGGGCGGGGAGGGACCGGGGCCGGGGGGGCTTACCTGCATGGCGGTCCGGTTCGGCAACGTGCTGGGTTCCCGGGGTTCCATCATCCCCCTGTTCCAAAGGCAGATCGAAAAGGGGGGGCCGGTTACGGTAACCCACCCGGAAATGCGGCGCTGGTTCATAACCATCCCCGAGGCCTGTTCCCTGGTTCTCAAGGCCGGGGGGGTGGGGGAAAACGGCGGGCTGTACCTCCTGGATATGGGGGAGCCGGCGCGGATCCGGGACCTGGCGGAACAGATGATCCGGTTCTACGGCTTTGAGCCCGGGGAGGACATCAAGATCGAGTACGTGGGGCTCCGGCCCGGGGAACGGCTGGACGAGGCGCTCTGGGGGGCGGGCGAGTCCCCGGAGAAGACCCCCTTCGACCGGATCCTCCGGGTGGAACGGCGGGAAGGCGGGGGCCCGGGGATCCGCGCCCTCACGGAACGGCTGGCCCCGATCTGCCGCTTCGACCCGGCCCGGCCGGAACTGTACCGGGACAGCGCGGCGCTCAAGGCGGTTTTGCGGGAGGCGGCCCCCAGCTACGCCCGGGCCGCCGGCGGGCTATGACCTCGTCAAAAAACCCCTTCGCCCTCCTCTATGTGGTAATGACCCTTACCTACATAATTATCATCTCGGCAATCCTCTTTGCCTTCACCAGAAGCGCCGCAAGCCCCGCCCGGATCCTCCTCAATGACTGCCCCATGTTTCTGAAAAAGGGTTTTACCGGCGCGGACGCCGGGGTTCAGGACCTTTCCTCCGGCCCCTGGGTAGACCTCAGCGGCAAGCCCTGGGGGATCAAAAATTCGGGCCTTGCGGATCCCCTGCCCTTCCTCCGGCCCGAAGATCAAACGCCGGAAGACTTTACCTACGCGCTTAAATTTACCCCCGGCGAAGAACAACTGGCCTATATTCGGGACGAGGTGCGGACCCCCGCCCTCTACATTCCGGCCATCGCGGAAAACTGGGAAATCTTTCTCAACGGGCGGAGCATCGCGAGAGAACTCTACCCCGACGGGAAGGGGGGGATAACAAAACAAAAAAACCGGCGGCTCCTGGCGGTTCCCTTTGACCCCTCGCTCCTCTCCGCGGGGGAAAACACTTTGGTATTTCATATCCTCACCAGCCCCTGGTACAATGACGCGGGCCTGTATTTCGGCGACGACCATTACATAGACGATCACGAAAGAATTCAGGGGGAACATAACCAGATCATTTTTTATATATTCTCGGGGATCTATTTTTTCATAGCCTTTTATGACTTTTTGATGTACCTGGGGAGCAGGAAAGAAAAACACCTGCTGTTTTTTTCCATGGAAATGCTGATCCTTTCGGTGTATATGTTTCTCAACACCCCCTTCCGGTTTTTCTTTTTTGACGATTCCCGGATTTCGCTCAAAATGGAACTTATCGCCATTGCCCTGGCGGGGATCCCCATTGTTTTTTTCACCAACTTCCTCTGCGGCAAAAAAACCGGCGGCAAAACAAAAATTTTTCTCATGGCCTACGGTGTCATTATCGCCTGCATGATCTTCGCCGGCCCGCAGTTTCTCCTGGATCTCCTTACCCTGGCGGAGCTGTTTCTCCTCTGTTCGGTATTCTTTTGTTATATCGCCTTACTCCGCGCCGTCCGGGGCATATCCCTGGAACGCCGGGAAGCCGGAGGGCGGGGCATGGGGGAGCGGGCCCGCGCCTTCCTGGCCGCGGTTTTCGATTCCCCCCAGGGGAATACCTTCCTGGGCTTTAACATCGTTCTTTTTTCGGTGGCCGCGGCGGTGCTGCGGAGCCTCATTACCCGGGAGGATTCCAGCATCGCCCTCCTCGGCATTTTTGCCTTCTCCACCAGCATTTCCTTTGCCTTTGCCATAGACTTCTCAAAAACAAAACGGCGGGCGGAAAGCCATAATGTGATCCTTGAGGAAACCGTCCGCGAGCGCACCGCCGCGTTAAAAGAACAGACCGCCCGGGCCGTGGCGGCCAACGAGGCAAAGTCAAAATTCCTGGCCACCATGAGCCATGAAATCCGCACCCCCATGAACGCTATCCTGGGGCTTTCCGAAATCACCCGGCGGGTCAAGGGCCTCCCCGAACCGGTATATGCCAACCTGGAAAAAATCCGGGGCTCCGGTTCCAGCCTCCTCGGCATCATTAACGACATCCTGGACCTTTCCAAAATCGAATCGGGGAAACTGGCGATTGCCCCCGGGGATTACGATCTTCCCAGCCTGATAAACGATGTGGCGCAGATAAACATGGTCAGGATCGGAAGCAGGAACATAGAATTTATCCTGGAAGCCGCCCCGGATCTTCCCCTCCGCCTCCGGGGGGATGAACTGCGGATAAAGCAGATCCTCAATAACGTCCTTTCCAACGCCTTCAAATACACCGAAAAGGGCTTTGTCCGTATGTCCGTTTCCCCGGGGCCGGGGGCGAATGATAACGAAACCGCCCTGGTCTTTGTCATCGCCGATTCGGGGCAGGGCATGAAGGAAGAGGATGTAAAAAAACTTTTTGACGAATATTCCCGCTTCAACCCCGAGGCGAACCGCGCCACCGAAGGGACGGGCCTGGGCATGAACATCACCCAAAAGCTCATGGCCATGATGAAGGGAACCATCACGGTGGAGAGCGAGTACGGCAGGGGAAGCGTGTTTACCCTCTCCATACCCCAGGGAAAAATAGGCGGCGGGCTTATCGGCGAGGAATTGGCCCGGAACCTTGCCGGTTTCAGGTTTGCCGCCCAGCGGCGCCATGACGCGGCGGCGCTGCCCCGGGCCTTCATGCCCTACGGCAGGGTCCTCGTGGTGGACGACCTGGAAACCAACCTCTACGTCGCCTCGGGGCTCATGTCCCCCTACGGGCTGGCCATCGAGACTGCGGGAGGGGGCCGGGAAGCCCTGGAAAAAATCCTCGCCGGCAATGCCTACGACATTGTTTTCATGGATCACATGATGCCCGGCATGGACGGCATTGAGGCCACGGCGAAGATCCGCGCCGCCGGTTACGCCGGGACCATCGTCGCCCTCACGGCCAACGCCATCTCCGGCCAGGAGGAACATTTTTTGCGGAACGGTTTCGACGGGTTTATTTCAAAGCCCATCGACACGAGGCAGCTTGACGCCGCGCTCCGCCGCTGGGTCAAGGACAAACGGGGGAAAAAGGCGGGGGCTGACACCGGGGGGGAGGAACCCGGCGCCCCGTCCCCGGCGGAGGGGATGAGCGCCCCCGCCCCGGAAGGGCGGGGCCTGCCGCCGGTTCCGGGGCTGGATACGGAGCGGGGGATCGCCCTGACCGGGGGAACCCTGGAGGGCTACCGGAAGGTCCTTGCCGTGTTCCGCAAGGACGCGGAGGGCCGGCTCCCCCTGCTGCGGGAAGCGCCGGGGCCGGAGGCCCTGGCAAATTTTACCACCCAGGCCCACGCCCTCAAGAGCGCCTCGGCGAGCATCGGGGCGGCGGAGTTTTCGGCGGCGGCGGCCCGGCTTGAGGCCGCGGGAAAGGCGGGGGACCGGGAGGCGATCCGGGAAGCCCTCCCCGGCTTCGTGGAAAACCTTGAGGCGCTCATCGCGGGGATCCGCGCCGCCCTGGACGGGGCCGCGGCGGAAACGGGGGGCGGGGAGGCCGCCCGGCCGGAGGCGGATTCCGGCATCGTGCCGCTGCTTAACGAACTGGCCGAAGCCGTCGGCGCCCAAAAAATGGAACGTATCGACCGCCTCCTCCCGGAGCTGGAAGGGCGGCCGCTGGACCCGGAGGCCCGGGAAAAACTCGAACAAATTTCCGGCCATATTTTGACCGCCGATTTTGACGAGGCCCTGCGGGTCATAGGGGAACTGATGCATGAAAACGGCCCGCATCAGCCCAGAGCGGCGCGATTGCTTTAGAGCCTGTTCAAATTGTGGATTTTAACGGTCAATAGACCGCCAAAATCCCGATTTTTGGGCTCTTCTGGAGCCTGCAAGGTAGAATTTTGGCGTTTGCAACGCCAAAATTCCAGATTTTGAACAGGCTCTTAGCCCTTAACCGCCCCGCTCAGTGCGCCTTTGACAAAATGCTTTGCCACAAAGGGATAGGCCACCATGAAGGGAACCGTAGATACCACGATAAGGGCGTACTTTAACAGGTCCGCCAGCCCGTACTTGGAAGCCTCCAACTCAGGGTCAAACACCGACGAGGGGTCTATCATGTTCATGACCAGAATTTCCCGCAGGATGATCTGCAAGGGAAACTTGTTCCTGTCGGAAAGGTAAATAAAGGCGTTAAAATAGGCGTTCCAGTGCCCCACGGCGTAGTACAGGGTAAGGACCGCCAGAATAGGCTTGGAAAGGGGCAGCACCACGCTGGTAAGGAACCGGGGATGGCTGCATCCGTCAATTGAGGCGGATTCGTACAGTTCTTCAGGAATATTGTTCTGGAAAAAAGTACGGCAGATGATGAGGTTGAACACGCCTATAGCGCCGGGGAGCAGCATGGCCCAGCGGGTGTTCACCAGGCCGAGCCTCTGCATAAGGATATAATCGGGGATAAGGCCCCCGGTAAAGATCATGGTAAAGGTAAACAGAAACATGATAAGCCCCCGGCCCTTCATTCCGGGCCGGGAAAGAGGATAGGCCGCGAGGACGGTCATTACCAGGTTTATTATAGTTCCGGCGATCATATAAAAGAAAGTGTTCCGAAATCCGCTCACAATCTGTGGATACTCAAAGGCCGTTTTGTAGCCTTCAAGCGAAAAATCTACCGGCCACAGAACGACTTTTCCGGTTGAAACCGCGCTGCCGGAACTAAAAGAAGAACTTACTATATAAATAACGGGATACAGGACAACGAGCAGGGCCAGCAACAGCAGAATATCGTTGACCGCGTAAAAAACCTTGTCTCCACTGGAATGGCCGACCTTACCGGCCTTCGCTCTTTTTTCCATGACGCGCGCTCCTTTCCGTTTTATCCTCTACCAAAGGCTCGTCTCGCCCCATTTGGCGGCTAAGGCGTTGACAATGGTAATAAGGATCATGTTGATAACCGAATTGAACAGGCTGATGGTCGTGGAATAGGAAAAATCCGCCGCCGCCTGGGCAAGGCCGACCTTGTAGGCATAGGTGGAGATGATCTCCGAGGCGCTGATGTTCATCAGGTTCTGCATAAGGAAGGCTTTTTCAAAGCCCAGGGACATGATCCGCCCCGCGTCCATGATGAGGAGTACCACCGCGGTAGGAATGATACAGGGGATGTCGATATGGAGCATCCGCTTGAAACGGCTGGCCCCGTCTATCATGGCGGCCTCGTGGAGATCCATGTTCACGCCGGAAAGGGCCGCGAGATAGATGATCGTCCCCCACCCGCAGTTCTGCCAGACATTGGACCACACATAAATATGATAAAACGCCGTTGGGGAGGCCATAAAATCCCTGGCCGTCCCCCCAAGAGCCGCGATGAATTTGTTAATAAGCCCCACATGGGGGTTGGTGAACTGCATGATCATACCCACCAGAACCACGGTGGAGATAAAGTGGGGCATATAGGTAACCATTTGGACGGTTTTTTTGAACCGGGAACGCAGGGTATTGTGCAGGGCCAGGGCCAGGATAACGGGGAAAGGAAAACTTATGAGAAGCTGGTAGAAACTGACGATAAGCGTATTCTTGATGATCCGGGGAAACATATAGTTCCGGAACAGTTTGAGGAAATTGTTGATCCCCGCCCAGCGGCTGCCCCAGATCCCATCCACCGCGCGGTAATTACGGAATGCAATCTGGGCGCCGTACATCGGCCAGTATTTAAACAGGATAAGCCAGACCAGGGGGATAAGAGCAATGAGCCAAAGCTGGTAGTTCTGAATAAAGACCCGCCGCAATTCGGTCAAACGGGGGCGCGCGGGAGCGTGGAGCAAGGGGGCGGAAGATTTCATAAAAAACTCCTAAAATCAAAATTTAGGTTTTATTATTGGGAACTTCTAAAAACTTCAGTTTTTAGAAGTTTTCCACTGAAAAACAGTATAAAGCAACGCCGATTAATTTTCGGTTGGGAACCTCTAAGAGCCCGAAAACCGGGATTTTTGCGGTCTATTGACCGTAAAAATCCACAATTTGAACAGGCTCTAAAAACCGGTTGTTTTCAGAGGTTCCCTTGCGGTTTCTCGCCCTATTTGGCCTTCATAAAGCGGTCGTAGGCGGCCTGGGTAATCTCCGTTACCCGTTTCAGACCGATACTGTCCAGTTCCCTGAGGTAGGCGCTCCAGTCCCGGTCCGCGCCGCCTGAGGTGATCCACTTTACCCTGGTTTCATCAACGTACTGGAGGAGGGCGACGTTAATATCGTTCATCTCCCTGGCCTCGTCCACCGTATGGATGAGGGGCGGAAGGCAGTTTTCATCCGGAGGCGTGAATTTCCGGTATGAGAGCATGGCGTTCCAGAGCAGGTCCTGGAGGGTATAGGGGTCGCTGCTGGCAACGCCCTTGTTATCAAAGAAGTTGTAGTAGGGGTTGCGGTTCTGCCAGTGGGATTTCTGCTCGGAGCCATAGACCAGAACGGCTTCAAACAGGGCCTGTCCGCCGTCCACCGCTTTCTTGCCCACGGGATTTGGAATGTAGTCCGTGCCGGGTTCTCCCAGACGGCCAAACATGGAAATTTCCCGGGAATAGAAATAGTCGGCGAAACGGAAGGCGGTTTCCGGATTTGTGCAGGCGCTGCTTATGACCCATGCGGTGGGGTTATTAAAGAAGCCGTAGGGATTCCACACCGAATATTGTATCCCCTTGGGGCCTTTCAAAGGCGGCAGGGCAATGTAATCGCGGTACCGGCGGCTGTTGGCCATGTCGGCAATGGTATTGGGCCCCCCCGCGCTAGCCGCGCCCAAAATGGCGTAGTCAGGATGTTCAAAAATCTGTTTAAGCTGGGCGGTATCCTGGGTAAAGCTGGCCGGATCAAGAAGCCCTTCCTTTACCAGCTCGTTCATATATTGAATGCCTTCCCGATACCCGTCAAGGGTGTATATGGGAACCACCTTATTGTTATTGACGATAAAGCGCCGGCCCTGTCCGGTTCCGTTGGTGGGGTACTGTACAAAGGCGTTCAGAATAAAGGTTTCCACCAGGGTACACCAGCCGTTGGTCGCGCCCATTAAACCGATTTCATCGGCCTTGCCGTTTCCGTTGGGGTCCCTGGTCTTGAAAGCCCGGAGGACGCTTCGGAATTCCTCGGTAGTGGTTGGGACCGCGAGCCCCAGTTTGTCCAGCCAGGCCTTGTTCAGCCAGAGCCGGGCGTCCACCCAATTGGGCGCCGCATTGGTGATATTGGGCAGGGCGTAAATATGGCCGTCCGGAATGGTCATCATCTTTCTGAGTTCCGGAAACTCGGAGAGGACATCCTTGAACCACTTGGAAGATTTCTCAATATACTCATCCAGCGCCACAAAGGCACCCTGATCCGCGTATGCCACAAGCAGGGAGGTATCCATACCGCCCATGTACACGTCGGGGCGGTTCTGCCCGGTGGCGAGCATCAGGTTAAGTTTTGTGGTCTTATCCCGGGACAGAACGAGATCCCACTCGATCTTCACGTTAGTCTGTTTTTCCAGGTACCTGGTCAGTTTGTTATCCACAAAATCAAGAACCTGGGGCTCCTGCTGATAGAAGATTTTGAGGGTAACCGGCTGCTGGGCTACGGGCAAAGTTCCCGGAGGAACAGAGCTGATTGTCCGGTTTTGTGCGGACCGCGGGGACTGCTGAGAGCCCCCGCCGGCAAACAGGGCAGGCAGGCAGCCACAGGCCAATAAAACACAGAAAAGACGTTTCATGTTCTTTACTCCTATAAAAATAAAAATTTAAAAATTTACATTTGCAGCGCCACCCGCCGCAAACGAAAACCTTTCCATAAAGTTTGATCATCCTGAATCAAGGGGCGGCCCCATGAACAAACCCTATTTATACGGGATCTCCGCGTCGAACCAGACCTTCCCTGATTTCAATGCATCATAGAGCTTTGGATAGGGCAGATCCCGGATTCCCGGCAGATCGTGTTTAACGCACAGCGCCGCCGCGGTCCCCGCGGCCTGGCCCATGGCCATGCAGGAAACGGTATTTCTCGTGGACATATGCGCTTCGTGATCGGAGGTGATCATCATCCCGATGGCAAAAAGATTGTCCAGGCCCTTTACCAGCATGGCGCGGTACGGCAGCCCGTAGGTCTTTCCGCCTTTTATTTGCAGCCGGGGGGCGGAATCATGGAACCCGTAAGAAAAAACCTCGTCAGGATAATGGGCGCCGTTCAGGATTTCATTCAGCGGAATATCATAATCACATTCAATACACCGGGCCCGGCGGATGGTGATCGTTGAAGCGGTCCGGGCAATAAAGGCGTTGGCGGCCCCGGGGATGGTTTTTTGTATGAGCTCCAGGGCTTCCTGCTGGCGGCGGCGCAGTTCAAATTCGGCATCAGCGAGGGCATCCCGGTTGGAGGGAGAAACCGCCATCTTAAAATTGATCTTGATAAACATAAAATAGTTATCGTGGATGGTGGTGGTTACCCCGCTCATCCCCAAACGTTTAACCGCTTCGCCCAGCGCGGGGTCAACCCGGGCCCAGTCGCCGTCCGCCCGGATTATCTGATTGGCCCGCCCGCTCCGGGGCCCCCGGGCATATTCAAAAAGCGCGCCCGACTCTTTCAGAAAAGAAAAATATTTGTCAATATCCACCCCGCCGACACCCATGCTGTTGACCACCGGATAATCATTGGGCTCCGAATACCCGGCGCCCGCCCGGGCGGAAACGTCCCCATAACCCGTAGCGTCAATGAATATTTTCCCCATTACCGCTTCCGGGCCCTGGTGGCTTTCGGTAATGACGCCGCTAATCCGGCCGCCTTCCCTGACCACATCAACCGCGTGGGTATTGAGCAGCGTATGTACCCCCGCCTCCCGCAGCATACAGAGGGCACTATATTTATACGCCTCCACATCGACGCAGAGCGTATCCGAATCATACTCGGGGCGCATCACGGTCTCGTTATGGCCGGAACAGCCCCCGGCTTGAAAGAGACGCTGTATAAACTCTTCCGGGATACCTCGAACCACCTTCCGTTTTTCCACATTGAAGGGCTTCCAGAGGTTGTAAAAACTGTGGAGGCCGCACCCGCCTTCGGCGGCGATACCGCCCACATAGCCTTTGCTCTCGATGAGCGCCGTTTTTGCTCCTCCCCGGGCGGCGGCCAGGGCCGCAAAAACCCCGCCGGTCCCGCCCCCGGCGACCACCACGTCATACCGGCGGAGCGGAATCTTTTGTTCAGGCCGAACCACAAAATCCATACCATCCCCCCTTAAAAAGCGGCCCAATAACCGCGTAGTCTCTCACCCAAGGAACACGTTTTGTTTTTTTAAGGTTTCCCGCAAAAGGCCCGTATCCAGCTCCCGGGGGCTTGTACCCGATTTTGCCGCAAGGGCCGCCGCGGTTCCCACCGCCTGCCCCTGGGCCATACAGGACACGGTATTCCGCGTGGACATATGGGCTTCCCAGACGCTGGTTATCAAACGGCCCGCCACCAGGAGCCCCTCCACCCCTTTGGGCAGAAAGGCCCGGTAGGGAATGCCGTAATAGCCGCCGTTTTTTATCATGATCCGGGGGGCGCAGTCATGGAAGCCGTAGAGCATCACCTCATCGTCAAAGCGCCGGCAATTCACAATCTCCTCCAGGGTCATGTCGTGTTCGCAGTCAATCACCCGGGTATACCGCACCCCCACGCAAACCGGCGTCCAGGTCAGATAGGCGTTCTCAAAACCGGGGATATGCTCTTTCAGCATTCTGGAAAGGGTCATCACCTGTTTCCGCAAAGCGATCTCCGCTTTGGACAGCGCCTCCGTATCCGTCGCGTCAACGTTTGACAGGGAGGTGCCGTTGATATAGTTGTAATTGTTTTCATGCAGCGAGGCTCCCAGGGGCCCCCAAATGCCGAATTGGTCCATGTATTCCCTGAAAAGGGGAATTTTTTTAAGCTCAAACCCCAGACGGATAATATCGTCTACCTTGCCGCCCTTGTCGGCGCGGATGAGCTGGTTAACCATGTCATGTTCTTCCAGAAATTGTACCAGCCGGGGCATATCCACGTTGGTCATACCGAAGGGCATCCCTACCTTTGTGGTACCGTGCTGCTTGATAAACTTTGCCCCCGCGAAGGCGGCAGCATCGCCGTCCCCGGTGGCGTCAATAACCGTATGGGCCAGGACAGCCTCCCGCCCGGACTTCCCTTCAATAATAAGCCCCGTAACCCGGGAACCGTTTTTGACGGCCCCCGCCGCCGTTACGTGCAGCAAAACGCGGACACCCGCTTCCTCCATCATATCAAAAATAACGCCCTTGAAAATTTCCCAGTCAATCAGGGTGATGACGGAATCGTAGCTGCCCCCCTTGTCCTGTTCAAGATGGCCCGGAGAACCGCCCGCGGCAATCATCCGGTCAATAATTTCCTGGGGAATACCCCGGACCACCTGGACCTTTTCAACCCCGGGAAAGGCTTTGTAGAGATTGAAAAAGCTATGCAGCGGCCCCGCCCCGTTGATCATGGACCCGCCCAAAAAACCATAGCGGTCTATCAGTATGGTTTTTGCCCCGTTCCGCGCCGCCGCCAGGGCCGCCGTTATTCCGGCGGTCCCGCCGCCGGCCACCAATACATCGCAGGTATAGCGGACCGGCGTCCGCAAATTTTCCTGAATAAATTGTTCACCCATGATTGCCCTCCTTATTATTCGGTTACGGTGATCACATGATACGGATAGGGATACACCGGATGATAAATACCGGGATATATACTACAGGATCCGGCGGCCCCCTGGATAGTAATATATATCTGCAGGTCCCATTCGGGGCTTACGTATTCGGCGGGAATCACCGCGGCATAGCCCCCGGCGCCCGGGATCATCACCTCCCGGTGAAAGAGACCTTCGGTTTGATCGGTATGGCGATAGTGAAGCACCGGCGCCGCCTCAATTTCACCGAAGGAAGAAAAGGCCGCCTCTATCTTCAAAGCCTCCCCCGCTTTGGCGCTCCCGGGGAACCGGGCGCTCATCCCGCGGCTTTCCGCCGGGGGCGGCGCGGGAACATAGGCGCCGAAAAGGCGATCCCCCGCCTCAAGGCCCTTTGATTTGAGGAGGCCCCTCAGGCTTTCCCGGTCCGCCAAAAGCTCCCGGGTCAAATCGCCCCAGGTGCCGCGCCTTGTTTCAGAACCGGCGGAGCTAAAATCCAAATCGTGGTAGTAATTGGCCCGGCCTTTCTCCGCCAGGGACTCCCAGAAACCGATGGCGGAATTGAGCAGCGCGAGGGCGTCCTGTAGATACGCCGCCTCATCCCCGGCGCGCCAAAAAGCCAGGGCGCAGGCGGCCCGGATTTTTGAAGCGTGGTACCGGGCAAAATCGCCGAGCATCGACAGGTCAACCTTCATGGCCCGGTATTCCGCCCCGTCTTTTCCCGCCTCAATGGTACCCTCCGCCAGAGACAAATGCCGCCCCGTTTCCGCCGCCAGGTTATCCAGCCAAAGCGCGGCCTGGAGGGGCGAATATTTGCCCGCCAGTTTTCCCGCGAGGAAATCCCCGGCATACTCGTCAATGCCGTAAAACAGGCCGTGATCGCCGGGCTCGGCGGATCCGTAGGTAATGCCGGTGGTAAAATCGTAGGGCTGCGGTTTGTTCAAATTGTTTTCGGCAAAAAGCGCCCAGCCCGTATTCATCTCCGTCCAATAGCGCAATGACGGATGAACGGGCATATGAACGGCCGTTACCAGGGGCACAATCTTGCTGGCGGCGGCCAGGGCTTTTTCGAGGCTCCCGCCGGCGGCGCCGAAATGATCGGCAAATTCATCCCGCCAAACCCCGGGATCGGTGTTGGGATTGTATCCCAGCCGCCCGAAGGCGGTATACCACATCCAGAACCGCTCGTCTTCCCATCTGCCATAGCGCAATTCTTCTTTTATAAAAGTATCCCACGGCTTTTTATGGGAAAGCGCGTGGCCGTATTTCAACGAAAGGGGCGTATTGATTTGAAAACCCGCCGACCCGGAAAGGCCGCAGCTCAGGGAAAACCGCCGGGCATAATCCGCGTCCCCCCAAAGGAACAGATTGGTGGAACCGTAGTTCCAGAGGCGGTAAATAACATCATAAAAACGGGGCTTGCGAAGCATATCGGCGAAAGAATAACGGCGGGAATGGTTAAAGTTATCCAGACGGGCCAGCTCCTCGCTGCGCATCACGCTCAGGTGGTAGGGCAGCGCCGCGTGTTCGCACCAGAATTTGGTGGGAACCTCCACCGGCAGCCCCCGGGAAAAAGCGTGGGCGATCATGCTTTCCGTGAGCCCCTTGGCCCGCAGATCGAGAACCAGGGGGCGGCCCGTTTCGGCGGCGGCGTCGGCAACCGCGTCGGCGCAGCGGTTCCAGAAATCCTCCGCCGACACCTGATCCCCCACCCCCGATTCATGGTTCACCCGGAACTGTACGATATCTATCTCCGGGACCGCGGCGATAAGATTTTTAATCCCTTCATGGCAATAATCGGCAAGGCCCCGGACATCTTGGGGAAGGTTCAAAACCAGCTGTTCCTGCGCCGTTGTCCAGGGACGCTGCTGCCAGGCGGCCAGGACAAACTTCATGCCGTAGTAATGGCAAAGGGCGCCGAGCCGCCGCAGGGCGGAAAGATTTTCCCCCCTGCCCTCTTTTGAAAGCCCCCGTACCTGTACGTCCGGATAATTGGCAGACCCGATAAAAAAAGGATAGGGCGGGGACATATACGCGGTATCAAAGCCCAGGATCAGGCAGAAACGGTTGAACCGGGCCCGGGCCATGCGGGCCAGAAGATAGCGCCAGAATTCCTCCGATTTGAACCACTGGTCATCCAGGTGCCCCAAAAGATACCGGTCCACACCGCGGACCGCGTTTTGGGGGCTTTCGGTTAAATTTTCCGCCCGGTCCAGGGCAGCGGCCCCGTCCTTTTTCACCCGGCGGGCCAGTTCCAGAAGATTGTACATCAGCCCGGAAGCGTCCGTTCCCGCCGCGAGCAGGGCCCGGCCGCCGGGGATAGCGCACCACCGGAGGAAGAGGCTTTCCGGCTTTTGCCTGAAATCCACCCCGGCGTTTTCCAGCAGCAGCTGTACCCGCCGGTTTTCGGCGCTCCCGATAATGAGGAGGGGCGCGGGCTTTTCAAGCTCCGTCCAATGGTTGACCCGGACAATAGCCGCCCCCCGGCTTTTCAGGGCGCCGTACAATTCCTCGAGGCCGAATGCGGCGCATCCCTGTACGCCAAGCTCGCAAACATAAACATCCCCCGAATTAAACCGGAACTCCACAATTTCCCTCCAGAACGATACTCTATTCCTTCATTCCCGAAGTGGCTATACCCGCCACAAACTGCTTTTGAAAGGTCAAAAACACCGCGAAAATCGGTATCAGCGAGCAGACCGAAGCGGCCATAATGGCGCCGTAACTGGCGGAATTGTCATCCCTGAAAAAACTCAAGCCCAGGGGAATGGTGGCAAGATTCCGGCTGCGAAGATACACCAGGGGGGCCTCGTAGTCATTCCATGAACCCACAAACTGGAAGATAATCAGGGCGCTCACCGCCGCGAAGGAAAGGGGAAGGATAATCCGGCGGAAAACGATAAAATGATTTGCCCCGTCGATCTTGGCGGACTCGCTCAATTCCTCCGGTATGGTAGAAAAAAACTGCCGCAGCATAAAGGTCCCGAAGGCGGTAAACATCCCCGGCAGAATCAGCGTCCAGTGGGTATTATAGATGCCGGTCAAGCGGAAAAGCACAAACCGGGGGATGAGCATCATCTGGCCGGGGAAAATCAGGGTGGCCACGTAGATCCAGAAGATTACATCCCGCCCGCGGAATTTAATCTTCGCGAAGGCATAACCGGCCAGGGCGCTGGTACACACCTCCCCCGCCACACACCAGAGGGTTACCTTGAGGGAATTGAGAAAAAACATATAGAAAGGGACGCTGGAACCCCATACTTTTATATAATTTGCCAATGTCGCCTTCCGGGGTATCCAATCAATGGGCACATTGAACACCTGGTTGTCCGGCTTGAACGAAGCGGACAACATCCACACAAAGGGAAGCAGCATGACAATAGAAAAAAACGCCATAAGAAGGGTTGCGATGATTTTACCCGTCAATTTTCTTCGGAAAGAACCCATGCCGCGCTCCTTGTCAACTTTGATTGGCCCGGGACATCATGAAGTTACGGATTATCGTAAACACAAATACCAGGAGGAATAGCACCCAGGACATGGCGGTGGCGTAGCCTATATCACTGTAATGAAAGGCCGTTTGATAGATATAAAACACCAGCACCGAAGAAGAATTACCCGGCCCGCCCTGGGTCATAACCTGTACGGGGGTAAAAACCTGAAAAGAACGGATAAACGAAATCATCACCAGAAAGAACAGGGTCCCCGAAAGGGAAGGAATGGTGATGGAAAAAAATTTACGGACTATGTTGGCGCCGTCGATGTCCGCGGATTCGTAGAGGGAACGGGAGATTCCCTGCAATCCCGCCAGGACGATAATGATATTGTACCCCAGGGACTGCCAGACCCCGACAATGATGATGGAAAGCAGGGAAGTATTTGAGGCGCTGATCCACCGGGGCGGCTTATCAATGCCCAGGGCCCGCAAAAAATTGTTGATGGGACCGTAAGAGGGCAGATACAGGATCATCCATATCATCGACACCGCAACCATGGAGGATACATAGGGCATATAAAAAGCGAGCCGGAGGATCCCCTTGCCGAAGACATACTCGTTGAGGATTACGCCCATGACCAGGGCGAGAAAAATCGAGACCGGCACCATAGCGACGGCATACATAATGGTGTTGAAAAACGAGGTGATAAAAACGGGATCGCTGAAAAGTTTCCGGTAGTTTTCGAGGCCGGTGATCCGGATGCCGCCGATGCCTGAAATAAAATTCCACTTTGAAAAGCTGAGCATCAGGGCCATCACAATCGGCACCAGTTTGAATACAATATACCCAAGCAGGTTAAGCGAAAGAAAGGCAAAACCCGCCAGATTTTCATTGCGCTCCAGGAGCGCCGGTTTTCTTTTGCCCTTCCCGGCCCGGGCGGCGGCGATGGAATGAAGATTCACGTTCCCTCCGGTCTCAAAGAATCCGCCGGGATGCCCAACCGGGCATCCCGGCGCAAAGGGCCTGTTACCTTAAATCATCGGCGATATACTGATCGCCCTTGGTTTTAAGCTCTTTCAGGGCCGCGTCAACACCCATCTCGCCGTTAAAAACCAGCGACATCGTGGCTTTAATAAGCTCATTGATCTTGCTCTGGCCCTGTACAATCGTATTGTCCCCGCTGATCAAGGCGCGGGGCATGGCCATTACTTTCATGGCCATGTCATAATCCAGCCCGGGATGATCCCGGAAGATAATGTCGTTAAAGGCGTTGGCCTCATCCACGGTCTTGAACTGATACGCGGGATGCATGGCCTTGGGGCCGGCAAAAAGTTCGGCGTGATCCACGGTGATGTATTTCAGGGTAACCCAGGCCGCCTCGGGGTTTTTCACGTTGGCGGGGATGCAGGCCTGGGAAGTGTAGGTGGGCGCGACCGGGCCGGGGGAACCCGCCGGCCGGGGAATGTTGGTCATCCCGATGTCCGTTCCCGGCGGCACCTCGCCGTAGCTCTTGTTAAGATACAGGCAATTGTAAACCGGGTTCACCAGCATGGCGTAGCGGCCGGAATACAATCCGTTCACCGAAGTGGCATCGTCATTAAGCCGGAGCGCCGTATACTCATCCAGGGGCATACAGGTTTTGTCAACCATCACCAGATCGTAAAAGAACTGGAGGCTCTCTTTCATGGCGGGGTTGTCAAACCGGGTGGACTTAAAATCAGGGTTGTAATACCAGAAACTTCCCAGCTTTTGCCGGGCGATGTATGACCAGCCCAGGTCGCCGTCCGGGTGGCCCACGTCGATCATGGCGCCGTAGACCTTGTTCGCCCCGCTGCCCTTGGTTAGTTTCCTGGCGGTCTCCCGGAAATCCGCCCAGGTCCAGTTTGGATCGGGATAGGGGACCCCCGCTTCGTCAAACATTTTTTTGTTAAACCAGAGCATATGGATATTGTTACAATAGGGGATAGAATAGTAATCCCCGTTAATGTTCTGGGTCTCCGCCAGGGATTTTCCAAAAACCCCTTCATAGGTCCAGCCTTCCTTGTCAAGAAACTGCTTGAGCCCCATGTAAATCCCGCTGTCCGCCCGCTGGCGGAGATCAAAGGCGCTGGACTGGGTCATCACCGTTATGGGCGCGCCGGAAGACAGGGCGGTGTTAATGGTCATGGTCCGGGCGTCCGCCAGCTTTTCATAAACCATTTCATACTTCCCCGCGTATTCCTTGTTAAACGCCTCCAGCAGGGGTTTCATGTTGTCCGGGTTGGT
>JAITHE010000139.1 GCA_031280125.1 Treponema sp.
GCGCCCGGTTGACAAATTGAACGCCGCATCCCATACTGCGCCCATAGCCGGAATTCGCGCCGTGTCCGTAAAACGGATAATTGGAGGAAACCGATGAAAAATATGATTACCGCCGCTATTGTATCTTTTTTCGTATTGGGCTGCGCGACAACAAAAAATGTTGAAAATGAAGGAGCCCAATCCGAATACTTAACCGAAGTTGAAACCATGAATATTAAAGTGGTAGGCCCCCAGCAGCCGATAATTGCCCCCTCAAACAACGAACAGGCAATGCGGGCATATACAACGGGATCAAAACTTTTATGGGAAAACAATTTGAATGAAGCCGAGGGATACTTAAAAAAAGCCGTTGAGTTGGATCCTTTGTTCGTGGATGCGATGGATCATCTTGGAATGGTTTACAGGAGGCAAAACAGGCTTGATGAGGCGGAGGCAATGTACTTAAAGTCAATAAGCATCAACGATAAAAATATCGTGCCATATCAAAATTTGGCGGTTGTTTATAGATTAAAAAACAGGTTAAATGATGCCCTGGAAATGTATAAAAAAATGGCGGGCATTGATGAAAACAATCCTGAATCTTATTATGGGATTGGCGAATTATTTTATATGGTTAGGGATTATGAAAAAGCGATACTGTTTTTTGATAAGGCAATCGAGTTATATCTCGATCAAGATTCGCCGGTTGTTTATGACGCATTCTACTATAAAGGAATGATTTATTACAGGATGAACAATTATGATGAGGCTTTGAAATATCTGGAGGAAGTACAAAAAGCCGATCCAAACAATAAAACGGTTGAACAAATAATCAATGAAATAAAAAATGGATGATAATATGGGAAAGCAAACAGCGGGGAGCGGGGCCCCCGCGCTCAGAGCGCCCCGTCCCCCGGGGCGGCGGAGAGGGCCTCGTAGGCCAGCCGGGCGGCTTCCTGTTCCGCCGCCTTCTTGTTCCGGCCCGTGCCGGGGCCGAAGGCCCGGCCCCCCGCTTCCGCCTCCATCCAGAAAATCCGGTCGTGATCCGGGCCCGAACGCTTGAGCAGGCGGTACGCCGGACAGCTCCCGTAGAGGCGCTGGCAATATTCCTGCAGCAGGGATTTGTAATCCCGGTGGTGGCGGTTTTCCAAAACCCGGCGGATCTCCGGGCCCACGCGGCCGCTCACAAAGGCATAGGCCGCCTTGTACCCCGAATCCAGGTAGAACGCGCCAATCAGCGCCTCCAAAGCGTCCGCCAGGATGGCCTTTTTGGCCCGGCCCCCGGAATTTTCCTCCCCCCGGCCCAGGATGAGGAGGTTGTCAATCTGGAGTTCCCGGGCCACCCCCGCGAGGATGTCCTCGGAAACCACCACCGACTTGATCTTCGCCAGCTCCCCCTCGGCCTTGTCCCCCTGGCCCTGGTAGAGCAGCGTGGCGGTAACCGCGCCAAGGATAGCGTCCCCGAGGAATTCGAGCCGTTCGTTGTTGAGCTTCTGCCCCGACTCGTTGGACACGGAACGGTGCGTGAAAGAAAGGTTCAGAAGCCCCTGGCTTCTGAACCTGATACCGGCGCTCTTCTGAAACGCCGCGAGGAGCTTCTTCCTTCCCGCGTCAGGTTCGGGAAAATCCCTCACAGCCTACTTCTGCTGGGATTTGATGTAGTCGTAGGCGTCCTTGACGGTCTCAAACTCATTGGCCTTCTCATCGGGGATGGAAATACCCATTTCCTCCTCGATGGCGTAGACCAGCTCATAGGTGTCAAGACTGTCCGCGCCGAGGTCCTGCCGGAAGGAAGCCTCCAAGGTGATCTTGGCCTCGTCCACCTCCAGCTTGTCGGCAATCAGTTTCTTCATCTTTTCAAACAAATCGTCAGCCATGTTTTACCCCTTATACCTTTGATTCAGGAACAATCACCTGTTTACCCCGGTAAAACCCGCACTTGGGACACACCCGGTGCAGTAATACCCGGTTGCCGCAGGAACTGCATTCAATCAGGGTCGGGGCGGTGAGTTTCATATTGATTGACTGCCGGCGGCTTGTCCGTGCCTTCGACGTTTTCGATCTGGGTACTGCCATGTAAAAACCTCTCTCTGTATACTAACAAACCGTCAAACAGCGGTTCAATCCCCTCAAGAATAACAAAAACCCCCAACTATGTCAATCTCCCGCAATACGGCCTTCGGCTCTTTTACCGGGCGCATCCTTTCTAATTGACCGCATAAGCGGTCAACCCTTCCACGGGGGCCGGACCGGGCTTTCCGCTCCAAGTCCTCAGGAGCCCTTGGGCTTTCCGCTTCAATACGCCCCTTCGGGTCGTTTGCCGATAGGAATTGATTTTATGGGCGCTAGTGCGCCCGGCGTCATCCCTTGCGCGGGCCTCCGGCCCTTTAAGAGCCGCCCCGCGGGGGGAATTTCGCCCGCATCGCCTCCGTTACCAGGGGGGGGACCATCCAGGAATAGTCCGCCCCGAAGGAAGCCAGCTCCTTCACCGTGGAAGACCGGCAGGCGAAATACGCCGGGGCGGTGCCCATGAAAACCGTTTCCACCGGAAAGCCCAGGGACTGCTGGACCAGGGACAGTTCCAGCTCGTAGGCAAAATCGTCCATCCCCCGGACCCCCCGGAGGAGGACCCGGAAGCCCCGCCGCCCCATGAATTCCGCCAAAAGCCCCTCCCAGACCAGGACCGGCACATTGGCCCAGGGCCGCGCCAGCTCTTCCATCATGGCCCGCCGTTCCTCCGCGCTAAAAAGGGCCTTCTTCTGCCGGTTTTCCGCGATCACCACCACCAGTTCGTCAAAAACCGCCGCCCCCCGCCCAATCAGGTTGAGGTGCCCCAGGGTGGGGGGATCGAAGGAGCCGGGGAAAACCGCCTGTACCATGGTTCCAGCATAGGCCCCCCCGCCCGGAGGGTCAAGGGCCCCCCCCATAGGGGGTTTTAATGGGGGCGGCGCTGTTACGGATTACGCCCGCCCCTTCGGGGGAAGGGGGCTTTCAAATTACGCTCTGCCCGTTAACGGCGCCTTTGGCGCCCCCCCGTAACACTATC
>JAITHE010000065.1 GCA_031280125.1 Treponema sp.
ATGAATCCTGAATTCAGTTATACCCTTCCAGCCTACCAGACCGCCTGTGGCTGTGTTGACATTATGATGCACACCCTGGAACGGTACTTCACTAACGTGAAAGATGTGGCGCTGACAGACCGGCTTTGTGAGGGTCTTTTAAGGACCATGGTGGAGGTATCTCCCCGGGCCATTGAGAATCCGTCCGATTATGCCTTGCGGGCAGAAATCATGTGGGCAGGATCGATTTCCCATAACGGTCTTATGGATACCGGTAGAATCGGCGATTTTGCTTCCCACGAAATTGAACATCAACTTGGGGCAGTGTACGATATAGCCCACGGAGCAGGGCTGGCTATCGTTTTTCCTGGCTGGTGCAGGTATGTGTACAAACACAACCTGAAACGGTTTGTCCAGTTTGCCGTTAGAGTGATGGGTGTGGATGAAAATTTTGAAAATCCTGAGGAGACAGCCATGGAAGGAATAAAAAGGATAGAAGCCCTTTTTAGAAAAATCGGTATGCCGGTTCGCCTTTCCGATGCAAATATCGGCAGTGAACACTGGGAAGCAATGGCGAATCGCTGCACCAAAAACGATACCGTTAAGGTGGGGAATTTTTTACCGTTGGCTAGGGCGGACATTATACGGATATTTGAGCTTTGCCGTTAGGAATCGCCGGTGGACGGCTGGATGTCCAGTTCCTGCGGGTTTTCCCTTAAAGGGAGCCCTCTGTGTATACTTTTGTATACACAGAGGGTGAATATCCAGATCCGCCAGAAAAATGTATCTTGCAAAAATAAAAAAGCGTCCGCCCTATTGACACAATCTTGATTTCTTGTTAATTTCACAAAACTATAGGGAAGAAGTCAAAATTGCGTCTTGCCCAGGCAAGGAAGACGCCGTTAAACGCCCTTGTAGCTCAGTTGGCAGAGCATATCCATGGTAAGGATAAGGTCATCAGTTCGATTCTGATCGAGGGCTAATATGGACTTCGTTGCCGCTCCGTTCATATTGGGGAGCATATTTTGCAGCTCCTGGGGCAGCGGGGCGTTTGGTTAACCGGAGGGCTTGCTTTGCAAGGCCCGTTATATAACAGGGGCAAGGAGAGGATATGGCCAGTAAAAAGACCGCTGTAGAGCTTGTGGCCCTGCAGTGTACCGAATGTAAACGGAAGAATTATACCACCAAGAAAAACCGGCGTAATACCCAGGAAAAGCTGGAATTCAACAAATACTGTCCTTTTGACAGGAAACATACCCTGCACAAGGAGACTAAAATAAAATAAACGGGAAAACACCGCTTGATGCGGTGCTATCCCAGGTTTTGCGGAGCAAAACCCTAAAGCTGTTATTGGAAGCGGCGCACCGGTTCGGCTAAAGCTGAACCGCATTTGCGGGGGACGGCGGTATTTTGGGCGCCTGGCCTTGCGGAATTTTTTGGAAAACACCGCTTGATGCGGTGCTGTTACTGAGGCGTATAGCTCAGTTGGTAGAGCGGCGGTCTCCAAAACCGCAGGTCGTGGGTTCGAAGCCTACTGCGCCTGAAGGCGATTTTAAGCGCCGCAAAGGGTAAAGGCCTTAAAAGCCGGAAATGGTTGGCGGGGTACGGGATCCCGATCCTTTCAGCCGCCGGCCGGGCAGGGAAAAAGGGGCCGGGAGGGTTCCCAAGGGGGGATCCCCGGTCCGGAAGGAGCAAACAGAAGGTTTGTATCCGAAAAAAACGCCCGCCGCGCCTGGGCTGGTAAAGTAGCAAGGTTTCTGCCGGTAAGCGAGGAGCAAATGGGAAAGGTAATTCAGTTTTTTAAGGAATCCTATGCCGAACTCCGTAAAGTGGTGTGGCCCAGCCGGGACGATGTATTCAGTTCCGTGGGGGTTGTGATTGTGTCCACGGTGATCATCGCCGCGGTTCTGGGTCTGGTTGATATCCTCCTGCTCCTTGGGGTGCAGGCCATATTTTAATTACGGGTAGATTATGGCAGCGGGCTGGTACGTTCTTCATACCTATTCGGGATATGAAAATAAAATCGAAAAGATAATCCGCCTCATGCTGGATTCCGGGGAGCTTGACAGGGAAATCGTCAAGGATATCAAGATCCCCCAGGAAGAAGTGGTGGAGGTCAAGGATGGTAAAAAACGCACCCAAACCAGAAAATTTTTCCCCGGATACATCCTGGTGGAGATGGATCTGCCCGGGCAGGAGTGGAAAGAAACCTGTTCCCGGATAAAAAAAATCCAGGGGGTTACGGGCTTTGTGGGAACCCCGGCGGACAAACGGCCCCAACCCCTTTCGGGAGACGAGGCCCGGGGTATTTTGCAGAAATCCGGGGAAATTCGGGGAGAAAAACCCGTCAGAATCCGCCAAAGTTTTAACGCCGGCGAACAGGTCAAGATCACCGACGGTCCCTTTGAGTCATTTACCGGTACCATAGAAGACGTAAACCAGGAAAAAAGCAAACTCAAGGTGATGGTGCAGATCTTTGGCCGGAGTACCCCGGTGGAAGTGGATCTTTTGCAGGTGGAAAAGGTCTAAAACGCCGGCTTTCAAGACCGGCGGGGTTTTGAAAGTCCGGTGTCTTAAAAGCAGTGGGAGCCCGGGGCTTTTCCGCTTTGCGGAAAGAAAAATGCCGGAAGGACAGACCCTTTCGGCGGCAGCCGCCGGGCGGTATTACCACAAAGGAGTTTACATGGCAAAGAAAAAGGTTATCGCCTACATCAAGCTCCAGTGTCCGGCGGGGAAAGCTACTCCGGCTCCCCCGGTGGGACCGGCGCTGGGCCCCCACGGCGTCAGCGCCCCCCAGTTCGTCCAGCAGTTTAACGACCGGACGAAGTCCATGGAGCCGGGACTTGTCATACCGGCGGTTATCACCGTCTATGCAGACAAGTCGTTCACCTTTATCCTTAAAACGCCCCCGGCTTCGGTGCTTATAAAAAAGGCCATTGGGCTGGAAAAGGGCTCCCCCGAATCCCACAAAACCAAGGTGGGCAGGATCCCCCGGGCCAAACTTGAGGAAATCGCCGCAACAAAGATGCCCGATCTTTCCGCCAACGACCTTGAGGGGGCCGTAAGGATCATCGCCGGTACGGCCCGGTCCATGGGCGTGGAGGTGGAAAAATGAAACGGGGCAAAAAGTACCGGGAAAGCCAGAAAAAGTACGACCGGGGTTCTTCCTACGATTTGCAGCCGGCTCTGGATCTGATCAAGTCCATGGCCTACGCTAAATTCGATGAAACCGTGGATCTTTCGGTCAAGGTAAATTTAAAGAAGAGCCAGTCCGTCCGGGATACGGTGGTACTGCCCCACCAGTTCCGGGGCGAAAAGCGGGTGCTGGTATTTTGCAAGGCGGAAAAAGAAAAGGAAGCCCAGGATGCGGGGGCGGCCTATGTGGGCGCGGAGGATCTAATCGAAAAGATCAAGGGCGGCTGGATGGATTTTGATGTGGCCGTGGCTACCCCGGACATGATGAAGGATGTGGGCAAGCTTGGCATGGTTCTGGGCCGCCGGGGCCTTATGCCCAACCCCAAAACCGGTACAGTTACCTTCGATCTTAAGGGGGCTTTGGCGGAGCTCAAACGGGGCCGGGTGGAATTCCGGGCGGACAAAACCGGGGTGGTTCACCTGGCGGTGGGCAAAGTTTCCATGGAAACCGGCAAAGTGGCGGAAAATGTCCGGGCGGTGATCACCGAGATCAAACGCAAGAAGCCCGCCGATGCCAAGGGCGAGTTTATTCAAACCATTTCGGTGGCTTCCACCATGGGACCCGGTGTATGGGTCGCTTACAAAGACGAATAGGAGTAATCCATGGCAATCGTAGCCAAGAAACACCAGGAATACAAGGTTAAAGCCATCGGCGACCTCAAGGCGCTTTTTGCGCCGGAAGCTGCCGCCCCGCCGGATTTTATTTTTGCCGATTACCGGGGTCTTACGGTGGAACAGATCACCACCCTGCGGAAACAGCTCCGGGGCAAGGAGGCGGCCTTCAAGGTGGTAAAGAACAACTTTGCCCGCCTTGCCTTTGAGGAACTTAAGGTACAGGATGTGTCCGGTTATCTTACCGGCCCCACCGCGGTGGCGGTGGTCCCCAGGGACGCCAATGAGGTAGCCAAGATACTGCTGGATTTTGCCAGAGAAGCGCCGGCCCTTAAAGTCAAAGGCGGCCTCATGGGGAATAGGGTCTACACGGACAAGCAGGTGGAGTCCTTTTCCAGGCTGCCCGGCAGGCTGGAGCTTATTTCCATGCTTATGTCAGTCATGAACGGGCCTGTGCGGAATCTGGCGGCGGCGCTCAACGATATTCCCGCCCGGCTGGTTAGGACCGTCAAGGCCGTGGCAGATCAAAAGGCGGAAAAGCCCGGTGCGTAATCCGGCCGCGGTACGGTTTATGGGGTAAACAGGTAATGTTAAAATCCGTCAGGCTTCCGCAGGGTTAATCTGCATGCTGCTGTCCTGCCGGGTTTTTGACAGCCCCGCCGTGTTGCGGCGGGGCGGCGCGGTTTGCATGAACGGCGCAGTATGTTTTTAGGAGAAGATAATATGGCAGCCACAAAAGAAGAAATTCTGGAAGCAATCGCTTCCATGACTGTTCTGGAAGTGTCCGAACTGGTCAAGGCAATGGAAGAAAAGTTCGGCGTATCCGCGGCGGCCCCGGTGGCAGTGGCGGCGGGAGCAGCCCCCGGCGGGGCTGCTCCCGCCGAAGCGGCGGAGGAAAAAACGGAGTTTACCGTGGTCCTCAAGGCCTTTGACGAGTCCAAGAAGATCCCTGTGATCAAGGAAGTCCGGGCGGTAACAGGACTGGGTCTCAAGGAGGCGAAGGACTTGGTGGAGGGCGCTCCTAAGCCCCTCAAGGAAAATATTTCCAAGGAAGAAGCCGCCAAGATCAAGGACCAGGTTACAGCCGCCGGCGGTACGGTGGAAATCCAGTAAATTCTGGATGTGGCGGCAAAAAACGTATAGAATTGAAGGGCGGGCAGGTCCGCGGATTACGCTTCTCCCCACGGATGCGAAGCATCCCGGGGAGGAGTTGTGTGCCGTGGACTTTTTGTCCCGTATTTGTTAGGGGGCGGTAATGGTAAAGTCTAAAAAGGGCGCGAGGCGTTCTTATGTGGGCAGGGACATTCACGATGTGATGGAACTGCCTGACCTGATAGACATTCAGCTTTGTTCCTATGAACGTTTTCTTCAGCGTGAAAGGATAAAGAGGGGAGAAAAACCCCATGAACAGGGCCTGGAAGAAGTCTTCAGGGCTACCTTTCCCATTGAGAGCCCCAACGGGGACATGGTGCTGGAATACGAATACTACAGCTTTGATGAGGATCATATCAAATTCTCCGAGCTGGACTGCAAGCAGAAGGGTCTTACCTATTCGGTCTCCCTCAAGGCCCGGATAAACCTTATTTTCCAGCAGACCGGAGAAATCCGCCAGAAAGACATTTATATGGGGGATATCCCCATTATGAGTGAACGGGGCACTTTTATTATCAACGGGGCGGAGCGGGTGGTGGTGTCCCAGATCCACCGGTCCCCCGGGGTTATCTTTAGCCATGAAAAGGGCATTTATTCTTCCCGGATCATCCCCTACCGGGGAAGCTGGCTGGAATTTGAAATCGATCAGAAGCGGGAGCTCATCTACGCCAAGATCGACCGTAAAAAACGGATCCTGGGGAGTATTTTTCTCCGTGCCCTGGGCTTTGAAACCCGGGAAGACATTATACGGGCTTTTTACTCGGTGGAGACTTTCAAGGTAAAAGATGATAAGGATACCCGGGAAAGGATCACCGGCAAGGTTTTGGCTTCTCCCGTGTGGGTCAAAGCCGAAATTTCCGAGGGGGGGGGAATTCCCGCCGGGGTGGTGGACGGCAAAAAGAAGCTGTACCGTACAGGGGAAAAACTCCACCCCCACAATGTGGACGAGCTGCTGGCCAATGGGGTCAAGCAGATCGAGGTGATCAACTTTGAGGGTTCCGATTCCCTTAACTCGCCCATGCTGCTTAATTGTTTTGAACGGGAGGAGATCAAGTTCGTTAAGGAAGACGCTGCCCGGGATGAACCTTCCAGGGAAGAAGCCCTGGCGGCGGTTTATTCGGTGCTGATGCCCGGGGAATCGATCACCGTGGAAGCGGCGGAAAAGGATCTTTTGGGTATGTTCTTTACCAGCCGTCGGTACGATCTGGGCAGGGTGGGGCGTTATAAACTGAACAAAAAATTTAACTATCCCCGGCCCCTGGAGGAATTTACCCTGGCCAAACAGGATGTGATCGCCACCATGAAGTACCTGATCAAGGTCTTTGTGGGGGATGAGGCCATTGACGACATCGATCACCTGGGGAACCGCCGGGTCCGTTCCGTGGGGGAACTCATGGCCAACGCCATGAAGGTAGCCTTTAGCCGCATGGAACGGATCGCCAAAGAGCGGATGAGCCTCAAGGAAACCGACACCATCAAGCCCCAGGACCTCATCTCCATCAAGCCCGTGGTGGCGGCGATTAAGGAATTCTTCGGCTCCAGCCAGCTTTCCCAGTTTATGGATCAGGTGAACCCCCTGGCGGAACTGACCCACAAGCGCCGGCTCAACGCTTTGGGTCCCGGCGGCCTTTCCCGGGACCGGGCGGGCTTTGAGGTTCGGGACGTACACTACACCCATTACGGACGGATGTGTCCCATCGAAACCCCGGAAGGTCCCAACATCGGCCTCATCGTTTCCCTGGCCAACTATACCCGGGTCAACGAATACGGTTTTCTGGAAACCCCCTACCGCAGGGTGGCCCGGGGCAGGGCTACCACCGATATTGAGTATCTTTCCGCCATGGACGAGGACCGGTATTACATCGCCCAGGCGTCGGCAAAACTCCACGACAATGGAAGTTTCGCAGGCGATCAGATATCCTGCCGCCGGCAGGGGGACTATACCACCCGATCCCCGGAGGACATTCAGTACATGGACGTGTCCCCCAAGCAGATCATCTCCGTATCCGCCTCCCTTATTCCCTTCCTGGAACATGACGACGCCAACCGGGCCCTCATGGGGAGCAATATGCAGCGCCAGGCGGTGCCTCTGATCTTTCCCGAAGCCCCCCGGGTTGGTACGGGTATGGAAGGCAAATGCGCCTACGATTCGGGGGTCCTCGTTAAGGCCCGGCGGAATGGCATGGTGATCCGGGTTACCTCCGGGGAGGTAACGGTAAAACCCGACAATAAGGCCAATCCCGGCCCTCAGACCACCTCCGAAGGGCTGGATGTATACCGCCTGGTCAAGTACCAGCGGACCAACCAGGATACCTGTTACAACCAGCGGCCCATAGTTAAAGCGGGGGATAAAATCATCACGGGCCAGGTAATCGCCGACGGCCCCGCCACCAGGGACGGGGAACTGGCCTTGGGCCGGAATGTTTTGGTGGGCTTTATGCCCTGGAACGGTTACAACTATGAAGATTCGATCCTTATCTCCGAGCGGGTGGTCAAGGAGGATATGTTCACCTCGATTCACATCAAGGAATTTATCACCGAAGTCCGGGAAACCAAGCTGGGACCGGAAAAAATAACCCGGGATATCCCCAACACTTCGGAAAAGAGCCTGGATAACCTGGACGCCGAGGGGATTATTTGCGTGGGGGCCAAAGTCTGGTCCGGGGACATCCTGGTGGGCAAGGTTACGCCGAAAAGCGAAACCGAGACCACCCCGGAATTCAAGCTGCTCAATTCAATCTTCGGTGAAAAGGCCAAGGAGGTGCGGGATTCTTCCCTCCGGGTGCCCCATGGCATTGAAGGGACGATCATCGACATCCAGCGGCTCAAGCGTTCCGAAGGGGACGACTTGAACCCCGGAGTGGACGAGGTGGTCAAGGTTCTCATCGCTACCAAGCGGAAGCTTCGGGAAGGGGACAAGATGGCGGGACGCCACGGCAACAAGGGGGTGGTGGCCCGGATCCTCCCGGAAGAGGATATGCCCTACATGGAAGACGGTACCCCCCTGGACATTTGCCTGACCCCCCTGGGGGTTCCTTCCCGGATGAACATCGGCCAGCTTTTGGAAACCGAACTGGGCTGGGCGGCCAGCACCCTGGACGAATGGTACGCCACCCCGGTTTTTCAGTCCCCCTCCACCGCCGACATTGAGCAGAAGTTAAAAGAGGCAGGGCTTCCCGTAACGAGCAAGACGATCCTCCGGGACGGACGGACGGGCGAACCCTTTGTGAATCCGATCTTCTGCGGGATAATCTACTTTCTTAAACTGCACCACCTGGTGGATGACAAAATGCACGCCCGGTCCACCGGTCCCTATTCGCTGGTAACCCAGCAGCCCCTGGGGGGCAAGGCCCAGTTCGGCGGTCAGCGGCTGGGCGAAATGGAAGTGTGGGCATTGGAAGCATACGGAGCGGCCAATACCCTGCAGGAACTTTTGACGATCAAGAGCGACGACATGACGGGGCGATCCAAAATTTACGAGGCCATCGTCAAGGGAGAACCTTCCACCACCGCAGGAATTCCTGAATCCTTCAACGTGCTGGTACAGGAACTGCGGGGTCTCGCGCTGGATATGACCATCTACGACGGCAAGGGAAAACAAATTCCCCTGACCGAGCGGGACGAAGAGCTGATCACTAAATCGGGGAGTAACTTTTAGGTAACAAAAGTAAAGGGGGCAGTATGCTGCGCAATATACCCATCGGTGTACGGATAACGGCAATTATTTTGATCCTCCTCCTATCCACGGGGGCCTTGGTATTGACCATGATGTTTACCGCCCAGAGGGTTAAAAACTGGGGCATTGCGGAAACAGAAAAGGTGATGATGGAGGGCCAGAAGGAAAAGATTAAGCTGGGTACCCAAACCATGGCGGTTGCTTTGGGCAAGGCCCTGGCAGACATTAGGCAGGAAGACTATCTAAGCGAAGTGGACTGGCGGACGGCCCAGCACGGCGTTATTTACGAGTACATTAAGGAATACCGTTTTGAAGAGGACGAGTCGGGGTACTACTTTACCTACATTGACACCCACATCTTTATGCATCCAACCCTGCCCCAATTTGATTATCTTGGCGAGGAGTTTCTTTATGAGGGCCAGGACCGGGATAATATGCCCGACGCCAACGGCGTCTACTATGTCCGGGAACTGTACGAAAATGCCCAGCAAGGCGGCGGTTTTGTACATTTTGATTTTCCCAAGCCTCCGGCGGACGCCGATGGGAATATGCCCCTCAAGCCAAAATTAGCCTATGTGGAATATATTCCCGGTACGGATATATGGATTTCCACGGGGATCTATATAGACAATATCGACGTCCACAGGGAAGCTTTGACGGCCCAGATGAACACCCTGTTGAAGGTGCGGCTCTACATGATCATTGGCTGCGCCGCGGCCCTGTTTCTTGTGGTGCTGGGCCCCCTGTGCGTCTTTACCCTTCATTCGATTAGCGCCCCCCTCCAGGCAACGCTGGCGGCGGCGGAACAGATAGCCCGGGGTAATCTGCAAACCACCCTGAAAGTAATGGGTACAGATGAGATCGCCGTACTGCAGAACGCTTTTCTGAGGATGGCCGAAAACCTTCACCAGAGTTTTGACACGGTTAAGACGAAGGAGGAAGAGGCCCGGACCCGGGCGGCGGATGAAAAACAGGCGGCGGACAAGGTTCTGCGCCTGGCCGGCCAGGTTGAAGGGGCTTTCTCTGAAGTGGAGACCACCGTGGGCAGTATTTCCGGCAGTGTTTCCGGGGTCAGGACCGGCAGCAAAACCCAGGCGGAAAAAATCCAGGGGATCCTTTCGTCCATGGAGCGGCTCAGTACCGGGGTGGAACAAATATCCGGCAGCGCCGGAGAAGCCGCCGCCAAATCAGAAGAATCCAACCGGAAAGTTGACGCGGGGGTGGCCATGGCCCGCCAGTCAGGACAGGCCATGGAAAGCCTTTCCACGTTGACCGCCAATTTAAGGCAGAACGTAAGCAAGCTGGGGGAACAGTCCAAGACGGTGGGAAACATCATGAACGTGATCACCGACATCGCCGCCCAGATAAACCTTTTGGCCATGAATGCCTCCATCGAGGCGGCCCATGCCGGCGAGTCCGGCAAGGGTTTTGCCGTGGTGGCGGGGGAAGTCCGCAAGCTGGCGGAAAAAACCAGGGCCGCCGCCCAGGAAGTGGAGGTAAGCATCACCGACATGCAGAAGCTGGCGGGAGACAACATCACCAGCATGCAGGAAGCGGTTTCTTCCATCAGCCAGGTAACGGATCTTTCGGAAAAAACCGCCCAGTCCCTTATCGAGGCGGGGCAGACGGTCAGGGAAACGATGCTGCAGGTCAGGTCTATTCTGGAAAGGGCGGAAGAGCAGGCATCCTCCAGCCGGGCCGTTACTTCTCTGGTCAACGAAGTAAACGGCATCGCCGGGGATAACGACGCCCTGGTTACCAGGGTAGACGGCGAACTTAAGGCTTTACTGGAAAAATCGGCGGAGCTTATGGAACTGGTGGTGGAACTGAGGGGCTAGGACCGGATTAGGGAACGGGAGAAACAAGCACGGGAGATTGTAATGAGGGATATACAGGATTTTGATTCGATTATGATTAAGCTGGCTTCGCCGGATGTTATCCGGGCCTGGTCATACGGGGAAGTAAAAAAACCCGAAACGATTAATTACCGGACCCTTAGGCCCGAAAAAGACGGCCTTTTCTGTGAAAGGATCTTTGGCACCACCAAGGAATGGGAGTGCTATTGCGGTAAGTTCAAGTCGATCCGTTACAAGGGGGTAATCTGCGACCGCTGCGGCGTAGAGGTAACCCACTTCAAGGTCCGCCGGGAACGGATGGGCCATATAGAGCTGGCCGCACCGGTGTCCCACATCTGGTACTACCGTTCCGTACCCAGCCGTATGGGGCTTCTTTTGGACCTTCCTATGGCGGCCTTGCGGTCGGTGCTGTACTACGAAAAGTATGTGGTCATCGACGCCGGGGATACGGATCTGAAAAAAAACCAGATCCTGACCGAGGAAGAATACTACGAGGCCCAGGAACGTTACGGCGGTAGTTTTTCCGCCGGTATGGGGGCGGAGGCAGTCCGCACCCTGCTGGAAACTATCGACCTGGACGGCATGGCTGCGGAGCTGCGGGCCAAAATGATCGAACAGGGGGCCAAGAGCAACAAGCGGCTCCTCAAACGTATCGAAATTGTGGAAAATTTCCGCAACTCCACCAACAAGCCCGAATGGATGATCCTGGACGTGATCCCCGTGATTCCTCCGGAACTGCGGCCCATGGTTCAGCTTGACGGCGGCCGTTTTGCCACCAGCGACTTAAACGATCTCTACCGCAGGGTGATCAACCGGAACAACCGGCTCAAGCGGCTCCAGACCCTCAACGCCCCGGATATTATTATCCGCAATGAAAAACGGATGCTTCAGGAAGCGGTGGACTCCCTCTTTGACAACTCCAAGAAAAAACGGGTGGTCAAGGGGGCCTCAAACCGGCCCCTTAAATCGATCAGCGATATGCTTAAGGGTAAGCAGGGCCGGTTCCGGCAGAACCTTTTGGGCAAACGGGTGGATTATTCGGGCCGCAGTGTTATCACCGTGGGGCCGGACCTAAAAATGTGGCAGTGCGGGCTCCCCACCAAAATGGCCCTGGAACTTTTTAAGCCCTTTATTATGAAGAAACTTGTAGACAAGGATGTGGTCTACAATATTAAAAAGGCGAAACTTCTGGTGGAGCAGGAAACCCCGGAGGTATTTGCCATCCTCGATGAGGTGGTCAAGGAGCACCCGGTACTCCTTAACCGGGCGCCTACCCTGCACCGTCTGGGAATCCAGGCCTTTGAGCCGGTGCTGGTGGAGGGAAAGGCCATCAAACTTCATCCCCTGGTTTGTCATGCCTTTAACGCCGACTTTGACGGGGACCAGATGGCGGTCCACGTACCCCTGACCCAGGCGGCCCAGATGGAGTGCTGGACCCTTATGCTCAGCGCAAAAAATTTCCTCAACCCCGCCAATGGAAAGACCATTGTCTTTCCCTCCCAGGACATGGTTCTGGGGATCAACTTTTTAACCCGGATTAAGCCCAACGCCAGGGGGCAGGGCCGCCGCTACACCTCCACCGAGGAAATACTCATGGCGGTGGAATCAAAATCCCTGGACTGGGAGGCGGTGATTAAGGTAAAAAGCCCCAAACGGGTGATTTGGGAAAGGGCCGGTAAAGCCTCCGCCGCGGGTCCCGGCGGGCTTATTGAAACCACCGCGGGGCGGCTTGTGTTTAACGAAGAAATGCCCCAGGAGATTCCCTTTATCAATTATGAGCTTAAGGACAAGGAACTGCGGGCTTTAATAGAAAGGATCTTTAGTGAAAAGGGATCCTGGACCACGGTAAAAATGCTGGACGTGATCAAGGCGACCGGCTACAAATACTCCACAGTTTTTGGAGCCACCATCGGGGTGGACGATATTGTTGTTCCCGCAGAAAAGCCGGAGATGATAGAAAAGGCCAATAAGGCGGTGGAAGAAATCCAGCGGCACTGGCGCCAGGGAATTATTACCCAGGAAGAACGGTATAACCGGGTGGTGGAGGTGTGGTCCAAAACCAATGAGGATCTTACCAATATTATGATGAAAACCCTGGAAGCGGACCGGGACGGCTTTAATTCGGTGTACATGATGGCCAATTCCGGCGCCCGGGGAAGCCGCAACCAGATCCGTCAGCTCGCCGGTATGCGGGGTCTCATGGCCAAGCCTTCCGGGGACATCATCGAACTTCCCATCAGGTCCAACTTCAAAGAAGGCCTTTCGGTGATCGAATTCTTTATCTCCACCAACGGCGCCCGGAAGGGCCTGGCCGATACGGCCCTTAAAACCGCCGAAGCCGGTTATCTGACCCGGCGGCTGGTGGACATAGCCCAGGATGTGGTGGTCAACGAAGACGACTGCGGAACGATCAACGGTATTTCCTATTCGGCCATTAAGGATGGTGAAGATATTGTGGAACCCCTGCAGGACCGCATTGTGGGCAGGTATACCCTGGAACGGGTCAAGCATCCCATCACCGGGGAATTGATTGTGGACGTGAACGAAGAGATCACCGAAGAAATTGCCGGCCAAATAGACGCCGCCGGGGTCGAATGGGTACGGATCAGGACAGTCCTGACCTGCGAGGCCAAGCACGGGGTCTGCCGCAGGTGTTACGGCAGGAACCTGGCCACCAACCGTTCCGTGGACATCGGCGAAGCGGTGGGGACCATCGCCGCCCAGTCCATCGGTCAGCCGGGAACCCAGCTTACCATGCGGACCTTCCACATCGGCGGGGCCGCCACCAAAGTGAGCGAGGAAAACCGGACCTTTCTTAAATATCCCGTGTATATCCGGGAGGTGGCCGGGGCCCATGTGGAACTGGGAGACGGACGCTGGCTCTTTACCCGCAGGGGCCATGCGGTGGTCAACAAGGTGATGAAGGAATACAAGCTGGATCCCGGGGATGAGCTTCTTGTGGAAGACGGCAAGCGGATCATCCGGGGGGAGCCGATTATCCGGCGCGGGGCCGAAGACCTGCTGTCCCCGGAAATCGCCTATGCCATGGTGCTGGAAACCCGGGAACGGCCCGGGGAAAAGATTCTTTGCCTTATCGGCCAGGATCAGAAAATCGAAATTCGTAACGGATCTGAATTTGTTGTTAAGAGAGGGGATGTGGTGGAGGCGGAAAAAACCATCGCCACCTTTGATCCCTTCAGTGATCCGATCATCGCCGAAACAGGGGGTATCGTAAAATACGAAGACATCATTCCCGGCACTACCCTCAAAGAAGAAATCGATGAGGAAACGGGGAATATTGAAAAACGGATCACCGAATTTCAGCTTGAGAGCAAGCAGCCCCGGATTGTTATTACCGATGAAGCGGGAAATGAAACAGCTTCCTACTTCCTTCCCGGTGGGGCCTACATTCAGGTGGATGAAGGCGAAAAGATCCAGGCCGGACGGACCATCGCCAAGACCCTTAAAGAATCCGCCAAAGCCATGGACATTACTTCGGGCCTTCCCCGGGTTTCGGAACTCTTTGAGGCCCGAAAGCCCAAGAACCCCGCGGTACTGGCCCAGGTTTCCGGCATCGTGTCCTTCAAGGGTATTGTCAAGGGCAAGCGGGTACTGGTGGTGAACGATTCCTTTGGCAGGGAATACAAACACCTGGTGTCTATGACCAAGCGGCTGCTTGTCCGGGACGGAGACACAGTGGAGGCCGGGGAATCCCTCTGTGTGGGGCCTGTTAATCCCCACGATATTCTTCATATTCTGGGGGAGGCCACCCTGCAGCGCTACCTGATGGATGAAATCCAGCAGGTGTACCGGCTTCAGGGGGTGTCGATCAACGACAAACACATCGGCGTAATTATCCGCCAGATGATGCGGAAGGTGGAAATTGTGGCCGTGGGGGATACCCGCTTTATCTACGGCGCCATGGTGGACAAATACAGGTTCCACGAGGAAAATAACCGGGTTATCGCCGAAGGGGGACAGCCCGCGGTGGCCCGGCCCATGTTCCAGGGAATCACCAAGGCGTCCCTTAATATTGATTCCTTCCTTTCCGCGGCGAGCTTCCAGGAAACCACCAGGGTGCTTACCAATGCGGCCATTGCCGGATCCACCGACTATCTGCGGGGCCTCAAGGAAAATATCATCATTGGTCATCCGATTCCCGCAGGGACGGGGATGAAACGTTACCGGGATGTAAAGCTCTTTGATGAAGATAGTCAGGATCTGGACATCCAGATGCAGGAAATCCTGGAACAGCGCAAGCAGGAGGCTTTGGCGGAGGAGGAAATGATGGCTGCCCGGGAGGAAAGTACGGAAGAGATAGAAACGGAGGATTCCGAGGAATAGCCCGCAGGCTGTTCCGGGGAATTTGTCCGGCGGAATGGCGGCAGGGAGTCCGGCGCATGATCTTCAGACGGCTTTTGCTTGTTTTTGCATTGATCTCTTCGTTTTTGTGCTGTAAAGCCGCGGAGGTCCATCCGCCCGCCGGGAACCCCCCCTCCTATGTTTGGGAACAGGCCGGAGATACCTGGACTATTGTTCCCAATCCGGCGGCCTCCGTCCTTCAGACGGATCCCGGGATGGGACCGTGGGTACTCACCCTCCGTTACCTCGCCGGGCAGGAACCTGTCCCCGGAGAGTTAAACTGGTATGCCCCTCCCGGTGAAACGGGGGAAGATCCACCGCTTCGGGTTTTTGATTTTTACCCCAAGCCGGGACAGTCTGCTCCGCTGATTTTTCACGGCGGCCGCTGGGGAGCTCTGCCGGAAAAAATCACCCTCCAGGTTCAGGATTTTGAAATACTGGCGCTGGAACTGGAATTCCAGGGGGATGATTCCAAGGTTCCCCTGGAGGCGGATCTGGGGACCATGATGTACTATCCCCCTTCCCGGTGGCGGCACGGCGACTACGAGATTTTTTCCTTTAACCTCCACCAGGAAATTTTTTACCTGATAACGAAGGATTTTTCCGTCCAGTCCCGGTTCCTGAAACGCCTGGCTTTCTTTACCGAAAAACCCGGTTTTGCCGGGACCCTGGCCAGGGATGAAACGATTGAGGATCTTCGGGACTGGTTTGCCCACGATTACCGGGCCAGGGATGTGGCGGCCTTTTTTGAACTGGCCCGTCTTGAAAATTTTCCTCTCAACGAAAATGAGGTTCTCCTGCGGGATATGCTTCTGGCCCACGGGGTTATCCGGAGCGAAGGAGGCCGTTTTACGGAAGGAAAAGGCGCTCTGATCGGGCTGTCCGCCGAATCCCGGGACCGGCTTCCGGTGTACTTTGTCCACGAGACAATCCACGGCCTTGAGTTTATCATGCCGGAGCTGCAAACCCTTTTTCTGGAGTTTTTCGATTCCCTAAGCAGCCGGGAACGGAATTTTATGAGAGACGCCCTGATCTACCGGGGGTACAATGTTATAGAAAACAAAAAGCTCCTGGTTTCGGAAGCGGCGGCATACCTCCTTCAGCAGCCGCCGGAGGAGGCGGACAGGTACTTTCGGGAATACGTCCGGCAGTGGTACCAGGCGTACCACCGGATTCTGCCCGGTCCGGAGTCCAAAGGTGCAGACGGGGCAGGTGAGGAGGGGGGTGAAGCGGAGGAAGCCGGGGCAGGTGCGGACCCGGCTTCTTCCGCCCCGGAGACAGCCGCAGACAGGGATGTCCCGGAGGAGCCCGCCGGTACGGAGGAACCTGTCCCCGCCGTGCCGCCCCCTGTGTTCCGCGATGAGGTTTTATCATTCCTGGACGGGAATCCCGGTATTTTTGGACGGCGCAGCGCCGCCCTGCAAAAACGCTTTCACGAGCTAACGGGACTGCGGGCGGCAACCTTTTACGATCTTCTACCCAAAGACCGCCGTTTGTGATACCCTGTTTCCATGGAAAAGCTCCGGGTCCTGATTCCCAAGGGCCGCATTTTTGACAACCTTTCCCGGCTTTTTGAGGAGGCGGGATTTCCCATCGCCATGGCGGAAAGAACGTACCGGCCCGTTGCAGCCGCGGACTGGCTGGATGTAAAGATCATGAAGCCCCAAAACGTGGGGGAACTTTTGGAGATGGGAAGCCACGACGCCGGCTTTACCGGGATAGACTGGATTCGGGAAAGCGGCGCCAGGGTGGAGGAGATCCTCGATCTGGGTTTTGACCGGGTCCGTATTGTGGCGGCGGTTCCCGAGGAACTGGATGAGGCAGCCCTCCGGCAAAACAAAATCGTCGCCGCCACCGAATATGTTAATCTTGCCGGGGACTGGCTCCGTTCCCGGGGTTATGAGTACCGCATAGTCAGAACCTACGGGGCCACTGAGGTTTTTCCCCCGGACGATGCGGATTTGATCATCGACAATACTTCCACAGGCCAGACCCTGAAGGACAACGGCCTGCGAATTATCGATACCCTGCTGGAGTCTTCCACCCGTTTTGTGGCCTCCAGGGAGGCGATGGCCAATCCTGAAAAACGGAGCCGCATTGAGGAACTGTCCATGCTTTTCCGGGCGGTGCTGGACGGCAGGGACCGGGTGATGATAGAGATGAACCTGCCCAGGCAGGGTTTTGAAAAAATTGCCGCATCTCTGCCGGCCATGCGGAGTCCCACAGTTTCTCCCCTCTATGGGGAAAACGGCTATGCCGTCAAAATTGCCGTCAGGAAGGATGAGGTGTCCGGGCTGATTCCCCGCTTAAAAAAACTTGGGGCGCTGGACATTGTTGAGTATGATCTGCGGAAGGCTGTTCCCTAAGGGCGGTTCGGAAAAATCGCGGCGGATAACGGAGGAAGTAAAGCATGGAACGGATTGCCGAGGTTAGGCGGAATACCAAAGAAACGGATATTTCCATCAGGCTGAATGTGGACGGCGGGGGAAAGGCGCAATTTGAATATCCGGTGGGTTTTATGGTTCACATGCTTAACACCTTTGCCCGCCACGGCCTTTTCGATCTGGAAGTCAGGGCTTCCGGAGACCTAGAGGTGGATCAGCACCATCTGGTGGAGGACACCGGCATTGTGCTGGGCCAGTGTTTTGCTAAAGCTCTGGCCGGCAGGCGGGGCATACGCCGGGTGGGGAGCTGCCTTTACCCCATGGACGAAACGCTGGCCCGGGCGGCGGCGGATCTGTCGGGCCGGGCCTTTCTGGTTTTTGACGCGGGTATTTCCGGCATACCCCTGGTATCGGCGGACCGCTCAGGCGTTTTTTCGTTCCAGACCGATACGGTGGAGGATTTCTGGCAGGGATTCGCTGCCGCTGCGGGGATGACCCTGCACCTGGACATACTCCGGGGCCGGAGTGATCACCACCGGATTGAGGCCCTCTTCAAGGCCGCCGCCCGGGCGATCCGCGAAGCCTGCGAGATAGATCCCCGTGCGCCGGAAGATATTCCTTCCACCAAGGGAGTGCTGGCATAGGCGGCGGAGTGTTTTCGCTGTTTGTGACGGTCCGGAGTCGTTTCGTTTATGCGCCGGCAGAGGGCGGGATCTTCCCTTGAAAAAAACCTGTAAATATGTCTTTATGTAATAAGCGTTACGGAGAATTGTATGCCCGGTTATAATCTTAATAATGTAAAAACAAACAACCGCTATGAAATTATCCAAAAAATATACCAGAACGTGGATATTAACAGAAACCATATTACCCGGGAAATGGGGCTTACCAATTCTGCGGTAACAAAAATTATTAATTCCCTAATCAATGAAAAATATATTTCGGAAAAAAATTATTTAAGCGCCATCCGGAACAGAAGGGCCAGATACCTTTCTATCTGCGAAGGTTCCTTTGGGGTTATAACGCTTTATTTTGGCAGGCATGGCATCACGGCGGCCATTGCCGACATTTGCGGAAAGATCATTTATTCCCGTGATTATACGATTACCTATTCCATGATGGATGAAGTAATCCTCAATGAAATTGTTGATGAAACAGTAAAGAATGTATCCGGCGGCCTGTCCTGTCTTGGCTGCATAGGGGTTACGCCGGGCATCAGATCGGACGGCGAAGCAGCCGGTGATACGGAGGCGCTGCAAGAAAAGTCCCAGGCTCCGTACTTTTGGGATATGCAAAAACTGGATGCCATTCTTAAGGATAAATATCATATACCTCTGTTTACCGAGAATGACAGTAACATTGCCCTTTTGGGCGAAAAATGGTTTGGCAAGGGCAAGAACACCGATAATTTTGTGCTTTACAATATTGGCCGGGGAATAGGATCCTCCGTTTGCATTCAGGGAAAACTGCTTCGGGGCTATCACAACAGTTCCATAGAGATAGGGCATGTTACCATCAATTTTGAGGGACCGGATTGTGACTGTGGCAACAGGGGCTGCCTTGAATTATATACGGGTATGGATAACTGGGAAAAGAAGCTGGAAGATATACCGAAATATGCCGGTCAACAAAACAGGCTGGAAGCGTTGTTTTTGAATGCCCGGCAGGGGGACAATGAAAGCCGCAGGCTTTTTGATCAATATGCCCGCATGATTGCGGAGGGGGCTTTAATTCTTGCTACCATGTTTTCCCCCGAAAAAATAATTGTTACCACCAATGAAGCGGATTTTTTTCATCTGCCTCCCATTATTGAAATAGTAAAAAAAGAAATAAATACCAGAACCTTTTCCACCCGGCGGCAGAAAATTTGCGTAGAAGATTCCGATCTTAGAAAAACCGGATATATCCTGGGCGGAATTGCCCTGGTACTCGAAAAGCAGCTCTTTGCCGCCTAGAAAGTCCCGGCAATAATGCGATCCACCACGAGCTGCCTGAAATCGGGGGAAAGCATGGAAAAATATGCGGTAAAACCTGTAACCCGGACAACCAAATCGGGATAGAGCAGGGGGTTTTTGTGGGCTTCCAGCACCTTTTTTTTATCAATCAAATTGATGTTTAAAAGGGTGGCGCCCTGTTCAAACATAGCCCAAATCATGGCGGCCATTTTCTGTATGGATTCATCGTCTCCCGCAATACCCGGATCCAGTTCGAGCTGAATGGGAGCAGTGTTTCCGTAACCCGGCTGTACCCGGGTAATAATACTGGACATGGCGGTAACTGCTCCGTCAAACCGGAACTTTGGGGACGGGTTAGCGCCGTGGTTAATGGCTTCACCGGCCCGGCGTCCGTCGGGAGTGGGGCCCAGGGCCCTGCCAAAATCAAGGGTATTGGCCCAGGAAAACCAGCCGGGAATAAAATTACGGCCAGGATAGACCTTGTTAAGTCCGCGGACTTCCCCGGTAAACAGCTTGTTTATTTTGATCCCGTATTCTTCCGCCGCATTGTTTCCCGCGCCGTATTTGGGGGTACTGTCCATAAGGCTCCGGTAGTACTCTCCTTCGGTACCTGCATAATTGTTTTCGATCAATTCAATTATTTTTTCCCAGGAGATGTTTCTGTTAAGTTCCACCTGCTGATGCAAAGCGGCAAACGCGTTGGAGACGGTGGCAATTCCTGCTCCGTCTATGGCCATGTTGTAAAACTGGGCGCCGCCGCAGCTTGCATCGAGTCCCCTTTCCACAGGTCCGTGGCTGAGCAAATTCAACACCAGTTCCGGTTCATTATGCACCTGGTATGTTAGGTGAAAATCAATGCATTTGCCGGTGGTTTCCACGGCTGTTACCGTATGCCTGGCAAAGATGTCCCAAAGGATACTGGTGGAATATTTTTTTCCCCGGACCATTTCCCAAAAAGCCGTTTCAAAAACTTTGGCCATATTGATCTTTACCAAATCATTCATCGTATATTCCAGGCCTGGCAGGGACATCCAGTTACAGCCTACGGCTATTCGCTTCCTGGCCAGTTCTGCCGGATAGCCGCAGCGCATAAACCCTTCTACCAGCGCCTTGTCCCCGGAATACCGGGGCCAGGCGTTGCCGTTTTTGAACAGATACTGTACTGATTTCAGGAAGAAAGCTCTGTCCAATCCTTCGTGGACACGAATAGTAATATTACAGGATGAATTGATCATCCTGGCCCCTTCCAAAATCAAATAGGAAACGTGGTTTGTAATGTCTTTACCCTTTTCATCGGGTCCCCCAAGCTGGTAGTAGTGGGTATCGTTTAGAAGCAGGCAGGCAAAGAAAAAAACCGCGTCCTCGTCGGTGATACGACCCGCGGCAATGTCCTGTTCATAATAGGGAAGGAGAATTTGATCAATTTGCCCTCCTGCGCCGTCACGGTTGTAGGTTCGGGAAACCATGTTAAACCAGCATATCCATTGGCAGGCTTCCCTCAGGGTTTTTGGAGGTTCCGTGATAATGTTAATGTTTGCTTTGAGCATCCCATCCAGATTTTGTTTTAAGCCGGGATCCCCTTCCAGGACATAAAGTTCCTGGATCCTGCTGACGGTCCGCCGCATAAATAGCTGTATGGCCTCCAGGGTCTTTTTTTCCGCATCGTAAAAGGCGGCACATTCAGGAGCATTTTTGATTCTGTATTCCTCGATTTTTTTTAATAATCCGCCCCAGCCCAGGGACAGCCCAATCTCATAATCCGGCGCAAAGTGGGCGTCAAAGCCTATGCCGGGAATAATATTGTACTTTTCTATATTTTCCTTTAGATGATCGTAACCGTATTGGGGCGGCCAAATGGGGCCCTTCATTCTGGAAAGGAAAAACATCCATTTTCCCGCAAAGGCATCCATGGGATCAACCGCCACCGGGTGTCTGCTTAACAGATCGTAGAAATTGGAACTCCATCCTTCATAGCCGTAAAAGGATCCGTTTTCGTGATTCGGAGTGGGTTTCCAAGTAAAGTTTTCGGGGGGCGCTACCCGGCCATAATCATCTTCATTAAGACCGCCTTCTTTTTCGATTTTTTCCCGGGTTTGGGCAAGCTTCCGCTCCCGTAAATAGTTGATTCTTTCCGCATAATTGGGCATAAAATCCTCCTCATTTTCAATTAGGCAAAACGCGCCTTAATCCCCGTACTTTCTGCCGCCCTGACCAATGCCGTCATGGCAGTGCCGGACAGGGGCTTTTTTTTCAGCATACCGCGGGATATCCCCATGGCGGTATATTTATCATGTCCCAAGGGATTGTAATTTAACAGTTCATAATACAAAAGATTGTCAAGCTTTTGAGCCGCCGCGGCAATGCGAATGATTTCTTCGGGAATATCGTTGATGCCGGGAATTACCGGAGTTCTGACAATGATCTTTGTGTTTATACCGTTTAAGCGCCGGATATTTTCCAGAATAGTATTGTTTTCCGCCAGGGTGTATGTTTTATGCTTTACCGGATCGGTCATTTTTATATCCACCATAAGTACGTCTATTTTTTTCAAAATAGCTTTGATTTCGTTAAACAAAAAATTAATATTTGTTTCAACTGCCGTGGAAATGCCTCCGACCCGGCATAGATCCAGCAGGCTGTCCAAAAATACCTTCTGGCAGAACACTTCTCCTCCGGTAAAGGTAACTCCCCCTCCTGATTGCGCATAAAACAGTTTATCCTGTGCGATTTCGTCCATTACTTCCGTATCGGCCATAAGCCGGCCGGACACGGTAAACGCCCCGGGATAACATATCCGGACGCACTCCATACACCCTATGCACAGGGTGCGGTTAAAAGTATGCCTGCCTTCAAGGACGGTATTGGCCCCGGAAGGACAGACCCCGGCGCATTTGTTGCAGTGGATACACCTGCCGCTGTAGTAAAGCAGGGTTCTTTCATAGGGAATGGTTTCGGGATTGTGGCACCATTGACAGTGCATATTACAGCCCTTAAAAAAGACGCAGGTGCGTATGCCCGGCCCGTCGTTCAGAGAAAAACGCTGTATATCCGTTATCATGCCCTTCATAGTTGTTTCTCTGCCGGCGGGCCGGAACGCATCATTCCTATTTGATCGCCGCCATTTCGTCCAAAAAGCGCCGGGCGTTTGAGGCGCTGGCGATCTCCAAGGGTGAATGTACCGATTGCGGCGGCATTTTGCCCTGGAGCAGGGGAAGAATCAGCTCGTTGACTGCGGCCTCTCCATGTCCAAAGGGCATAAAGGCGGCGGTCCCCTTAAAGGGATTGTCCGGTTCAAGCAGGGCCTGGAATGTGGCTTCACCGATACCGCCCTGGCCGAAACAGGCGATTTTACCGGTCAAGCCCCTGGCCTGAACGGAAGAAGCGGCTCCCAGGGCAATGTCATCATTGATGCCAAAGATAATATTGACATCGGGATTGGCGGTTATGATATCCGCCGTTAGGTTGGCGCCTTTTTCTCTTAAGCCTTCGGCATCCTGCTCCGGCAGATACACCGCATCGGGAACCAGCCGTGAAAATCCTGTTTTGAATCCCTGGATCCGCTGATCGACCTGGGATGCAACCGCGGCATGGGTTAATATGGCCACCTTTGCTTTTTCGGACGATAAAGTATCCAAATAGTACCGGGCGGCAAATTCCCCCACAATTTCACCCGCCTTAACCTCGTCGTGGGTCAGGAAATAAGTCCCGTCAATGTAAACATCAGAAGAAATGACCGGAACATTTAGGGAATTGGCCTTTTCCATAATGGCCGCGCCGATTTTTGGATCCGGCGGACTGACCATTAAGACCCTGGCGCCCCGGCTCAAGAGGCTTAGGGCATTTTCCAGGCAAACCTGGCCGTCGTTGTTGCTGTCGGCAATTTCCAGTTTAAAGGTGTTTCCGCCGGCGGCATTGGCGGACTGCATCCCCTTGATCTGATTGCCCCAGTACTCGTCTACCATGCGCATGACCGCATAACCAACCATGATTTCGTCATTTTCGGCGGGTTTTTTACAGCCGCCAAAAACCATGGCCAGCATCAATGCCGCCATAACGAAAACAGTTTTTTTCATTTTCCCTACCTCCATACAAAAAATGATGTTTTATTTAAAAGGCAGACGAGGGCTTCCAGCGCCGCCGGTTCATGCCTGTTAAATAACGTTATTTTGCCGCGGCAAAAATAATTTTTTCCTCATCCGCTTCTCCGCCCATGAATTCCGCGGAAATAATTCCTTCCCGCATGACAAGAATTCTGTCGCTCACCGACAATACTTCAGGCATATCGGAAGATATCATCATTACCGTTAGGCCCCGTTCAGCCTGGCTTCGGATAAGGCTGTGTATTTCTGCCTTTGCCCCAACATCCACGCCGCGGGTTGGTTCATCCATGATAAGAAACTGCAGTTTTGGAAACCGTGCCAGCCATCTGGCCATGATTGCTTTCTGCTGGTTGCCGCCGCTTAAATGCATAATCTTCTGCCTAAGACTTGGGGTTTTTATGGATATGCTTTTAACGCCCTGCTCCGCCATGGTCTTTTCCTTTTTGGACGATAAAAACCCGTATTTTGCTATTTCCTTATGGCTGGAGAGGCAGATATTTTTGCTTACGTCCAGATCCAAAACCAGTCCTTCAAGCCTTCTGTCTTCGGGGATATAGCCCAGGCCCTTCATTTTTGCATCAATGGCGGATTTGATACGTACTTCTTTTCCGTCCAGAAACAGTTTTCCGTTTCTCTTTTTGTCCAGGCCAAATATGAGCCTGGCCAGTTCGGTCCTTCCCGATCCGACAAGTCCGTATACGCCAAGAATTTCTCCCCTGTTGATATGGAAACCGGCGCTTTTCACCCTGCGGCCGTCAGAAAAACCCTGTACCCTTACAAAGGCGTTTTTGCTTATGTTTCTTTGGATAAACCCGCTTTCCACATCCCGTCCCACCATCATCCTGACAATGGTGTTGTAATCGATGTTTTTCGCTTCCACGGTATCTATATTTTTGCCGTCCCTAAGCACGGTGATGCGGTCCGCCAATTCCAGAATTTCCGCTATCCGGTGGGAAATGTAGATAATTCCCACGTTTCTTTGCTTTAAGCGCCCGATATTGTTAAAGAGAATCTGCGATTCCTTGCCGGTCAATACCGCCGTGGGCTCATCTAAAATGAGTACGCTGGAATTCAGGGAAAGGGCCCGGGATATTTCCACCATTTGACGAAACCCAACGGAAAGTTTTGCAACCCTTGTATGGGCGTCAATGCCGATATCCAGATCGTCCAGTATTTTTTGCGCGTCCCCATAGACTTTCTTCCAATTTACCAGGCCAATTGCAGAATGGGGGAGATTGCCCATAAAAATATTCTCTGCCGCGCTTAATTCCGGGGCCAGGGTAAGTTCCTGATAAACGGTACTTATGCCAAGCTGTTTTGCATGGCTGGGCGAATTTAAATTGATATCTTTTCCTGAAAAAAGATACGAACCGGAATCTTTTTTGTAAAGCCCCGAGATGATTTTGATAAGGGTCGATTTGCCGGCGCCGTTTTCACCCACCAGAACATGGATTTCGCCGGGGAGCAGCTCAAATTCCACATCTTTCAAGGCAATAACGCCGGGGAATTTTTTGCTGATGTTTTTGAGGTGAAGGACAGGCCGGCGGTTCATTTATTTGGAGGCCCTCCGGTTGCGCATTTCATCAATACCAACGGATAAAAGCAGGATAATTCCCCGGGCCACATCCTGCAAAAAAGTGGAGTAGCCCAAAAGCACAAAACCGTTGCTCAGGACCCCCAAAACCAAAACCGCCAGGAACGTATCTTCTATTTTACCCTTGCCGCCATTGAGGCTTGCTCCTCCCAGGACAACCGCCGCCACCGCGTTCATTTCATAACCGGTACCGGCGGTGGGTACCCCCGCGGTAAGACGGGATGCCAGAATTATGCCGGCAAAGGCGCTTAGGACGCCGCTGATAATGTAGGTAACCGCTTTTAATTGCTTGATCTTGATGCCGCTTACCCTGGCGGCTTCTTCATTGCCGCCTACGGCGTATAATTCACGCCCAAACACCGTTTTTCTGAGTACAAAAAAGGTGATAAGCATGACAAAGAACAAAAGAATAACCGGGGTTGGGATGCCAAACATAATGCCCCTTCCCCAAAACCCAAAATCAGGGAAGGCCGGCACCGTTCCATAAATACCGAAGGAAGTGCCATGGGAATAAATAAAGGCCAGTCCCTTAACGATAATCATGGATGCCAGTGTGGCTATCAGGGGGGTAATATTGAACAGCGAGACCGAAACGCCATTCAGAAACCCAATCAAAATGCCCACTCCCAGGCCGGCCAGGATACCGGCCCATTGGGGGTTCCCGGCGTGCAGGATACTCCCCACAATAACGCCGGTCAGGGCAATGTTGCTGCTGATGGACAGGTCCACGCCGCCGCAAATGATAACTATCGTCATGCCCGACGCCGTTATCCCGATAAGCGCAATGGAAAGCAGCATGTTGGAGATATTGTCCAGGGTAAAGAAAAAACGGCTTACATTACTGAATATGATGACCAGCAGGACCAGGGAGACCAATAGCCCCAGCCGTTCCATGATCCCGTCAAATTTGGCAAATAATTCGCCCCCATGTGGTTTGTCCCCGGCCATCAGATCTCCCCCCATTCAATTACTAGGATGTTATGATAATGGACCGGTATTCATTTGTCAATAAAAATTTAACAGAGTTTAAAAATATTTGTTTCTTTAATATGATTTTTTGTAATTCTATGTATTATAAGGAATTATAATTTTTCTTATGATACAAAATTAGCCCTGGGCCGGCCCGTTTGAACGGCCCGGACGCTGTTTGGATGGCATCTGTCGTCCGGATAAGTTGACACCCGCGCAATCGAAAAAGGGAGGGGATATACGCCCCGGGGCGATGATCCGGCTTATTTTAATAAAATATCATTTTTGTATGTTTTCAATATTAAAATTACGTTTATGTATGAATTATGATGGTTTTTTAACCCGAATTTGTCATGGCAACTCCATTTTAACTTGTTTCCGCCTGCTGCCCTGTGTTTCTTTTTGCGATTGCGCGATTCTTGTAAGAAAAAGGGAAATTTTTCTTAAAGCTGGCCCGGTTGGCACGGTTCTTGCTTGTTAGTTAAAGAATGGGGTGTTTGCCGGAGTAGGGGACAAGCGCCGTATCAAGGAGGAAGATATGCAAAAATACATCATCACCGGCGTTCTGCTTCTGTGCGGGGGAGTTTCCCTTTTTGCACAGGATGTGGCGGCGGAACTGGGCTTTTCGCTTGACGTGGTATGGCTCTTTTTGGGAGCGATCCTGGTGTTTATTATGCAGGCGGGGTTTGCCCTGGTTGAAACGGGGCTGTCGCGGGCCAAGAACGCCACAAATATCACCATGAAAAACGTTATGGATTTCTGTTTCGGCGCGATTGCCTACTGGATGATAGGCTGGGGCCTCATGTACGGAAAGGACGCGCTGGGGCTTATCGGCGTGGACCAGTTTTTTTATGGGCCGATGGATCTGACGGTGGAATCCGGCGGGTTTTACAAAAACTGGTTTTTCCAGGTTGTATTTGCCGCTACTTCGGCGACCATTGTTTCCGGCGCGATGGCGGAACGGACCCAGTTTAAATCCTACCTTATTTATACCTGTTTTATTTCGGCGCTTGTTTATCCGGTTTCAGGACACTGGGTCTGGGGCGGCGGCTGGCTTTCCAAACTCGGTTTCCATGATTTTGCGGGTTCCACGGTGGTCCATTCGGTTGGCGGCTGGGCTGCCCTGACGGGGGCGGCGGTACTGGGGCCGCGCATCGGGAAGTATGTAAAAGGCCGGGACGGCAGGACTGCCGTTAAAGCCTTTCCCGGGCACAATATTCCCTTTGCCGCGTTGGGGGTACTGCTCCTCTTTTTCGGCTGGTTCGGTTTTAACGGAGCTTCCACGGGCACGGCCGCTGCCGGCGGGGGCGGCATCTGGAGCGGCCTTGCCATCGCCAGGGTTTGTGTTGCCACCTGCCTTGCCGCCGCAGCCGGAGCGGTGGGAGCGCTTACCCTTTCCTGGATTTGGTTCAAAAAGCCGGACGCCTCCATGACACTGAACGGCCTTTTGGCCGGCCTTGTCGCCATTACCGCTCCCTGCGCGGTTGTTTCGCCGGGGGCGTCAATCGTTATCGGCCTTATCGCCGGTGCATTGGCGGTTCTTGCGGTTGAGTTTATCGACAAGGTTTTGAAAGTCGACGATCCTGTCGGAGCGGTGCCGGTTCACTGTGTCTGCGGCGTGTTTGGAACCCTGGCCGTGGGTGTGTGGGGTAACGCCGAAGCAGACGGCGTTCTGGGCCTTCTGCACGGAGGCGGCTTCGCCCAGCTTGGCATACAGGCACTCGGTGCGGCGGCGGTAGGCGCATGGGCGCTTCTACTCAGTCTCCTCCTGTTTCTGGGAATCAAGGCTCTGTTCGGCCTTAGGGTATCTCCAAAAGAGGAAATGATGGGTCTTGATTTGTCCGAACACAAAAGCGAAGCGTATGCGGGCTTTCAGATTTTTAGCAACATGTAGTGTCTGGCCACACAGCCGGTTACTTTGCGGCCAGACCTTGCATTTTCGCAGCCTTTAGGCTGCGAAAATGTGGTTTTTAAGGAAGTCTGCCTATAATATGTCCATATTATAGACAGACACTATGCAGGAAACGGTTTGTATATTCGGTGTTTCCAAGCAAGGAGGAAAGATGAAACTGGTTATTGCATATATTCAACCCCACGCGCTCAACGATGTAAAACAGGTTTTGTATGACGCGGGAGTCTACAAAATGTCAATTACCAACGCGATGGGCTGTGGTCAGCAAAAGGGCTATACCGAACATTTCCGGGGCGTTGAAATGGAAGTAAACCTTTTGAAGAAAGTCCGTGTTGAGATCGCGGTCAATGACAATTTTGTTCAACCAACTATCGAGGCGATCGTCAAGGGTGCACGGACGCCGGACATAGGAGACGGGAAAATTTTTGTGCTTCCCGTTGAGGAATGTATACGGATCAGAACCGGTGAAACTGGTTCCGCCGCGATAGGCTGAACGCAAAAAGAAGGTGAAGGGCCGGATGTCCGCCGCGCGGGTATCCGGCTTTTTTTGTTATATGAAGAGCCAGTAATATACTCTGTAGATACTGTGCGTTCTTGTCATTTTTGGGGGATAG
>JAITHE010000128.1 GCA_031280125.1 Treponema sp.
GCGGAACTGCTGGATAAATCGGGGGGCGCTTCCCTCCACGGCGGCTACGACGCCGTGTTTATCGGCGTGGGCGCGGGGCTTCCCAAGTTTCTGGGCTGCCCCGGAGAAAACCTGGCGGGGGTGATGAGCGCCAACGAGTACCTTACCCGCGCAAATCTTATGAAAGCCTACGACACGGAACGGGCCGCCACCCCCATGTACCATTCCGGGGTTACCGCGGTAATCGGCGGCGGCAACGTAGCCATGGATGCGGCCCGCATGGCGCTGCGGCTTGGCTCCCGGGCGGTCCATGTGGTGTACCGCCGGACCAGGGACGAAATGCCCGCCCGGGCCGAAGAAGTGGTCCACGCCGCCGAAGAGGGCATTATCTTTGACTTTCTGCGAAACCCCGTGGGCTTTACCGGGGACGGCGAAGGCCGGGTTACGGGGATGGAGCTCCTTAAATACGAGCTGGGCGCGCCGGATGAATCGGGCCGCCGCCGCCCGGTGGCAATTAAAGGCTCGGAATACACGTTCCCCTGCGACACGGTCATCGTTGCCCTGGGCAACGAATCCAACCCCCTGTTGACGCGGACCACGGAAAACCTGGCGGCGGACAAGTGGGGCCGTATTATCGTGGACGAAAACCAAAAGACCAGCCTGGACCGCGTGTACGCCGGAGGCGACATCGTGCTGGGGGCCGCCACGGTGATCCTTGCCATGGGAGAAGGCCGCCGGGCCGCCGCGGCGATCAACAAACTGCTGGCATAAGAGGCTGGCCCCTGCAGAACACGGCTGTCTTCATTGGGAAAAAATCTGGTAAGATACAGAAATCTGTTAGGCGGCGAACCGTTATTACACCCGTACTGAAGGCGGCAAATAACTTTAATGTAAGGTGAGAGATAGATGAACCAAAGGATGCTTGTTTTTGCGGTTTTGTTTTTTGTGGGATATTTCCTGTCTGCCCAGGAAGAGCAGTTTACCTTTCCGGTACAGCCGGAACAGCCGCCGGTTCAGCCCCAAACGCCGGTTCAGACGGCGCCCGCTGTTCAGGCGCAGCCTCCCCAGCCCGCAGCTGCCCAAACAACGGCTCCCCGGCCCGCCGTGGCTCCCGGGGCCCTGCAAAATTACCGTATAGGCCGGGATATGGAAGCCAGAAACCGCATCGAAGAGGCAAATACCTATTACAACGAGGCAATCCGGCTTTGCATGGGAGAAATCAACCGGAACAGCGCCACTATAGATTCCTATACGGTTTTGACCTGGGCGCTCCTGAGGCAGAAAAAATATGCCGAGGTGGTAAACTGGGGCAGCAGGGCCCTGCAGATCAACGCCAACGATTACCGGGTGGTGGAAACCATGGGGGAAGCCTATTTTTATCTGAACGATTACGGGAATTCCCTCAAAATGATGCAGCGTTATGTCGCTTCCATGCCCAGGGAAGACCGGGCTTCCACGGCGTATTTTTTTATGGGCGAAATTTACCGTAACCAGGGGCGGTATCACCATGCGGATATTGCCTATACCACTGCGGTTGCCCTGGAGCGGAACGTATTCCTCTGGTGGTTCAGGCTTGGCAGCGTCAGGGAGTCCGCCGGTGAGTATGCTTCTGCCATTGAAGCCTATGAAAAATCTATCGGCCTCAATCCTAATTTCCGGGAAGCGGTGGAAGCTCTGGAACGGACCAAAAGGCTTAATACGGCGGCGGCGAGGACTCAGGGCTAGGCGGAGAATTGGGTGTTGCTGAAAGTTCGCACATAAGCCGGTCCAGCCGGCGGATCAGCCCCGCAGGCCCCTCCGCCGGAGCGGCTTTGTTCCGGTTTTTTTTGGTGCGCCCTGTTTTTTTGTTCAGCGCTTCCAGTATCCGCAGGCTTTCCCCCAAGAGCCGCCCCGGCATTCCGGGGAGATGCAGCCGCGGGGTAATGATCAGGCGGGATACCATGATCATCCCCTCCAGGGTTAAGGCCTTGCGGATTCCCCCCAGCAGGCTTCCCTGGGCGATGGTAAAGGGTCCCAGTACCGCAAGGATTTTGCCATAGGGGGGAAACTGGTTACAGATGGTAATGCCGGCCATGATCAGAAGCATTACAAGGGGCCGGATTTTTCTTTTTAACAGAACCGCCAGAAGCCAAAAGAGGGCAAACAAAATTAAACGGACAGCCAGAAAAGGGAGAATTAAAAATACGCCCATCCCCAAAAGGCCCGAGCACAGCCCCAGTATGTCCCGGTGATCCGGTTTGCTTAAAGAACCGGGTTTGGCCGTCCTGGTCTGCGGTGGTGTTTTTTGCCTGCCCTGTATCCATTCGGATTGGTTTGCAAATTGTTCCGCAAAGATTCCCAGTACGCTGCCGCTCACAATTCCCGCCGCCAGGAAAGGGGGAGCCAGATAGACGGTTCCCTGGCCCAAAAAGAAAAACCGGGCGAGGACCAGTTGAATGGCATTGGATACAAAGGCGCCGGCAACGCTTATCCCGGCAAGGCTGATATATTTTTGCGGGATCCGGCGGAGCAGGTACATAAGGGCGGCGGACAGGGACGTGCCCGCCAGGGAAAATATCAGCACATAGGAAAAGAATGTTCCGGTAATCAGGGCCTGTCCAAGCGCTTTCACCAGCGCCAGGAGGCAGAAACTTTTAAGGGAGAGCAGCGCCTCCGGAGAAATCCGGTCCGGACTCTCCCTGGAACCGGTCAGGGCCAGCAGCAGGGGGAAATTTGCCAGGCCAATCCGCATAAAGGGAAGTGGTTTGGGAATCAGGTAATCCAGGGCGGAAAGAAAGAGGCAAAGGCCGCCCAAAAGGGCAATATCCGCATCCTGGTCTGCGGACGTATCCGGCAGGCCTGGCCTTTTTTGGCGGTCCAAAACCCTACCAGACCGCGCCGTCAAGTTCAGCGCTCCCGGGCGGCATATCCGGGTTTTCCGCTTCTATGCTTAACAAAACTCCGTTGGGCAGGCAGGCAGCCCACTGGCCCCGGCGGTGTATAAGTCCGGCGGCGACACAGCTTTGGTTGACGCAGGGGGAAGAAACAACCCTGGCGCCGCCCCCGTGAATCTGTACCTCCGTTAATCCCAGAGGGCCGGGTATTTCCAGCCTTGTTTCCCTGCTCAAAGGATATACCCAGGTGTTTTCCCGGCCCTGTATGACTAGATGAGTTTCCTGGCCGCGTCCTCCATATGCCTTAAACGCGCAGAACAGGGTAATCCCTGCGGTCAAGGCAAGGACAGCCAAATCAGCAGGACGGAGGCGCACAATTTCGGCCTAAACTCCCACCACGGCGCTTACTTCGGGAATTTCCTTTTTAAGATAGTTTTCAATGCCGTTTTTCAAAGTCATGGCAGCCATTGGACAGTGGCCGCAGGCGCCCGTAAGCTTGACCGACACTGTTCCGTCTTCGCTGACTGATACAAATTCCACATCCCCGCCGTCTGCCTGAAGGGACGGACGGACACCGTCGAGGGCATTCTTTACTTTTTCTTCGAGCATCTTTAACTCCTTCAAGGCTATAATACGCAAGCGGCGGAAAAAAAGCAATAGGCCGCAGCATTAAGCAGCATAAACGGCGGCATTAATAGTTTCAATTGTCCTCCTTATATTGACCCACAGCGTTAAATCGGTAAACAGCTCCGTAACATCGCCTTTATCGGTAAAAGGCGTGTCCTGCAAAACCTGAAATTTCAGCACCCCATTGCGAACGATATGCTCAATGATCTGATTGATAAAATAGGTCTGCCGCGAATCAAGGCTGCCGCTGTCAAGGAATTCCGCAAAGGCTTCCTTTGTTGCCTGCATATCAAGGCCGACGATTGAACGGACAAATTCCCCCAAAGGCATATCGCCGTTCTCATTTTTATACTGTTCTTTAGTGCCCACCTCACTCCAGAGAATTTTTTCAAGTTCTTTTATATCAGCAACGTTGAGCGGCCGGTTCGTTTTAAGTTTTGCAATAACCGGATTATCCTGGTGTTCGCAGATATAATGTTCGGCCTGCATTCGGTAATTTTTCAGCGTGTCTGTGTCATATTCTGGAGGATTTTCGGATACAAATTCAATGGTATCCTTAAAGTTGGTATCATAACGCATCGCCGGTTCCCGTTCCAGAAATTTCATCAAATCCCGCAACCTTGACCGGATATTTTCAAATTCGTTGATACCGGCCTGTGCAATGTAATCAGAGTTTAGCAGAGTTTCGATAAAGTCTTTTTGTGCGCGAACCTGGGGAATCGTACCGTAATTGTTCAAGGCCGCCGCTTTTTTTATTACATCGTTTTTTAGCCTGGTATAATTGCTCCCGGTAAT
>JAITHE010000140.1 GCA_031280125.1 Treponema sp.
GCTTGCTGAAGTTATGGGCCGCGAGCCGGGCGTCGGTGATGGTTACCGCGGAAATAACGCAGTCGTACTTGCCGGTATCAACTCCCGCGAAGATGCCGTCCCAGGCGGTGTCCACGAACTCCGCCTGGAGCCCCATTTTCGCGGCGATGGCCTTGGCCATTTCCACATCGAATCCCATGGGGGTCTTGCTGCCGGGTGCATAGTATTCCATGGGGGGATACTCGATTGCCATGCCCACGGTGAGTACGCCGGGCTTGATGGTCAGGCTGGGGCCCGCGGATTTAGCCTGGCAGGCAAGGCAGGCCAGCGCCGCCGCAATTCCCAAAGGGATCGCCTTTTTTGGTATCATCTGTACTTCCTCCTCCAAATGTATAAAAGTAAAACCATGGGGAGTATAACCGGGCAGGGGGAGTTTAGTCAATAAAAAATGCATATATATGCATAAACTGAATAAAAATACGGGAGAATGACGCCGGGTCCGGAAGGCTGCACGGAACGGTTTGGAGCGGATACGGTTTTAACCGCCGTCCCCGGAAAGGGTAAACCGCCACAGTCTGTTTTTGTCTTCCTCCGAAGCATAGTCAATGCCGATCCGCTTTGAAGCGTCGTATGGAGGGCGGCAGCCGTCGTCCTCTATCCACAGTCTTTCCGAAAGGACAAGATTTTCGCCGTTCAGGGCTTTGCTAATCTGCAGGGCCTTGGTAAGTCTGCCGGGACCGTTAAAGTCCTCAATTCCCCGGATCAGCACCGCCTCGGGAAAATCCGCCGGCCCGGAAACAACGTTGAGCATCCAGTGGATGCCATAACAGAGATACACGTAGGCAAAGCCTCCGTATTGGTACATGATCCCGGTTCGCGCTGTTTTGCCCCGGCGGGCATGACAGGCCGTGTCTCCCTCACCGTAGTAGGCTTCGGTTTCGGTGATCCGCCGCCGGGAGACCCTGCCGCGGATCCTCCGGCAGAGGAATGTGCCCAGAAGCCGCGGGGCCAGGACGGGGGAGGCGCTGCGGTAATCGTCGGCGGTCAAGCGGAGGCAGGGTCCGGTCATATCCTCAGCTCCCTGACCGCGCCGCCCCGGTCCGCCGGGCTGAAAAAACGCACCAAAATGCGGCGATCCCCGGATCCGGAACAATCCAGAAGGGCGAAACTGGGCCCGGAGCGGCTTCGGGGGCGGCCTATGCTGCCGGGATTAAGGAGGAGGAGATTCCCATAACGGGCGCAGAAGGGGACGTGGGTATGGCCAAAGAGGGCTGCTTCCGCCCCGGCGGACCGGGCGGCGGCGGCAAGTTCCCCGCATCCGGTTTCTACATGGTAACGGTTACCGTGGGAGAGGAAGAAGGTTTTACCGGCCATAGTGGGCACCAGGGCATCGGGGACCGAAAAATCCAGGTCGCCGTTACCCCGGACGCAGTACCAGGGCAGGGAAAAGCCCGTTTCGGCGGAAGCGGCGGCCAGATCCTCCATACCGTCCCCCAGAAAAAACGCGGCGGTCAAGGGCTGTAAGCCGGGGGGTCCGCCGGTGTTTTCTCCGGTCCGGCTTACGGCCCAGCGCAGGGCCGCCGTCAAGGCCGGAAGATTACCATGGGAATCGGAAATAACCAAAACAGAAAAACCCTGCATCTATACCGCCATCTTATTAAAATATACAAAATAGTGTAATATGGAGGCATGAAAGCCATGGCTGTCCTTTTTAGTATCGCGGGAAGTCTGGGACTTTTCCTGTACGGAATGAAGGTGATGAGCGACGGCATTCAGCAGGCCGCCGGACAGCGCATGCAGAAGGTACTGTCCTTTATGACGGGGAACCGGCTTGCGGCGGTTATTACCGGTTTTGGAGTAACCGCGGTAATCCAGTCCTCTTCGGCCACCACGGTGATGGTGGTTTCCTTTGTCAACGCCGGGCTCCTTACCCTGCGGCAGGCTATCGGGGTGATCATGGGGGCCAACATCGGTACCACCATCACCGCCTGGATCGTGTCGCTCATCGGTTTTTCCCTTAAAATAAGCGCCGTGGCTCTGCCCGCTGTGGGGGTTGGGTTTGTGCTTTCCGCAGTCAAATGGAAGCACAAAGACCTGGGTACGGCGGTTCTGGGTTTCGGCATCCTCTTTATGGGGCTGGATCTGCTTACCAAATCCATGCCCCGCCTTTCGCCGGACACCCTGGCGTTTATCGGTTCCTTTTCCGGACGCGGATTTGTTTCCATGCTCCTAGGGGCGGGGGTAGGGCTGGTGATCACCCTGCTCATCCATTCCTCCTCAGCTTCCACCGCCATCTTTTTAACCATGGCCTACCAGGGGATGATTCCCTACGAGACAGGGGCGGCGATGATCCTGGGAGCCAACATCGGTACCACCATCGATGCTGCCCTGGCGTCGGTGGGGGGCAAACCGGCGGCCCGGCAGGCGGCGCTGGTACACGTACTTTTTAATGTTATCGGAACAGTCTGGGCCCTCTGCTTTTCCCGGCCTCTCCTGGCCCTGGTGGACCTGGTTACCCCGGGACTTCCGGAGGGGGGGGGGATTACCACCCACCTGGCCATGCTGCATACGGTGTTCAATACGGTAAACACCCTGCTTTTTCTTCCCTTTATGGGCCAGTTCGCTGCCCTGGTAAGCTGGATTATCCGGGACCGGGACGAACCGGCTCTGGCCCATTACAGCATCGCCTACAGTTCCGGCGCTTTCCAGAACACGCCGGAACTTAACATTGTCCGGGCGGAAAAAGAAATTCAGGACATGGCGGGGATTGTGGCTTCCATGTACAGCCGGATCGGCGGGGTACTGACCACCCTAAAAGAAAACGCCGAAAAAGAGGCGGTGGTGGAAGCCCTGACGGGGGAAATGCGGGAAAAGGAATCCTACGCCGATGAAATGCGGGAAGAACTGACCCATTTCCTTATGGAATGTACCAGGCAGCAGCTTAACTACCGTTCCGAGCGGCGGATTTCCCGGCTTTTGCGGATCATCGCCGATCTGGAAAACATGACCGACGACTGCTACGGCGTAAGCCTTATTTTGGAACGGAGCGTAAAGAAGGATCTTGTTTTCAAGGGAAAGGAGATGAAGGCTCTGGCCCCTTATGCCGGCCTGGTGGGGGAATTCCTCGATTTTGTCCGTTCCCGGCTGGGAAGAAAACTAAGCCCGGAAGAGACGGAACAGGCCGCTTTGACGGAGGAGCGGATCAACCGGGCCCGGAACAAGCTCCGCAAATATGGACAAAAACGGATCGAAGCGGGGGAAAATGTTAAAACCGAAATGCTCTTTATAGATTTTGTCCGCCGCCTGGAACACCTGGGGGATTACTGCTACAGCATTTCCGAAGCCCTGGCCCACCTGGAAGATTGAAACAGCCTGGCCGCGCCGGCAAGCCGGTTCCATTCCGGCGGCGCCGTTCTTCGGCGGCAGCATGGACCTGTCCGCCCTGCGGAGTGGTAAAGCCCGTGTCCGCCGGGAACTGTATTTGTCTACGGCTGGTGGTGTCCTGTACCAGCAGGATAGTTTCCTCTGCCTGAACCATGCGCCGTGCCGTCTGTTTCCGGTGTGCCCGCAGGATTTCCTCCCGGTCCAGGTTTTCGCTGCCCGGCATCCGGTATATCGCTGCGGAAACTTCGTTTCCGATGCTTTAGCACGGTTCCGGCTGCAAAACCAGAATGATGTATCCGTCTGCCGGGACAGTATTTCCATAGTTTGAATGAACCGCTGCTCAAGCCGTTTGGAATTGAAATCCAGTCCCCTAAACTCCGTTCCCCTGTGTAATCCGGTCTTTCCTGCCATTTCCCCTCCCAGAATGTGTCTTTGTGCCGGATTATAGCAGGTTCGAAAAATTCTGCGGGTCAAGTTTAGTGCTTGCGGCGGGGTAGTTTATTATACTGGCGGGGTACATACCCAATACATTACGGGCCTTATTTTGATGCCACGCTTTACAGGTATCAAAGAAAAGGGCGGCATCGTAATCATGGTTATCATCGTTATGCCAAAAGGACCACACCGGGCAAGGTTTGCCAAGGGCTTAACCGCTGGCCATTCCGGTTAGAGGAGGTCCTCCAGCGGAACATAGGGAAGGCCGAAGGCTTCGGCGACTCCCTTGCAGGTACATGCGCCGTTACAGGTATTGACCCCGTTTGCCAAGTGAACATTCTCAGCCGCCGCTTTTTCCAGGCCCTTGGCGGCAAGTTCCAGGCCCCCTGAAAGGGTCGCGTTGGTCAAAGCCAGCGTAGATGTCCGGGCGACCGCGCCGGGCATATTCGCCACGCAGTAGTGGACAATACCATCCTCGATAAATACCGGGTTTTCGTGCGTCGTCGGCTTTGTGGTCTCGAAGCATCCTCCCTGATCCACGGCAATATCCACCAGAACCGATCCTTTTTTCATCAATGTAAGATCAGCCTTTTTAATCAGTTGGGGCGCTTTTGCTCCGGGGACAAGGACAGCGCCAATAACCACATCCGCGCTCTTAAGCGCTGCGGTAATGCGGTCCGCCCTGCTTGCCAGCGTTTTGATCCGTCCGCCGAAGATGTCATCAAGATATGCCAGCCGCTTGAAGTTGATGTCAAAAACCGTTACGTCAGCCCCCAGGCCCAGCGCCATCCGTGCCGCCTCGGTTCCGGCGGTACCGCCTCCCAGAACAACGACGGCTCCCCGTTCAACGCCGGGAATGCCTGCCAGCAGAACGCCCCGTCCGCCGAAGGTTTTCTGAAGATACTTTGATCCCTCTATAACAGACATTCTTCCGGCGATATAACTCATTGGGGTAAGGCAGGGAAGCCCTCCCGCTGCGCCGGTAATGGTTTCATAGGCGACAGCTTTGACCTTTGACGCAAGCAGGGCGCTGGTAAGAGGTTTGTCCGCGGCAAGATGGAGGTAGGTATAAACAAGCAGGTTTTCACGCAAATACCGGTACTCGCTTTCGACCGGCTCCTTTACTTTGACGATCATTTCCGCCCTTTCCCACACTTCCTTGGCGGATTCAAGGGGGTTGGCGCCGGCTTTGATGTATTCGTCGTTGGAGAATCCGGCGCCGGTCCCGGCGTCTTTTTCAAACAATACGGCATGCCCTGCGGCGGTGTACGCTGCTACGCAGGCGGGGGTAAGTCCTACCCGCGATTCCTGATTTTTTATTTCTTTCGGCAGTCCAATAATCATATAAGCCTCCTGCGTGGTTTACTGCCCCGGATCCTTTCCGGAACTGGTATCAATGCTAACTGAGTTTATACGATTGGTCAATTTTTTTCAATAAAAAAAGAAAGTGCAGCCTGCAGCGGCGCAGAAGGTCTGGCCATCCCCCAAGGCTGCCGAATTCCGTCTTGCCAGAGCCGGGTCCAGGCCGGGGCTGACGATAAACCGGGCTCCGGCTGACAGGGCCGCTTCGGCCTGTTCTACCGTCAGCACCGTTCCCGCCCCCAGAAGGAATTCCGGTTTAACCCCGGCAATCTTCCCGATGGCCGCAAGTCCCTGGGAAGTCCTTAAGGTTATCTCCATACAGGGAATACCCCCGGCGGTAAGCGCCCCGGCCAGATCAAGCGCCCTGCGGGGATCATCAATTTTTACCACCGGAATAATGCCTATCTTCGAGAGCTCATCAAAAACCGTACCCACGGATCCTCCTGAAATTTTTTCAGTGTAAATCAGAAAGTTCCCGCTGTCAAAAGTATTTACGTGTTTTTTGCGGTAACAAAATTGTTATTATCCCACAAAATAGTGCGTACTTTACAAAGCGAAAAACCGTGGTACATTGAGCCTGTAACAAAACCGGTTGTTTTGTTACAGGCTCTTGCAGTTTTTCAAGGAGGATATGCATGTCCGTTCAATACAGGGTAGAAATGAAGGACATTACCAAGCGCTACGGCGGCACACTGGCCCTGCGGGGTTTTTCGATCAACATCAAGCCCGGCGAAATCCACGCCCTGATCGGCGAGAACGGGGCGGGAAAATCCACGGTGGTAAAAATACTGTCCGGCGCGGCGCACAAAGATTCCGGGGCCATTTTCATTGACGGTGAAGAGGTAGAAATCAATTCGCCCCACCGGGGCAAGGAATTGGGGATCAGCGTCATATACCAGGAATTCGCCCTGGCCCCGGATTTAACGGTGGCGGAAAATATTCACCTCCATAAACTGGGGGAAGCCGGGGGATTTATCAACTGGAAACGCCTCCGTGCGCAATCCGCCGCCATCATCGAAAGCCTGGGGGTGGACATCCGGCCGGAAGCGGCGGTGGGAAAACTCAGCGTGGCGTATCAGCAGATCGTGGAAATCGCCAAAGCCCTTTCGGAAAA
>JAITHE010000008.1 GCA_031280125.1 Treponema sp.
CTTTCCCCCACGCTCAGCGGGCGGGACGATCAGGGAAACTGGTACGCCAAAGCCCGCGCGGTCTTTACGCCGGAGTGGGAGGAACAGGAAAGGACGCGCCTTGAACCCCAGCGGACGGAACTGCAGACACAGTGGAAAGAGGCGCTGGAGAAAGCGCGCAGACAGATGGAACAGATACAGCGGGACAGCCTAGCCAAAGCCGGAGCGGCGGAACTGCCCGCGCACGAGGCGCTGGACGAGGGGGTGGCGTTTTACAACAACAAACAGTATGAGCGGGCGGTAACCTCGTTCAGGAACGCCGTGTGGCACTGGAACGCCGTCAGGCTCAATCCCCCTTCCGAAGTGTACGAGTATATGGGGAACGCCTACCATAAGCTGGAAAACTACCCGGAAGCGCGGGCCGCCTATCGGAAGGCGCTGGAACTGGATCCCGGCAACATCAACGCCCGCGCCCTGCTGGAGGAGGTATCTCCCGCGCGGGAGCGGGAATAAGAAGCGCAGCATGAAAACACCACGGACTATACGCCGCGCCGGTTTGCGGCATTACTGCATGGAAGCGCAGCGGCGCTGGCGCTGGGGGGGGGGTGCGCGGCGGCTTGGGGGCAGAGCCGCCCGGCCTCGCCGCCGGACAAATTACATTCAGCGGGCCAAAAATGCAGCCATGGGAAATCCACGGGATAAATTTCGCATGGGCGTTGAATACAACCACTACATAGGCGTAACATTACATCCCTGCGATTATGTAAGAACGCCGTTTATCTCCGGGGAACCCGGTTTTGATTTCGTTAAATACGTGGATTACCTCTACGGCAATAGCAGACGCGGCATATTCGTAGTACGATACGCCGGTTTTGTTAAAAAAATCTTGTCGTCAAACAAAAGCCGTATCCGGCCCATAATAACAATAAACGGCGTTGGTATAAAAAAGGCCCCGGCGCTCCCTTTTTTGAGGGCGGGGAAATGATAAAACGGTTTTTTAAGCGGAAAAGCCATCATTGACGGCTAAAGCCGTAAAGGAACGTACCGGTCCGGGAAACGGCGGATGCTGACGCCCTGGGTCCTGGGGGCAGGGCGGTTTTACTTGACAAAGATCCCTCCATGGGGTAATCATATACCCATGAAAAAGAACATAGCGCTGGCAGTTTTTCTCCTCGGTCTGGGAGGGCTGGTTTTCGGCCAGGCCGGCATAAGCCTGGGATTGGGGTTTCAGTACGGGCGCGCCTGGGTTACCGGACGGAATCAGGTTGTGCGGGATATTACCGAGCCGGGGGTACTCTTTACCCTGCGTTTTGTACCCCAAAGTTTGGGGGGCTTTGCCCGGGTGGGGCTTCTCTTTCCCTCCGAAGTAACAGAGGGGGATTTAACTCTCAATTATGATGAGTACGATTATATTATGTTTATCAACGGCGGACTGGGGCTGTCTTTTCAGACGGCCTTGGGCAGCCGTTTTTCCTTTATCCTGGATGCGGGGCTTGGCATTAACGATCTGCTCCACGGCGGTTCCTTCAAAGATACCATTGACGGTACATGGAAGGTCAAGCTTGAAAACCTGGGAACCGAGTATTCCGGCGGTCATAAATATGAAAATATCGAAATGGATGAGGTCTATAACGATCTGTCCCTGGGGCTGCTGGGAAACGCCGCGGTGCGTTTTTATTTTACCCAAAATGTGTTTATGGAGCTGGGGGTTGCGGCAAGTTTTGATTTTCTGCGGTTCAAATTCTACCGGTTCTCTGCAGATCTGAAAAGCGGTGATGCAAACTGGCCCGCAAATGCCAAGGATACGTTCCCGGCGGATAAACTGGACGATCCGGATAATCCCACCAAGGTAATTCTGGAATCGGATAAAAAATTCACCGTCTTCCAGCAGTTTACCCTTATTCCCAGCATAACCGTGGGATTCCGGTTCTAGCCTTTCCTCCGGGCGCGGTCTGAGCCCGGACATCTTCATTGTGCTTTGCCTATTCCGGTAAAAGGTGTTATGCTGTTTATGTATTTCAGCAACCGGGGGTATTTATGGAACGTTTTATCCGCGGCGGGGGGTTGTTGCCCCGCCGCTGGGCGGCGCGGCTCTTGATTTTATCGGTCCTCTTGTGCCTGGGGGCGGCGGGGCTCTTTGCCCAAAGGGCCGGAGACACCATGTATGTTAATGTACGATCCGCCGCCCTAAAATCTTCCACCGGCTTTTTTGCGTCCACCGCCGGGACGGTCCGCTACGGGGATCAGGTGAGGGTTCTGGCCGTAAAGGGCAAGTGGGCCCAGGTACGAAGCGGAGGCTCCTCAGGATGGATTGCATCTGCCAGTCTGACTACCAAGCCCATCACCGTCCAGGGAAATACCGCCAACGCTTCGGCCCGGGAAGTGGCCCTGGCGGGAAAGGGATTTTCCCAGGATGTGGAGAATGAATACAGAAAGGGCGGAGGTATCAACTACAATGCGGTGGACTCCATGGAGAAACTGAGCATTGCCGGGGAGGATCTGCTGGTTTTTGTTGAAGAAGGACATCTTTTGGGGGGGGAAGAATGAAACCGGCAGTTTCCTCCTGGGCAAACCCCTTTGCCGGAAACCGGCGGCCCCTCCGGGCCCTTACAGGGGCCGCGGTCCTTTTAGGATCCCTCTTGGCGCTTCTCCGTTGCGGATCGATGGATTCCGCCGCTGTGGGCAGTATCGCCGGCAACGCGGCGGAAGGAATGGCCGGCGCCGTGGGGCTTAGTGAAGGCACTGCCCGGTCCATCGGTTCCGGCGTCAGGGCCGGCGCCGCAACCTGGGCGGACGCCGTGAAGGCTGCGGATTCCCTGACCGCTGAAAACGAATATTACCTGGGCCGGGCGGTGGCCGCCAATATCGCCGCCCGGTATCCGGTGTACACCAGGGATCCCGCTATGACGGTGTATCTCAACAAAATATGCAGCGCCCTGGTTATCAATTCTCCAAGGCCGGATATTTATGCGGGCTACCATGTGGCGATTCTGGATACCATGGAGATCAACGCCTTTGCCACTCCCGGAGGGCATATTTTCGTTACCCGGGGCCTGCTGGGGTGTGCAGCCAATGAGGACGCCCTGGCTTCAGTTATTGCCCACGAGATTGCCCATATCCAGCTCCGGCATGCCCTTATGTCGATCCGCAACGCCCGGTACATCAATGCGGCGGTTTCCGGAGTATTGGCGGGACTAGGCGAGGGTCTGGGGGGCAGCGTAAAAGAACTAACCGGCGTCATGGGGGATTCGGTGAACGAAATAATCACCACCATGGTTTCCAACGGCTATGCCAAGGATCAGGAACTGGAGGCGGACGCCCAGGCCCTTGCCCTTCTGGCCGCCGCGGGGTATCAGCCGGCGGCCATCCTGGACATGCTTGCCGCCCTGGAACAGGTGCAGCAAGGCCGTCCGGGTTTCAGTAAAACCCATCCCCCTCCGGCGGAACGGATAAGCGGGGTAAACAAACATCTGGCCAGGTACAGGATCTCCGATACCCGAAGCTATAGGGTCAGGCGTTTTGCCGTGGCGGTGCCCCGTTAGGCGTTAAAGAGGCTGTGCGTGGCGCTAAAAAAGCCGTTAAAGAAAATAATCCCGTCCCTGTTGATCCCCCTTTTGGTATTTACCGCGGCGGGGATACTTCATCTGTTTCATGTTTTTGATTACCTTGAGTACAAGTCCTACGACTTCAGGGTAAGGCTCTTTGCCGATTCCTATAAGCCCTCCGACGATATTATTGTGATCCTCCTGGATCAGGACAGCATAGACTGGGCCGGCCGGGAACGCGGCTGGAGCTGGCCCTGGCCCCGCAGCGCCTATGCCGAATTGACACGCTATGTACAGACCGGCGGGGCAAAGTCGCTGGTCTTTGACGTACTTTTTTCGGAACCGTCCATATACCGGGGTGATGACGACGGGGCCTTTGCCGAAGCGGCGGACGGTTATGGCCGGGTGGTGCAGGCGGTTTTTTTCAGTACCCAAACGGGCAGTGTTGAAACCTGGCCCGGGGATCCGCAAAAACCCCTATTTAACCCTGCCGGTTTCGAGTCGATTATCTCCGGATATAGTCTTGGAAAAGACCGCGTAGGGGCCCAGTTTCCCATCGCGGAACTGGAAAAAACCGCCGCCGCCCTGGGAACGGTAACCAATGCCGGGGACAGCGACGGCGTGAACCGCAGAGCCCGGCTTTTTACCAGTTTTGACGGCAGGGCCGTACCGGGACTTTCCGCGGCGGCCCTGCTGGTTTCCGGCAGCGGGAGGGAGGTCCGGTATAACGAAAAAAAGCGCCAGATTGAATGGGATGGCCGGGTTATTCCGGTGGATCGGAACGGCAGGAGCATCCTCCGTTTCAAGGGCGCCCTGAACCGGTATATTCCCTATTCCATGGGAGACATACTGATCAGTGCCGAACGCCTGGCCCGGGGAGAAAAGCCAGATCTGGGGCCGGAGGTTTTTGCGGACAGGCATGTGTTTTTTGGGTTTTATGCGCCGGGACTTTTTGATATATGCAGCACCCCCATTGAATCGGTATACCCCGGCATGGGGGTTCACGTTACCATGCTGGACAATATCCTAAGCGGTGATTTTATCCAGGAAGTCCCCTGCTGGGCGGAATGGCTTATCCTTGTTACCGCGGTGTTGACGATCAGCATCCTGGTTCTTTTTTCCGGCAGGCTTGCCCTTTCTGTGGGCGGCTTTGCCGTGGTCTGCGCCGGTGTTGCAGCCTCTGCACTGGCGGCCTACAATGCCGGCTGGTGGCTTCCCATGGTGCTTCCCCTGGGCGGGGCCCTGGGAGCTTTTGTAAGCGGCACTGTCTACAACTATGCGACCGAGGGAAGTCAGAAGCGGTACATCAAATCGGCCTTTGGCCAGTACCTGAGTCCCGAGGTAATTGAACAGATCATTGCCGATCCTTCAAATCTTGAGCTGGGCGGCAAAAGCATGGACATGTCGGCGATTTTTACGGATATCCAGAGGTTTTCTTCCATTTCCGAGGGGCTGCAAAATGCATACGGAAAGGATGGGCCCCGGGAACTGGTTAACCTTTTAAACCTTTACCTTACGGAGATGAGCAACATCGTACTGGCCAACCGGGGAACCATCGACAAGTTTGAGGGGGACGCCATTATCGCTTTTTTTGGAGCCCCCGTTCCCACGGATCGCCACGCCGCCATGGCATGCCGTGCCGCGGTTCAAATGAAAAAGGCGGAGGCGGAGCTGACTGGCCGGATCATGGACAAGACAGGCCGTTTCTGTCCGGTACTGCAGGATCTGATAGAGAAAAGGGTGATCCGCCCCAACCGGCCCCTTTATACCCGGATAGGCATCAATTCCGGAGAGATGGTGGTGGGCAACATGGGGACTTCCAGCAAAATGAACTATACAATCATGGGAAACGCCGTGAACCTGGCCGCCCGGCTGGAGGGGGTTAACAAGCAGTACGATACGGGGGGTATCCTGATAAGCGAATATACCAGGGAAAAAATAGGGGACGATGAATTTGTTTTGCGTCCCCTAAGCCGGGTCCGGGTGGTGGGGATCCATACCCCTGTCAGGCTTTACGAACTGCTGGACCTGCGGGCAAGCGCGCCGACGCGGCTGCTGGAGGCGGCGGCATCCTGGGAAGACGCCTTCAGGGCATACGAAAACCGGGATTTCGCCAGCGCCCTTGCGGGCTTTGACGGAATTCTCCGGCAGGACAGCGGGGATTTAACGGCCCGGTTTTACATGAACCGCTGCCGGGGATACTGTAAGGCGCCTCCCTCCGGTGCGGAATGGGACGGCGGGGTGGACAATTTAAGCTCCAAATAGTGCGTTTGTTAACCGCTAAGGGCTTTCGTTTTTTCGGCTATTCCCGAAATAAACAGAAACAGGACCAGGCTTGCCAGGAGGGCGGCGGAAAAGATCCGCAGGCCCGCCGTAAGGCTGCTCCCCGCCAGAATGTAACTGAATACCACGGGCCCTACCGCCATGGAGAAATTTTCTACCGCCGAATAGGCGGAGAGGGCCTTGACCGAAGAAGTACGGGTCCCCTGGTAGAGGGTCGCATAAAAGGTTTGTATGTTGGTCCCCGCAAAAATGTTGGCCGTTGCCAGCAGAACCACCACAAAGATCAGTACCGGAACGGTCATATTCAGGGTAAAGATATAGAGCGCTCCCAGGTTAAGCAGCAGAGAAAATACAACAACAACTTTGGAAGAGAATTTCTTTGCCGCATATTCGCAGAGGGCAGTCCCAAAGAGGATAGCCAAAAGGCCGTTGAGCAAAATGAGCTGGCCTATGTTGGATTCGCTTAGGCCGTGGTCAATGCCAAAGCGGGGCATAAAGTACTGGACAAAATTCTGGGAAACCATAAAGGGAAAAAGCAGCAAAAAGAGGACGGCAAGAACGACGGGCCTTCCAAGGAAACGGACCAGGGTCCATTTGCGTCTTTCCCTGAAAAAGCTTGCTTCGAAAAGGCCCTGGAGATGTTTTGCCCGTACAAAATAGATCATGATCAACGCCAGCAGCAGCGCCGCGGCGGACGAAACAAAATACACCATCCGGTAGGAAAAAAACTGCGCCAGGGTGGAACCGAATACAACCCCGACGTTAAGTCCCGCCAGGTATGAAGCGGTAAAGTGGGCAAAGCCGCTGTTTACCTCTGCAACGCTTTTTCGTCCGCCGATGATGGTATTGATCACCAGTACCAGCGCCCCGCCGGCAAAACCTGTCAGGGCATAGGCCGCCGCCAGGTGGGTGGTGTTAGCGGCGGTAAAGCAGAGTACATTCCCCGCAGCGATGAGCAGAACCGAAACAAGACCGATAACCTTAAGCCCTGCCAGGGGCAGGACCACGGGAATGATAAGGAGGGCCAGGGCGGCAAAGATCGTGTCGGCAATAAAAGGCAGGGTAATGACGATTTCCCGGGGCAGCATTCCCAGGGGCTGGTAGAGGTGTTCAGAATAGATGGGCAGTATGGCGTCGGCCAGGTGCCCCGCAAAGAAGAGAAAAAATACAATCGCCCGCAGCAGTTCCGGCCTAAAGGCTGCTGTCCGGGCTTCCGGGGCTTTGTTTTTTTTGTACATATAGACAAGCATGGCCGCGGCCGCCTTGAACAGTTCTGGCCGGAGTACCTTTTCCCCAGCTTTATCTCTCCTGCTTTTTTTCATGGCCGCCAAGATCAGGATCAGTTCTATGGTGATAAGCAAAAACGCCACCGCGGCGGTAATAACGATAAGTACGATCTGAATCACCATAGTCCTGATCTGCCTCCTGACCATGTACATGTCGTAACCGGTTTCGATAAATCCCGCGATGCTGCCCGTCCGGTCAAAGAGGGGGCCGCAGGCGTAGATCCAGTCTCCCGAGGCGGTTACATCGCTTGCGTGGACATATTCACCGGTTTCCGCCACCCGCTGGGTATAATGGCCTTTGTAATCGTAGTAGGGATAGAGGAGCGGCGTGGAATGTTCCATGTCGTAGGCAATGCAGACCTTGCCGTCCCGGATAACCCAGATAAACTGGTATATCCGTTTTCCCCTAAATGAAAGCTGGCCAAGCTGATTTCGCAGCCTGCCGCTTAAGGCCATGTACTCATCACTGTCAAACTGTTCCAGCGAATGAAGGGAATTGATTACCTCCGCATCAACGGTCATGCCGGTAAAGCGGGAAACGTTTTCCAGTTCCATAAAGGTGTTTTGATTTAACCGTCCGGTCATTTCGTTTATGATAAGGATGGAAGCAATGCCGGCGCCGAAGGCAATACTGAACCCCACCAGCAGAATCCGCCTGAGGGTGCCGCTCAACTGCTGTTTCAAAAAGGCCGCCAAACAAAAAACAAACAGCAGTCCCAGGACAACTTCCAGGATCAACAGCGCTGCCAGGGCAATGGAAAAGATCCGGCGGTTAAGGGAATAGCGGTAGGATACCAGGATTTCCGGTTCGCCTCCCTCGGGCCAGATCAAAATATCGTCGCTGTAGGCTGCGTAACAAATTCCTTCCGTACTGTAATCCAGGTAGTAGTAGCTTTCGCCTGCGCTTTTTTCAAAAAGTACGCCGGAATTCCCTGTGGCGGCGTCGATGGCATGGAGGGTTTTATTTTTTATATCCGTATAAACAAGCTGGCCGCCGTTGCTGCTTACCGCCATCTGGGGAATGGCGCCGTCCACAGCCCGGTATGAACAAAGAAGGTTTCCCGAAAAATCGTACTGCTGAATAAAGCCCGTTTTGGTGGTGATGACAAACCGTCCGGTTCTGCCGTTAATGTGGCCGTATCCCAGTTCCCGGAAGGCCCGGGGAAAAACGGTAAAGGCCAGGGTAACGGGGGCGGCAGCGCTGTTTTTGTTTGGCATTACGGAAGGAACCCGTTCCAGATAGATCCCTTCATCGTTCAGCCTGAGGACATAGATATTTCCGTCATAATAAGAAAAGGCGCAGAGCTTGCCCTTGGAAAGAATAAAATCCGTGTTGGTGTAGCTGTGGGAATAGAGTTCACCCAGGTACTGCCCTGATGAATTGTATTTGATGATCCGCTCGGTGTTGGTTTCTTCCACTCCCCCCATGCGTTTATCATACACATACAGGCTGTTCTCTTCGTCCAGTACGGCGGTTTGGGCCCGGAGGAAATGCCGGCTCCCCCGGCCAGTGTCAAGCCGGTAGAGAAGTTCCCGTTCCCGGTTGAGCACCAGAACGGACATTTCAGCGTTATCAATGACCACGAGCCGCTCCCCGTTCCCCCCGGCAAAGTTGGGCCAGTCAAACTGTTCCTGGAACTCCCAAGGTTTTTCCGTTATCCGTTCCCGGTGATAAAAGAGAAAAACCCCCAGCAGCACAAAAAGCGCTGCGAGCCACAGGGTCATTCTTTTCTTCATGGTTTAAGTATCCTTTTTGGAAACGTATGTACACTGATGCTTCCGCCAGTGTTCAAAGGGCCCCAGATGGGATTTGAACATCCTGATTCCCGGATTGCCCATGTCTTCGCCCAGGTTAATGTATTCAGCGCCGGTAAAAAAACACTCGGTCATTTTGTACAATATATAGAGAAAATAGTCCTGCTGTATACCCTTGGCAAAGTAGGCAAAGGCGGTCTTGCTGTGCATCTGTTCTCCTATGCCGTAGCCCGCCGGCTCATTTCCCCGGTAAAGCAAAAGTCCCCGGTAGCGGTCTTCGCGGTACAGGTCCGCCGCGATATCCAGGGCTTTCCGCTCGCAGCCCGCGTAGGAACCGCAGACGGCGCAGTCTTTTCCCCGGCACCAGGCGTCTTCTATCTGGAGGATCAGATGAATATTTTCTTTTGTCAGGGGCTTAAGATAAAGATCTCCGGCCTTAAAAACTTTACCCAGCCGTTCCCGTTTGTTCTTGTTGGCTGTTCCTGCCAGATCCAGAAAATCGGAACGGCGGTAGGCGTACTCGCTGTGGTCCTCCGAATAGCCGCTTTCTATGTGGTACCCGGCGATGCCGAGGAATTCCGGAACCCATGCCTCGTCGATGGATTCAATCAAAAGGGAAGGCTGCCCTGCCTTTCTTGCCAGTTCATAGAGGGTATTCACGGCGGTTTTAAGGTTGTCCCCGGCATCCCGTTCCTTGACCAGCGTAAAATAAAAAGGCTGTCCCCCGTGGTAGGGACTGCCGCCGCTGAACCAAACGACGCAGAACTGTCCGGCGATACGGCGGTAGAGGGCGTCCATGGAAGCGCCCCAGGTATTGATCAGCATGGGGGTTAAATCGATAAGGGCGCTGTCGTGGTTAAAGACCTCGAACAGGGAAAAGGCTTCCCGCCCCACAGGGCGGAAACCCTGGGCGGCAAAATAATCGTAATGGCAGCGGACTGCTTCGATCATGCGGATTTTCTGGTATAACTTATGCTGTAACGGTGCCACTGTTCGTAGCGGCTCAGTTCCCGCTTAAAAGTTCGCAGCCCTTCCATGCCTAAATCATCGCTGAGGTTTATCCGATCCGCCTGGAGATACCTGTTGAAACATACGTAAATGAGGTAGGCATAAAGCTGCGGTATGGTCCCCTTGCCAAAATATAAAAACGCGAGCCCGCTGTTCATGTTTTCGCCGATGATGTAGCCCGCGGGCTTGTCTCCCTTGAAGGCTACAAGGCCGCCGTGCCGTTTTTCGTCAAAGATCCCGGCCATCCGGTTCAACGCTTCTTTTTCGCAGCCATAAAAAGAACGGCAGTATGCGCAGTCGTGGCTGGAACACCATGCCTTTTCCACTTCGCCGGAAAGGCCTATATTATCCCGGGTCATGGGCACAATGGAAAGATCCGCCATCTGCGAAAATTTGCGATAAAATGACCGCTTTTTATAGTTATGCCTTCCGTCCAGGTTCAAGAGTTCTTTGGTCTGGTACACATACTCGTTGTCCTTTTCCAGGTATTCCACCCGTTTGGCATAACCGTCGATCAGCGTATAGCCGGAAAGGACGCTTTCGTCAATACATTCAATACGGAACCGGGAAAAAGCTGCTTCTTCGGCCAGTCCATAGAGCTCGTCAATCACCGGCTCTAGGGCATCAGCACCCTCTTCACCGTGCAGTACAAAATAGGGGTCCCGGTGATCAAAAAAGAAGACGCTGCACAGAACACCCCGAATAATCCTGTAGAGTCCTTGATTGCTGCCGGACCAAACGGAAATAATGACAGCGCTTTTTTCCTGCAGCCGTCCGTTTTCGGCATACTGCCGGTAGAGGGGGTACGAACCGGCATCTATTGGAAGAAAGCCATGGGCTAAGAAAAGGTTCCGCCGTTTCTGGGTATCCATGAATTACTTTTTGTCAAACACAAAGACGCTGGGAAGTTTGGGATCCTTAAGGCGTTTTGCTGTTTCTTCCAGGCATATCCGGGCGCAGGCATCTTTACTGTCCAGGGCAAGCACTTTCCTAAACCGCTCTTCCGCCGCCTGGTAATCCCGGGTGTGGTACTTTCGGATGCCCGATTCAAAGATTTGTTTGGTTTCCATGCGGCGTTTTTTTACTTCCACGGGCAGGGCGTCCAGTATGTCAAAAAGGCCCGCCACCTCGTTAAGCCCTGCCGCCCGGATCATGCCGATAAAGCGAAAGGTAAATTCTTCCGCCCTGCCTATTTCGTTCATGGTGTTCCTTGTGATCAGCATGCCCGACCGGGTCTGTTTGGTTAGGCCTTCCACCCGGGAGGCCATGTTTACCGTGGGAGAAATGACCGTACTGGAAAGCCGTTCTTCTTCCCCCACGATACCCATCATAACCGAGCCGGAATTGATTCCCACTCCGATATTGATTCCGTCCACCCCAATTTTTATTCTGGTCCGCTTGTCCAGCACCAGTTTTCGGTAGAGTTCAATCCCCGCCCGGACAGCATCCCGGGCGTCGGTAAAGAGGGCCATGGCGGCGTCCCCGATAAATTTATCCACAAAGCCCCGGTGTGAACGGATAATGGGCCCCGCCAGGCTCAGGATCTTGTTGATAAAGATAAAATTTTCCCGGGCGGTCATCATCTCTGAATTGATCGAAAAAGACCGGATGTCAAAGAACAGTACCGTCAGGCTGCGCTGTACATGATCCCCCAGCTTCATCCTGGTTATGTCCGTGACCCCCAGGTGTTCCATAAACTGAACCGGCACAAAACGAAGACTCGATTCCTTGAGCCGGTTTATCTTGTCAAACTGGCTTTGCAGTTCCTCCACCATTCTGTTAAGGCCGCTTGAGACCCTGCCCAGTTCGTCCCGGGAACGGTATTTGATCCGGACGGAGTAGTCCCCGGAGGTTATGTTCCCCAGCACTCCGGCGACGCTGGAAAGCTGCCGCACAATAATCGATACCACCAGGGCTAAGGCAATGGTGATGATCCCGCAGATCCCCGCCATGATGATCACCACCTGTTCCCGTTGTTTCATGCTGGAGATCCGGTAGGAGGTAATGTCCCGGCCAATTTCAAAGATTCCCGTGATGCTGCCCCGGTCATAGATGGGCACATTGGCGTAGGCCCAGCTGCCGTAAATATTGTCCACGCTGTCCGCAAAAACCGTTCCCTGATGTATCAGCCGGTATTCCTTGGAATCCGGTTCAGGCTTTGCGTAGGGCCTGAACATGTTTACTTCGTCGTTAGACTGGATAAGGTAATACTGGCGTCCGTTTACCACTTTGTAGATCGCTGCATAATTTGCCTTGTTCCATTCATCCCGGTTCAGTCCGGTTATGGCTTTCAGGATCATCAGGTTTTTCCGGTACACTTCGCCGCCGTACTCCTGACTGCTTTGAAGGGCCGCTATTTCGCCGCCGTTTATCAGTTTGGAAGCGGTTGCAGCGGTGGACACAAGCTGGTTAAAGATTTCCTGGTTTATCTGGCCGGTAAGGTAGGAGCCGATGGTGTGGTATAAAAAAACAAGGGCCGCAATGCTCAGGGGAATAATGATAATTGTTTGTTTGATAAAGATCGAAATATAGTAATCGAGGATCCTTACAAAGAGGAGGTAAAGGCATATAACAAAGGCTGCGGCCCCCAGGGCCAGGGCGGTGCGGACGGCGATAACCAGAATCCGGTCCTTTTGGGGAAGCCTGAAACCATCTTCGTAGGTCCTGAACGTGCTGCCGTCATGGTACCAGACGGTTCCATCCGCCACTCCGGCATAGTGTCTTCTGTCAAAGCCAAATCCCTTAAGACCTGCCATATCCTCTTCCCCAAAAAAGGAAAAGGGCAGCACCGGAACAGCCTGGCCGCCTGCGTTGTCGTAACAGATACGGCCGGAGATCATATCGTAAAAGACGATCTTGTCCGCTTCTCCGTAGTATATGTCCCAGGGAATAATGCCCCCCTCGTCTTCGCTAAAAACATAGAAGGAACGGAGGACCGGCTCCCTCCCGTCCCTGACTTCGTATATGCCCCCCCGCCGGGTGGTATACACAAAATTATTGAAGTCCCGCAGGCAAAGCCGGGCCAGGGAAAAATCCCGGGGGTAGGCAGGATCTTCTTCTTTGCCGGCAGGGGCGGCAAAGACAGCCTTGTCCAGTTTTTCCCGGTAAATGTCGTAACAGTACAGTTCCGCTTCGTTCCGTCTAAGACGGGAAAAGCTTAGATACCCGTCGCCGCAAAAGAGGGAACCTATTTGGGGGGCTGTTCTGGGATTATCCGGCGAAACCAGATCCCCCGCCTCGTAATCAATCTCGAATATGGTTTTAACAAAGCTGCCCCGGGAATCATACTGACGGATCATGTCCCGTTTGGTAAGGTATGCGTCGTATTCGGTTTCCATGGCATATACAAAAAGATTGCCGTCTCCGTCTGCAGCAAAGTCCATGATCCTCACATACTCTTTCATTTTATCAATGGTGATGGTATAAAAGGCCTGGCCTTCGGCATTCATTTTGACAAGCCGGAAGGAACCGGAGTCTGCCGCATAAATGCTGCCGTCCTCTTGATATTTGGCAATGGAAACATCCGAGAAGGGGGCCCTGTGCAGCAAGGGCAGGAAAAAACGGCCTCGGTTAAACGCACAAAAAATAAAGGTCCCCAGCAAAACAGAGAGCCATGAGACAAATATAATTATATTTTGACGTTTATCCATTTTTTATATTATATCATAATGAAGAACCCCACCGCAAGCAGCGGGGTATCTTCGCTGGAGTGGAAATTTATTATACTGGTGGGGTACATACCCCAATAACGCTGGCGTAAAACTTCTGTACAGAGTGGATAATCTGAACCGCCCCAAGGATTCCCCGCGGAAGAGGGTACTTTGGTATGTACCCCAGCCGCCCAATCAATAGAGTTGTTCAGAAACCTCAGTTTCTGAACAAATTCCGCTAAAAAACGCACGTTTCGCAGTCCGTAGGACGAGAAACTGCAAGGACTGTGAGATAACCAACCGGGTTATCGAACAAGT
>JAITHE010000063.1 GCA_031280125.1 Treponema sp.
AGGCCAATATCGATCTTATGTTTTCAGGACTCCCCCATATACCCGGCGAAGGCCAGGAACTATTCGCGCGCCATTTTTCTATCCACCTGGGCGGAGGAGTGGTGGGCACCATGCTGAATTTGAGCCGCCTGGGCATCAAGACCCGGGTTGGGACCTGGCTGGGGGACGATATGTTTTCGCGCTTTGTCCGGGAGGAGACGGCAAAGTTCGGCCTGGAAATCGAAAATATGTATGTCCCCGGCCCCGGCACAACCGGTATCCCCCTCAATGTCAGCGCGGCGCTCATAACAAGCCGGGACAGGACCTTCATTTCCTATACAGACCAGGAAGAGCCGGATCCCGGCGAAGCAGAACGCCTGTACCGCCTGTGTTCCGGCGCACGAATCGTTGAGATGCAGCTGGGGAATATCGAGGTATACCGCAGATTAAAGGCCGAAGGCTCCACGCTGGTGTTCGATGTGGGATGGGAAGAAGACATGCCCCTGGAAAAATACCGGGCGCACCTGGAACTGGCCGACTATTGGACGGCGAACCGGAAGGAAGCCCTCAAGATAAGCGGCTGCACAGCCGTATCAGAAGCGGCCCGGTATCTCCACAGATTCTTTAAGACCGTTTTGATAAAACTCGACGCGGAGGGCTGCCTGGTCTATGACGGCGAAGAACGCCTGATCCCCGCCATTCCTGCATGTGCCTGCGTGGATTCCACCGGCGCCGGAGACGCCTTCCTGGCCGGTTTTATCTATGGACTGTACCACGGTAAAACCGTCCAGGAAGCCGTGCTGCTGGGCAACATCACCGGCGGCACATGCGTCAGCGCCCGGGGCGCCACCACCGCGTACCTTACCGGGGAAGAGCTGCTGGCGCTGTTCTCCGCATACCGCCCCCGTTATGTATAGCGCCCGGCGGCTCAGGCTACCAGGCTGAACAGCATCCCCGCCGGCGCCTGGGGCGCGGGGGCATAGGGCATCACCGTATTGGCCGCCCGGGCCGCCTTGATCTGGCCCTCGTAGGTGCTGATCAGGGCGTCTATCTCTGCATCCGAGGGGGCCCCCTCAAGGCGGCTGCCGGGGCTTTTCTTTATCTGCGCCAGCTGTTCAATCAGCACATCCAGAATCTTGAGTTTGGTGATCGCCACCCCCCGGGTTCCCTCCGGGGCGGGCACCCCCGAGACATGCCTAAAGTGGGAGTAGATATAGCTGGCGGGGGAAACCGGCAGGGACATCCTGCCCGAGCTGGAAGCCCTCATGGCGAAACCGATGGTGGGGAGCGCCGCGCCCTGGATCATCCTGTTCTCCTTGCTTTTATGTTCGGCATCCTATAAAAAAGCATTAACCCCCTCTCCCCCCGGGGACTAAGAGCCTGCCGCACAGACCCCGGCGCGTGCGCCGCCGGGGTCTGTGGACGCGCCCCCGCTTACCGGGGAGGATTCCCCGGCCGTCGGGGACATCTCCCCAGTTATCGGGGACATCTCCCCGGCCGTCGGGAACATCTCCCCAGCCGTCGGGAACATGTTCCCGGCCGTCGGGGACAGATCCCCAGCCATCGGGAACATGTTCCCGGCCGTCGGGGACATCTCCCCAGTCGTCGGGAACATCTCCCCAGCCGTCGGGGACATCTCCCCAGCCATCGGGAACAGATCCCCAGGTATCGGGGAGGACTCCCCAACCGCCGGGAGGGGTTCCCCAGCCATCGGGGAGGGCTCCCCCGCCGCCGGGAAACCCGCCGGGGACTTGTGGAAACCCCCGGTTCCCTTCATTATGTACGGGGGGTGCAGTATGACAAGGAAACGGGATTATATCCCCCGGCACGATCCGGATTTTGACCTCTGGTTTACGTTCCTCAACCAGTATACGGCCCAGAAGTGTACCGGCTCTCCCCCGGAGTGGCCCCATATTCCCCAGGCCGCGAGGACGGCCATGGCGGAAGCCTACGCCGCCTGGTACACCGCCTTTGCCAAAACCCTGGGTCCCCACAGTCCGGTGGACACCGGGGGCAAAAACAGCGCCAAAAAGGCCGCGGCGGCGGTAATCCGGCCCTTTGTAAACCAGTACCTCCGGTTCCCCCCGGTTACCGGCGAAGACCGTACCGCCCTGGGGATTCCCAACCACGACAGGATCCGCACCCCCATCCCCGTGCCCCCCGAGGGGCCGGAGCTGGAACTGGCGGTCAAGGGAATCCGCCAGATCCACGTCCATTTTTGGGAAAAGGGGAGCGGGGGCAAGGCCAGGCCCTACGGATACGACGGGGCGGTGGTGTACTGGCTGGTCCGCAGCGAGGCCCCCTCCCGCCCGGAGGAGTTGATCGCCTCCACCCTGGCCACCCGCACCCCCTCTATCCTGGAGTTTGACGAAACCCAGCGGGGAAGCCGGGTCCACGTGGCCCTGCGGTGGCAGAACGAAAAGGGCGAACTGGGTCCTTTTTCGGAGATCCACTCCGCGATTATCCCCTAGAAACGGAGCGCTGCGCCTCCGGCGGCGGGGGCGTCCCTTGCACAAGGGCGTTTCTTGGTGGATACTGGTGCCATGGACATTCAGGATCCTGGGGTCATCCGGCTTATTGAACGGATTGGGGATCACTACCGGGCCAATATTGCCAGCCGGTTTATCCGGCCCGTCCTGCTGCAATTGCCGGTGGACAAACAGTGCTGGGATCTGATCGAGGATCTTACCGACAAGGCGCCCCTGCGGGGGTCGGTGCAGCTCCACGAGGCCTACCGGCAGATTGCGGCGGCGGCGGCCTTTGTGTCCCTGGCCCGGCAGGAGGCGTCCTCCGGGCTGCGGCGCCGGGCGGCCCGCAGCGACGTGTCCCCCCAGGACCGGGTGCTGCGGGATATGGCGGTTAACGCCTTTGAATCCAACCTCCAGGTATTTGCCGATTTAACCAACGAACTGTTTGTCAAGCTGGTGGAGGCGGACAAGGCGGCGGCCCGGGGGCGGAAGCCGGTGTATCTCCAGATGCCGGAACTCCATGACATAGGCAAGCTGCTGGTGGGGGGGTAATCCTCCGCCCCGGCGAGGAGCGGCCTCCGGGGCCGGGGCCTAGTAGCGGTTGTCGAAGATGCGGGTGGATTTCTTTTCGCTCCGGGGGAGTTCCCCCATGGCCACCGCCATGGCCTTGGGGGTGAGGCCGATTTTTTCCTTAAAGGCGGCCTCCACGGTCTTTTCCAGTCCCTTCAGGGCGGTTTTGTCCGTGAGGGGGGTTTCAAAGAAGAGGTTGAGGATGTCCCGCCCGTTCAGGTGATCGATCTGGATCTGGTATTCGCTGGAGACATCCTTGACCCCGGCCAAGAGTTCGTCCACCCTGCCGGGGTACACCATGGTTCCCTTCACCTTCACCATGTCGTCGGACCGGCCTATGAGGGTGTCTATCCGGGGAAAGGGGAGGCCGCAGGGGCAGTCCCCGGGGAGTTCCCGGGTCAGGTCCCGGGTGCGGTACCGGATCAGGGGGGCCCCTTCCTTGCACAGGGTGGTGATCACCAGTTCTCCGGTTTCCCCCGGGGATACCGGGGTCCCCGTTCTGGGATTGATGATCTCGTAGTACAGATAGTCGGTCCACATATGCATGCCGCAGGCGCAGCGGCAGCTGATCCCGATGCCGGGGCCGTAGATCTCCGTGAGGCCGTAGATGTCGTAGAGTTCCACCCCCAGTTCCGCGGCGATCCGGGCCCGCATCTTTTCCCCCCAGCGCTCGGAGCCGATGAGGGCCCGGGACAGGCATATCCGGTTCCGGAGGCCCCGCTTTTCTATTTCCTCCGCCAGCAGGAGGGCGTAGGATGAGGTGGCGCAGAGTACCGTGGACCGGAGGTCTTCCATCATTGTAAGCTGTTTGTCGGTGCTGCCCGGCCCCATGGGGATGGTCATGGCCCCCAGCCGTTCCGCCCCAAGCTGGAAGCCGATGCCCGCAGTCCACAGGCCGTACCCGGGGGTAATGTGGATCCTGTCCCGGGGGCCTACCCCCGCGGTCCGGTAGCAGCGGCTGAACATGTCCGCCCAGTCGTCCAGGTCTTTGCGGGTATAGGGGATAATCACCGGCGTGCCGGTGGTCCCCGACGAAGAGTGGATCCGGAGGATCCGTTCCTCCGGAACCGCGGCAAGCCCCAGGGGGTAGGCCCCCCGGAGGTCGTCCTTTCCGGTGAAGGGGAGCTGTTCAAACTCCTCCCGGCGGTGGATGTCCCCGGCCCGGATCCCCGGAAAGCGGGTGTGGTAAAACCCGCCCTGGAGTGCGTGGTCCAGGGCCGCCCTGATACGATCCAGTGTTTCCGCCGTCATTTCCATGGAGCTTCCTTGTAAAGATACGGACATGGTAACACAGCGGCGGGGGCTGTTCAATGGGCCGGGTTAGTTGTGCAGCAGGGGGCCGTACTGGGCCTCGTACTGTTTCAGGTGGGGATTGCCGGGGGCAATGGACAGGGCCTGCCTGAGGTAGTAGGCCGCCCGTTTTTCATCCCCCCTGCGGTGGTATATGTCAAATATGGCGATCAGGGCGTCCAGGTTCCGGGGATCCTCAAAGAGGGCCGCCCGCAGATCGTTCAGCACCGCATCCTCGCTGGTCCGTATTTTTGACCGGAGGTAGTAGTACCGGCTCTTGTGGGGCCCCCCGGAAACCGCCGCCAGGCGCTGTTCAATAATCCGGGAGGCTTCGGAGTTTCTTCCCGTATCGGTCAGGGCGGTGATATACGCGGCGGCGGCCTCTTCGCCGGAGGGGTTCCTGCCGTAGAGTTCCCTGGCGTGGGAGAGGGCGGCGGCATAGTTCCCCAGTTCCCGTTCAACCCTCCACGCGTCGAGGAGATCCCCGTCTTCCCTCCGGCGGGGCAGGAGTCTGTCCAGGCAGGCTTTGGCCCCTTTCCAGTTTTCCCGGCGGATCTCATCCTTCAGGGCCAGGGTCAGCGTTTCCGGCCCCGCCTGGGGGGATCGCAGGAGCTGGTCCAGAATGGTCCTTCCCTCGGCCCGTTCCTCTTCCCGGGGGGATTCCAGAAGCAGGGCGGCGGCGTAGAGGGCAATGTCCCCTTCCTCCGGGGCGGCGCTGATCAGGGGCCGCAGCATATCCAGAGCCCCTGTCCGGGACTGGCCGCGGCTTCCTTCGGCCAGGATGCGGGCCCGCAAAAAAAGATACCGCCGTCCCTCCGGGGAGGCGGCCCCGGGAGGAGCGGCGGGGTCCAGGGCGGCGTAGGCGTCCAGCGGGGCCGCGGCCTGGTGAAACTGGCCCTGTTCCAGCAGAACCTGCGCCCGGAGGAGGAGGAACTCGCCGTTCCGGCTGTCCTGCCGGAGGATATCCGCCGCCAGGCTGCCGGCCCGCGGCCAATCCCGGTGTTCCCGGTAGATCCGGGCCCGCATTTTTTTCAGTTCCAGGTTGGCGGGGTAGGCGCTCCCCAGTTTTTCCAGCAGGGCCAGGGCTTCGTCCTTTTTGTTCTGCCGTACCAGGACCCTGGCTATGCCCGTTTCCGCGGGATAACAGTCCCCGTTTTCCAGGGCCTTTTTGTAGGCCGTCTCCGCCCGGGGCAGATCCCCCGTTTTTTCATACACAAAACCCCGGAAAAGCCCCGGCAGCACCGAGGCGGGATTAAGCTGGGCGGCCTTGTCCAGATCCGCCAGGGCAGCGCGGAGGGGGGTCTGGCCGGGAAGGTTTCTGCCGGCGGATTCGGCGCCGTAGTAGGCCAGAAAGGGGAGGACGTATTCCAGAAAATCCCGGGACCGGGAAGAGGGGGAAACGTAGGTTCCCCCCCGGACGCCCTCCAGGATCCTGGAATAGCTGTGGGACTGCACGTCGGGGTAGAAGGAAAGTGCCAGGGTGTCAGGGTACACCGTGGTAAGGATCGCCGCCCCCGCCGCGTTGAAGGATCTGTTCCGTTCCAGGCCGGCATCCCGTTCCTGCAGCAGCGCCGCCGCCCGGCCCAGGGAGGCGGGGCTTCCCAGCTCTACCTGGTACCGCAGGTCCTCTTCCGGATGCCGGGGGGGGTCCGGAGAAGTTTTGGGAGCGGAGGGGCAGGGCAGGGGCAGGATAAACAGAAACAGGGCCGTCAGGGCAACCCGGACATTCACGAAATTTCATCCCCGCCTCTGGGCCTGGAACTGAGGGAGAGGAGAACCAGGACGATTCCCGTCAGAATGATCAGCAGCGGCCACCAGTTAATGATAAAACGCTTAAAAGAAAAGGAGACGATCTTAAAGGAAAAAACCAGAAGTACGGAACCCAGAATGACAAAGGCCAGGGAGGGGACCAGGTAGCGGTAACGGAAGGCCCGGTAATGCCGCCAGCCCGCGGGGAGCAGGGCCAGCCCGGCAAAAACGGAAAGCAGGGGCCAGCCCTGGACCAGGGAAAAGGGGATAATCCCCAGGGCGGAAAGAAACAGGAAGATCCCCACCAGGATAAAAAAGGCGGCCAGGAACATGTACAAGGTACGTTTGTTGAGCTTTATGGCCAGAACCGCGCAGAAGGCGCCGATAATAACACAAAGAAAGGACCGTAAAACGGAAAGCCGGGAAATGCCCGTCGCGCCGCCCAAAAGGAAGGTAACCCCCAGGATCATAAGAAAGAGACCGGTAACAAAAACAACGGTGGCGGCGGCGCGGCGATTATGGCGCATATACGGTACAGTATACAGGTCTTTCCCGCCCTTGCCAATGGGAGCGCATCATGGTAGGATCGATCAGTGCAATGAAAAAAATATGTATACTGTTGATGGTCCTGGCGGAAACTTTTGCCGGGGCGGAAGAACTGGTCAGCTACCAGTTAGGCGGGGCGGAACATCTGGAGATTGTGCCGGAAGAAACGTCCGCCAGGCCCCTCCGGCAGGTCCGCTACGCCCAGCCCTACGCTCTAAAACCCCACGGAGAACCCCCGGTGATCTTTACCCTTACCGGTATTGACGAGGATTTGACCAAAAAATACATTGAACAGTATTCATCCCGCTGGGGGCGGAACTGGCTCAGTACGATCCTCAAGCGGAGCGAGCCCTATATCGCATTTATCAGGGCTGAAATTGAAAGGCGGGGGCTTCCCCAGGAACTGATCTACCTCCCGGTTATCGAGTCCGCCTATTCAACCGGCGCCGTAAGCCGTTCAGGGGCCACGGGGCTCTGGCAGTTTATGCGGAACAGCATAGGCCCCTACGACATGAAGATCACCGAATGGATGGATGAACGGCGGGATTTTTGGAAATCCACCGTGGGGGCGCTGGACAAGCTGGAAACCGAATATAAGCGGGTGGGAAGCTGGGAGCTTGCCCTGGCGGCCTATAACGCCGGGCTGGGTACGGTCCTCAACGGGCTCAAGAAACATCCCGGGGCGGACTACTGGGAACTGTGCCGGCGCAGGGCTTTCAGGAACGAAACGATCCAGTATGTGCCGCGGCTCCTGGCGGTTTCCTATATTTTATCCCAGCCCCGGCGTTACGGCATAGAAACAGTGTGGCCGGAGGATCCCCAATGGACCCGGGTGCCCGTGGACCGTCCGGTGGATTTGGGAATCCTGGCGGAACATGCGGGCCTTTCCGGCCCGGCCCTGAAACAGGCCAACGGCGAACTCTTTTACGGCATCACCCCGCCGGATCCCGCTTATCATATCAAGGTTCCCGCCTCCCAGGCGGAGGCCGTTGGCCTGGTCCTCAAGAATGCCGAACTGGCCCTGATCAAATACTACTTTCACACGATCCGTTCCGGCGATACCCTCTCGGGGATCGCCCGCCATTACGGGGTCCCGGAAAGCCAGATCCGCAGCAGTAACCCGGGCCTGAAGGACAAGTACCTCAAGATAGGCCAGCGGCTCATCATCCCCGCCCTGAGGGAAGTTAAAATGGCCGCGGCAGCCCCCCGGCGGGATACGGTTTCCTTTACGGGGACCCATCTGGTCAAGCGGGGCGAAACCCTCTGGTCCATTGCCCTGGCCTACAATACCGATCCGGGTACCCTGGCCCGGATTAACGGCATGGGAGTGAACGACACCCTTCGGGAAGGGAGTTCCCTTAAAACGCCGGTTACCCAGTGATGAAGCCCGGCGGCCTTGTTTTTGTTCTGCTTCTCTGCGGGGGCCTTGCCGCCGCCCAGGATACGGCCCGGATCAGCGGTGTCCTGGACTGGAGCCGTATGGAAATGAGCGTCCGGATTACCCTGGATCTTGCCGGGGAGGGGATACGGCTGCCCTCCGGCAGGGCCCGGGCGGAGGCTCTGATAGAAGACGTTTTTCCCGCCCTGATACAGCCCCTTATTATGGGGATCCAGGTGGATTCTTCTTCCACCGTGGAAGACATGATCAGCCGGGGGGAACTGTCCCTGCGCCGGGCGGACAGTTTTGCCGGTAATGCCCGCCGGATCCCTCCCGCCCTTTCGGCGGATCTGTCGGCCATCTCCGCCCAGTATACCCTGGGGCTTAACAGCATAGGGGCAGATTTTATCCGCCATTCCAGGCCCCGGCCCATTACCGCCCCGATGATTCCCGTGCCTGCCCGGGAGTATACGGGGATCATCATCATCGCCGATGAAAACCTGCCGGTCCACGGACGTTCCGGCTCGGCTTTTCCCCAGCCCTGCCTGTTTCCCAAAATCTGGGACAGCGAAATGAATCTGATCTTTGACCGGGGTATGCTGGATCAGCGGACCGGCGGGGACCGGGCCATGGTCCGTTATGTGGGCCGGGAAAGCATTATGCGGTCCACTCCTTCAGCCCTGGATGAGGATCTTGCATCCCTGGTGGGGGAAAATCCCCTGCGGATCATGGCCCGGGGCATCTTTGGAGTTCTGCCCACCGACCCGGTCATCGACCGGGAAGACGCCCTCCTGATCCTTTCCAACGAAACCAACCGCAGACTGCTCCGGGAAGGCCGGGTGGCCCTGGTGATCCACCGGGAAGGGCTGAGAAAAGACCTCCCGTAAATCGTCAAGGGGCGGCCCCTTTCCCGCCCGCGGGCGGATTATGCCGAAGCGGAGGGAAGCGCCGATTCAATGGCCGCCGCCGCCCCGTCTTCATCGCAGGAAAGGGTAATTCTATCCGCTTCCCGTTTAACGCTGTCCAGTGCATTGCCCATGGCTACCCCTATGCCCGCCGCCCGGATCATTTCCCGGTCGTTGTCGCTGTCTCCCAGGGCCATAACCCGGGAAAGGGGAACCCCCAGTCTTTCCGCCGCGGCCGCCAGGGCGGTTCCCTTGTTGATCCCCGCGGGAAGTATTTCCATGTTGTCCTGGTCAAAAAAAGTAACGTAGAGATCCTTCCTGGGAAGGAACAGATCGAAAGCCCTCTGCCGTTCCCCGGGATCCTCAAAGAGGAGGACAAACTTGATAAAATTCTGCTTTTCTGTGCGGATCAATTCTGCCAGATCATCCAGGGGATAGCCGGCCATCCAGTCCTCCCCGGAAAGGAACTCCCGCCGGCGCAGTATCCGCCGGGTAACACCTTCCTCAAAGCCCCTGCCCCTGTGGTCAAAGATGCCCCCGGCGCCGCAGGCCCCGAAGATCAGCGCCTTAAGATCCCTGGCCGTTTCGAGCAGGGCCAGGGCCGTATCTCCCTCCAGGGTCCGGGAAAAGAGGAGTTCCCCCTCCGGGGCGGAGAGGATTTGGGCTCCGTTGTTGGCGATTACCCAGGGATGGGCCAGTTCCTTAACCTCGCGGTGAATATCGTCGTACTGTCTGCCCGTGATGGGGATGGTAAAGATCCCCGCCGCCCTGGCCGCTTCCAGGGCCTTCCGGGTACGGGGGCTTATTTCTTTTTTGCTGTTCAGCAGGGTCCCGTCAAGATCAAAGGCGATAAGCTGAACAGAGCCGGCGGAGGTTTCCATGGTGTCAGTATATAAAAACCCCCGGGACAGGGGAAGAACAGGATACGCCGCGCTGACTTTTTTGCCCTTCCGTGGTATCACTATACCCATGGTTGATTACAAGGAGCCTTGGAAGCGGCGGATCGCCGGGGCGTTGACGGAGATGCTGGCGGAAGCCGGTTCCTCCGAAAGGGCCGATCCCGCCTCGATCAGCGCGGAACTCCCCCCCCGGCCTGAAATGGGGGACATTGGATTCCCCCTTTTTCCCTGGGCAAAGCCGCTCCGCCAGGGACCGCCCCAGATTGCCCAGGCTCTGGCCCGGCGGCTTAACGCCCTTCCCGGGGGCAGCGCCGCCGCCTGCGGACCCTACCTTAACGTCCGCCTGGACCGCTCCGAAACGGCGGCGGCCATCCTGGGGGAAGTCCTGGATAAACCCGTGGGCAGGCCGGGGAACCTGACGGGGGAACGGATTATGGTGGAATTCTCCAGCCCCAACACCAATAAGCCCCTCCACCTGGGGCACCTGCGGAACGACCTCCTGGGAGAAAGCATCTCCCGGATCCTCGCCGCCTGCGGAGCGGCCGTCCGCAAGGTCTGCATTATCAATGACCGGGGAATCCACATCTGCAAATCCATGCTGGCCTACCGGGAGGAGGGGGGCGGCAAAACTCCCGAATCCGAAGGCGTCAAAGGGGATCACTTTGTGGGGGACTGGTATGTGGCCTTTAACCGCCGCTTAAAGGCGGAAACCGGGGAAGGTATGGAACAGGGCCTTTCCCAGGAAGAAGCCGCTGCCGCCGCCCCGGTTCTGGCCCGGGCCCAGGAACTGCTGCGCCGCTGGGAAGCGGGGGACGGGGAAACCCGGGAACTCTGGCGGAAGATGAACCACTGGGCCATCGGAGGCATGAAGGCCACCTATGAACGGACCGGGGTTTCCTTTGATCAGTATTACTTTGAAAGCGACACCTACCTAAAGGGAAAGGAAGAAATCCTCCTGGGCCTGGAAAGGGGCGTTTTTTACCGGGCCGGTGACGGGGCGGTGATGGTGGATCTGGAGGCGGAAAAACTGGGCAGGAAGGTCCTGCTGCGGGGGGACGGCACATCCATTTACATTACCCAGGACATAGGACTCGCCGTTTACCGGAACCGGGACTGGCCCTTTGACCGGCTGGTCTATGTGGTAGGATCGGAACAGCAGTACCATTTCCGGGCGCTCTTTACGATCCTTAAAAAATTGGGCTTCCCCTGGGCGCATAATCTCCACCATCTGTCCTATGGCATGGTGAACCTGCCGGAGGGAAAAATGAAAAGCCGGGAGGGAACCGTGGTAGATGCGGATGATCTTCTGGACAGCCTGGCCGCCATGGCCCTGGAAGAAATCAGGAACAAGGAACGGGAAGAAGCGGTGGGCCAGGCTGGGCTTAATCCCGGGGCGGCGGCGGAAAAGATCGCCCTGGGGGCGCTGCATTACTTTCTCCTGTCCGTGTCCCCCTCCAAGGATATGCTCTTTAACCCCAGGGAAAGCCTTTCCTTTAACGGCGATACCGGACCCTACCTGCAGTACATGGGGGCGCGGATTTCGTCGATGCTCAGAAAGGCGGAGGGTTCCCGGGGCACCGCCCCGGCGGATCATTCCCTCCTTACCGGGGATCCCGAGTGGGAACTCCTTAAGGCGCTGGGGGACTACGACGGGGCGGCGGCGGCGGCGGCGGAAAACCTGGACCCCTCCCTTTTGGGAACCTACCTCTACGGCCTTTCCAGGGCCTTCAGCCGCTTTTACCACGACTGCCCCATCCTCCAGGCGGAAAACCCCGGCCTGGCCGCCGCCCGGCTGGATCTGGCCCGGGCTTCCCTGAAGGTTCTTAAAGACGCCATGCACCTGGTGTGTATCCCCTTTTTGGAGGTAATGTAGACACACCCAGCGTTGCTGGTCTGCCCAAGCGGCAAAGCCGCGAAGGTTTCCCCCATGCCGCCGCCAAGGATGCCGCCAAGGGAACCCCAACCAAGCGGCAAAGCCGCGAAGGTTCCCCTCTTGATGCCGCTTTTCGGCGCTTGACAAACCCCCCGCGCCCGCCCTACACTAGGGAAGCACTGATTTATTCAACCGAGAATAAATCAGTGCTACTTTAATGTGGTATTTGCGTAATGAAATGAGCAAATACAGAGGGCAACGATGATTAGGGTCAATTTAATCAGCGTTGCCCTAGCAGACACTACGGCCCACAGCAGGACGCTGTTGTCCGGCGGCTGGTATACTCTTATCCGGGAGGATTTGTACAGTGCATGCTCTAATTC
>JAITHE010000084.1 GCA_031280125.1 Treponema sp.
AAATAGGGCAATACGGTCCCCGCAGTGTCGTCAAACCGGACGTCCGCGGCTGTTACCGTTAACGACCGGGCGGTACTGTCGCTGTTTACCGTACTCGCAAACCGGACCAGGCTTCCCCCGCCGGCGCTAAAGTCTGCGTCCGCCCCCAATGTTACCTTGCCGTTATAGGTCTGGTTTCCGGTGGTGGTTACGCCGCCCCCCGAAACAACAACTCCGGTATTCCCCGGATTCAGGGTTAGGGTGGATAACCCGGCCAGGGCTGCGGTAATCCCAATTCTGCCGCTGCCGCCGGTTCCCGCGGCGTTCCCCACGGTCAGGTCGTAGGCCGCCGCCGCCGTTGTAACGGTGATCCAGATGTTCCCCTGGTGCGACAGCCCCCCTATGTTCACAGGCCGGGTGGTGGTAAAGAAATCGCTGTCAATAAAAATATCCGCCGCTGCTCCAAGGCCGGGCAGGGAAGCAGTTGCAGTAGGACCAAATTCGATGGTTTTTCCGGGATCTCTAAAAAGATAATATACCTGCCCGGTTCCCCCGGCCACTACGGTGGTGCTGGCGGGCTGTAAATCATAACCGTCGGCGGTAAATCTAATGTCCAGGTTTCCGGCGGAAGCGATGGACCCTCCGCCGGCGATTCGAACCATACCGGCGTTAATGTCCACGGCATACGCCGGGGGGGTCCCGGTCCCAACGGTGGTGGCGCCGCCAAATGTTACTATTCCTGTACCGGAGGCGATGACCGAAAGGTTGTGGCTTCCCCCGGTAACGCCGCCGGTAAAGGTAATGTCTTGATTGGTCCCGGAGCTAAAGGTTCTGGCCGTCCCGCTTCCCCCCAGGGTTACCGCCCCGGTATAGGTCTGGCTTCCGGTGGTACTTATATCCGCGTTGATGGCGCCGGCCCCGGCCACCGATAGGTTTTCCACGCCGCTGACCGCGCCGTTAAACGTGGCAGCCCCCGTACCGCTGATTGTTAAATTGTATGCACCGCTCACCCCGCCGTAAAAGGTGGCGGCCCCCGTTCCCGCGTCCAGAATAGCCGCACCGGCAAGGCTGATATTCCGGGCCGGTGAAAGGTTCCCCAGAACAATGGGCTGCCCACCGGCGGTTTGCACTGTCCCGCTCAGGGTTACGCCGCTGGGCGCGGTTGCGGTGAGGCCCCCGGTACAGGTTATGGCGCTAGGCGTTCCGTTCAAGGTCAAAGTTCCGGTGTTGGTACAGGTTACGGCGGTGGTAATCGTTACCGGATTCCCCCCGCCGGTCAGGGTTAGGTTATAGGCCGCCGCGGTGGTACTTAGGGCAGCAGCGGTAAGGCCGCCGGAAAATGTTACCGCCCCGGTCCCGCTGTCGCTGTGGAGGGTTACGGTCCCCAGAGCCGCGGCGTTCCCGCTTACCGTCGTGGTTCCGGCCCCGGAGTTCAGGGTCAGGTCATTCCCGCCCCCGGTGATGGTCCCCGCCGCCAGCGCTCCGCCATTGGAATTGAGGATAACCGTCCTGGGAGTCCCGCTCAGGGTCAGGTTCCCCAGGCTGACCCCGTCATAGCCGCTAAAGGACGCCGCCGGACCGGCGATTTCCGTGGTCCCGATGGTGGTCCCGGTATTCCCGTTTCCCAGGGTTACGTCCCCGGAAAATATGAGGCTTCCGCCGGAAGCGGCTATGCCGGAAGCCGCCGTGAAGGTACTGTCAAAAGTAACCAGCCCCGTGCCGCCCACCGTGAGCGCTGCGCCGGTGCCGCTCCCCAAACCGCTTACCGCCCCGCTTACCGTAGTCGTCCCGGTCCCGGAGTTCAGGGTCAGATTATTCCCGCCCCCGGTGATGGCGGCCATACTGATAGCGCCGCCGCCGGAATTGAGGACCGCCGTCCCCCCCAGGGTTACCGCCCCCAGTGTCATGGGGGCAGCGGCGGTTGCCACCGTCCCGCTCACCGTTACGCCGCCTGCCGGGCCGCTGACAGTGAGGCCCCCGGTACAGGTTATGGCGTTAGGCGTTCCGTTCAGGGTTAAAGTTCCGGTGTTGGTACAGGTTACGGCGCTGGTAATCGTTACCGCCCCCCCGCCGGTCAGGGTTAGGTTATAGGCCGCCGCGGTGGTGCTTAGGGCAGCCGCGGTAAGGCCGCCGGAAAATGTTACCGCCCCGGTCCCGCTGTCGCCGTGGAGGGTTACGGTCCCCAGAGCCGCGGCGTTCCCGCTTACCGTGGTGGTCCCGGCCCCGGAGTTCAGGGTCAGATTATTCCCGCCCCCGGTGATGGCGGCCATAACGATAGCGCCGCCGGTGGCCGCCAGCGTTACAGCCCCCCCCAACGTTACCGCCCCGGTGTAGGTCTGATTCCCGGCGGTGGATACATCTGCGCTGAGGGAGCTGGTCCCGTTTACGGTCAGCGGAAAAGCGCCGGTAATGGACGCGGCGCCGCTGACGGTTAAGGTTCCGGCGGTCAGGGCGGCCCCCAGGGAATAGGCCCCCGCCGTAAATTCCAGGCTGGGGTAATCAACCACCGCGCCGTAATCCTGCACCAGCCCGCCGGTATGGTAAATCACCGTGCCCCCCGAGGGCAGGGGTACGGTTGTCCCGCCCCGGCGGCGGAGCCAGGCGGTACCGCTCAGGGTAAACGTACTGGCCACGGTTAAACTGAAATTATCGGTATCAAGCCCGGCCCCGGCCCCGACGGTGATGGTTTTCGCGGCGCCGGCGGCGGTCAGCCTGGGATTGTTGCTGTTAATCACCACTTCGTCATCGGCGGTGGGGGGGGCATAACCCTCCGCCCAATTAGAGGCGGTACTCCAATCGCCGTTGGCGGCGCCCTGCCAGGTCAGCCCCCGGTAATACATTACCACCGGGCCGCCGGTGATGACCGTTACCGGCGCGGCCATGACATTCCCCGCCGGGTCGGTGATCTGGGCTATCGAAAAGGGAACGGCGGCCCCCAGGGTGAGCAAAGACAAATCACCGGTTACGATGGTATACGCGATGGTGTAGGAAGACCCGCTTCCCGCGATTGCCAGGGCCGCTCCGGTGCGGGAGGCGCTGAAAACCATTTGACTGCCCGCGGCGGGGGTGTTGACCGCCTCGGAGGCGGTAATACTCACCGTTACCGTATTCAGCACCTTGGCCCTGGCGGTATTCGCATTGTTCGACGCAATCGTAACCGTACTCAGGGTGGGGGGGGTAGTATCCACCACGATGCTCCCGCCCGCGGCCCCGGCGGCGCCGGTGTTCCCGGCGCGGTCGGTCAGGATTCCCCGGAACTGCAGTGTCTTCCCGTTATAGGCCGCCAGCGCCCCGGGGTTCACCGTGATGGAACCCGCCGCAGCAACTCCTGCTCCGATGGCCGCCGAAGATCCCAGGGCGGACCAGGTCCCGCCGCCGTTATCGCTTACCTCCACGGCGAGGGATCCGCCGTCAATGCTGGGGTCTAAGCTGCTGTTGGGAAATGTTACGGTGAGGGTAGACCCCGTATTCGTCCCGTTATAGTACCCGGTTACTGGGGTTCCGCCGGTGGCCGCGGAGCTAGATACGACGGCCCCGGTGGGAGGTTTGCCGTCCAGGGTCAGGCCCACCGGCAAGGCAATGGAAGCTGCGTAAGCCATGCCGGCTCCCCCGCCGCCCACGTCATTTACCACCAGATTTGCCAGAGGGACCATCGCGCCGGAGACAAATTGCACTCCGTTATTGGCAATGGTACATACCGCGGTCCAGGCAGTGCCCGAGCCGCTCAAGCCGCCCAGGGTCCAGCTATCCAGGTTTCCAGAAACCAAGGTAAGGGTCCCCGCGGGAGGGGCGGCCAGGGTGATGTCCAGGGAAACGGTATCCCCTATTCCCAGGTTGCCGGTTTGGCCGCCGGTAAAATCCACGGAGCTAATCACCGGCTGGGCGGCCAGTTTTGCCCCGGCGAGAATCACCACTAATCCGGCACTAATCCAGCGCTTTTTCATCCCCATTCCCACGTATCCGCTCCGCCCGGCCCTCTGTACCCGGAATACCCCGCCGGCGGCAGACGGGCCTCCCCGGGATGCGCCGCAGCCTCCGGAACCCGGCGCGCCCCCCCCTGTTTGAGCGGAACCGGTTCTGCCCCGGAGGTCTCCGAACCACTCCCTCTCCTTTATTATATATAGAAATACCCCCGTGGCAATACGCCCCGGATTCCCCGTCAACCCCGGAGGGTGTACGCCGGAAGGAAAGGGGGGAGGCGTCCCGCCCCCAGCCCGGAAGACCAGAGCTCCACCCTGAGCGGTAGAAGCTGCAGCCTGAGCGGTAGAAGCTGCAGCCTGAGCGGTAGAAGCTCTAGCCTGAGCGGTAGAAGCTGCAGCCTGAGCGGTAGAAGCTGCAGCCTGAGCGGTAGAAGCTCTAGCCTGAGCGGTAGAAGCTCTAGCCTGAGCGGTAGAAGCTCTAGCCTGAGCGGTAGAAGCTCTAGCCTGAGCGGTAGAAGCTCTAGCCTGAGCGGCAAAAGCTGCAACCTGAACGGCAGGGGCCGCAGCCTCCACCCCGGGGGGCGGAGCTGTGCGGGGAAACCCTCATACCGGCGAAGAGACTTGAACTCTTACATCCTCGCGGACAGCAGATTTTGAGTCTGCCGTGTCTACCATTCCACCACGCCGGCAAAGCGCCCCGGCAAGGGGCGTTACTTCATCACCAGTACCACGCGTTGGCGCCGGGCAAAAGCCTCGTCCCTCCGGTAAGAGCGGGCCGGCTCAAGCCGGCCCGGCGCGCCGCGCCGGCAAAACGCCCCGGCAAGGGGCGTTACTTCATCACCAGTACAGCCAGAGTACCATGGCCGGGATATTCCCTGCAAGCGCCTTAGTCCCACACCATGATACTGACGCTTCGGGGGGCAAAGGATCCGCTCCCCGGAATTCGGCGGTCCAGAAGCCAGGCGCCCCCTGCGGGGAGGGGCTCCGGCGGCGTCCAGGGGCGGTCCCCCAGGTTGATGATCCCCCCGGTTTTTCCCGAGCGGCTTATCAGGCGGTACGCCCCGGAGGGTTTTCCGCCCCGTCCTTCCAGGGGAAGGGCGCCGTACTCATCCCCCTCCAGGCGGTCGTAGAGGGCGCTGATCCGCCCGGTAAGGGCCAGATCTTCCCCGTCCAGAAACAAGGGATTGTCGGAAAACATGATCTGCCCCGCCAGTACATAATTAACCAGGGCGATGCACTCCTTTTCGGTTCCGGTCAGGGCGCATCTGCGGGAACGGAGAAAAATAACGTCGGGATCGTTAATAAAGAGGGTTCTGTTCAGGAAAGAGCGGCCAATGGTATCCTTGAGGGAGAGCAGGGCGCTGGGCCTTCCGGTGTGGCGCAGGAAACGCGCCAAGGGCCAGTCCCAGGTTTCCCGGGTGTCCGTGCCTATCCGGGAAAGGGGGAAATGCCGGAAGGAGGGGCCCAGGGGAAGGCCGCAGCCCAGGAAGGCGGCGGGAAGGCCCGAAGGGGTTTTGCTCCGGCTCTCCAAGACCGCCAGGGCCCGGTGATAGTGATCCGCCGGGGTTCCCCCGGAGGCAAAGCGGCCGTAAAAGAAGGCGGTATAGAGAAAATCCAGTTTGATGTACCGGAACCCCCAGCGGCCTGTTACCTCTTCCATCAGGGCGCCCAGGTATTCCAGCACGTCCCCCCGGGACAGATCGAGGCAGTAAAAGGTTCCGTCCCAGTGGGGATTCCATCCGGCCTTAACGGGACTTCCGTCCTGTTCCCGGAGCAGCCAGTGGGGCCGGTTCCGGAAGATTCCGCATTTCCGGGTTACCAGAAAGGGGGCCAGCCATAGGCCGGGGATCAGCCCCGCCTCTTCTATCCGTTCCGCCAGGGGTTTAAGGCCCCGGGGAAAACGGAGGGGGTCCGCCTCCCACTCCCCCACCGCCTTTTCCCAGCCGTCGTCTATCTGAAAGACCGCGGGCTCCCCCCGGTCCAGATAGCGCAGCTTGATAAGATTGCCGGTCCGGCCCAGGCCGTCCAGGTCCCGGAGGAGGAGATCTTCGTTGATATGGGTATAATGGTTGTACCAGGATTCATAGCCCCCGGGGCGTTTTCCCAGCCAGGCCAGGGCGGCAAACCGGTCTCCCTGGCGGTACAGATCCCCCAGGGCGTCCTTGAGGGCAAAATAGCCCCGGACCAGAAAAATGCGGATCCCCGCTGCGCCGCCGCCCTCCAGGCCGGGACAGTACAGTCCTGCCCGGATATGCCGCCTGTCCGGGGAGATAAAAAAACACAGGGGGCCCCGGAGGGCTTCATCCGGCTCTTCCGCCAGCGCCAGATACCAGTCTCCCGCCCGGAGGTACATGATAAAGGAACCGGCGGCTTCGCCCTTTCCAGAGGCCGCCGGGGCGTTCCCGTTCCGCCCGCAGTCCCAGGGGGGGGCGGACATTTTTCGCAGGGCCGGAATCAGCCTGACCCTGGCGGGAAGGGTTTCCCCCGGAGCCAGTTCCCAGCCCGCAGTCCAGGACTGCCAGCCCCCCGTTTGAAGCATCACCGGTCCGGCCTCAAAGGCGGACCGGGCCTCTTCCCCCGCCCCGGCGGCCTCCAGCAGTTCCGGCAGTTCCCAGGCGGCCAGGGGCAGCACCCCTTCCCTGCCGGGCTTCCCGGACAGGACATACCGCAGCGCCTTCATCCCCCGGTTCTCCGGCGTCCCGGGGCTTCACCGCCAAAGACGGCGGCGGCAACGCCGCCCCCGGAGCGTTTGGAGCGGCATGTCCTTGGCGGTCCTAGGCGCGGCACACTTCGATGCCCGGAAGTTTTTTACCCTCCAGCAGTTCCAGCGAAGCGCCGCCGCCGGTGGAAACGTGGCTCATTTTGGAGGCCAGGTTGAACTTGTTCACCGCCGCCACCGAGTCGCCGCCGCCCACCACGGTGATCGCCCCTCGTCCGGTGGCTTCCGCCACGAGCTTTGCCACCTCTTCGGTACCCTTGGCAAAGGCGTCAAACTCAAAAACCCCCACGGGGCCGTTCCACACAATGGTCTTAGCCTTGGCGAGAACTTCTCTGTATGTGGCCACAGTCCTGGGCCCCACATCCAGGCCCATGAGGTTGTCGTCCAGGTCCTGACTGTCCACGGGGACCGGTTTGGCGGCGGAGTCGAAGGTTTCGGCCCCCACCTGATCCACGGGGAGGACAATCTCTGTCCCGGCGGTTTTGGCCGCCTGGAGGATCTTTTTCGCCGTGTCGAGCTGATCCTCTTCCACCAGGGATTTTCCCACCCTGTGCCCCTGGGCCTTGAGGAAGGTATAGGCCATGCCGCCGCCAATCACCAGGGAGGCGGCATTTTTAAGGAGGCTCTCCAGCACGGCGATCTTGCTGGACACCTTGGCCCCGCCGATAATCGCCGCCAGGGGTTTCTGGGGGTTCGTTACAATGGGCTCCAGGTAGCCCACTTCCTTTTCCATCAGGAACCCCGCCGCAGACACCGGGGCAAACTTGGCAATGCTCGCCGTGGAAGCGTGGTCCCGGTGGGCGGTACCGAAGGCGTCGTTGACAAAAACATCGCCGTAGCCCGCCAGTTCCCTGGCCAGCTTGTCCCTATCCACCGCTTCCTTGCTGGTTTCTTCCTTATGGAAGCGGGTATTTTCCAGCATGATCACGGACCCCTCAGGCTGGCCTTCGATAAAAGCCTTTTTGCCGTAACAGCCGTCTTCTCCGGCAAAGATAACCGGCCTGCCCAGCTTTTTTTCCAGGTACACCGCCACCGGAGCCATACGGTGCTTCCCCTTGATATAGGCGGCCTCGTCAAAGGTTTTGCCGTCCTTTTCCGCCTTTTCCCTGGCCTTCTTGGCGTCCTTGGAAGGATCCCCCAGATGGCTCATCAAGGTAAGGCTCTTGACCCCCTCCCCCAAAATATAGTTGATGGACGGCAGGGCCGCCGTAATGCGGGTATCGTCCTGGACAACGCCGTCCTTCATGGGAACGTTAAAATCCACCCGCATGATGATCCGTTTGCCCTGAAGGTCCATGTTTTTTATTGTTTTGATTGCCATAGTTTCTCCTTAGCAAAAAATGAGGCTCCCCCGGCAAGCCGCCGGGCAATCAAATACCCCGCCCTGCGGCGAGGCATGCTGTTCTGCCGGGGTGGTTACAGTCAGATGAAAACAGTAAAAAGCAGGGCTTTTCGCAAGACACCCGGCCCCTTGAAGCTGAATCCTCAGGGGCCAGGCGGCCTGTGCATACATACCCGCTGCAATCTCCCATGGCGGGACAGCAAGCCTTATTTAACGACCCGGCACATCTCCACAACCTTGTTGGAGTAGCCCCATTCGTTATCGTACCAGGCGACAAGTTTAACAAAGGTGGGATCCAGGGCGATGCCCGCCTCCGCATCGAACACAGAAGTCCTGGGCTCGCGGCGGAAATCGGTGGAAACCACCTTGTCTTCGGTGTAGCCCAGGACGCCCTTCAATTCGCCCTCACTGGCCTTCTTTACCGCCGCCTTGATCTCATCGTAGCTGGCGGGCTTGTTCAGTTCCACCGTCAGATCCACCACGGAGACATCCGATACGGGGATCCGCATGGACATGCCGGTCAGCTTGCCGTTCAATTCGGGAAGCACCTTGCCGACCGCCTTGGCCGCTCCGGTGGAAGAGGGGATAATGTTTTCCAGGATACCCCGGCCCCCCCGCCAATCCTTGTTGGAGGGCCCGTCCACAGTTTTCTGGGTGGCCGTGGCGGCGTGGACGGTGGTCATAAGGCCCCGCTTGATACCGAAGGCTTCGTGGATAACCTTGGCAATGGGAGCCAGGCAATTGGTGGTACAGGATGCGTTGGAAATAACCGGCTGACCCGCATAGGCCTTGTGGTTTACCCCGTAAACGAACATGGGCGTATCATCCTTGGAGGGAGCGGACATGATGACCTTTTTGGCCCCCGCCTTGATATGGGCGTCGGCGCCGGGTTTGCCGTCCTTGCCTTCCTGGGTCAAGAAAAGACCCGTGGATTCCACCACCACCTCCGCTCCCACTTCGTTCCATTTTAGATTTGCCGGGTCCTTTTCGGCGGTAAGGCGGACGGTCCACGTTTTTTTGCCGTTGGAAACGGTGAGTTTACCGCCTTCCACCTTGATGTCGCCTTCAAACCGGCCGTGGACCGAGTCGTATTTAAGCATATAGGCCAGGTAATCCGGCTCCAAAAGGTCGTTGACCCCCACAACTTCCACATCGTCAAAATTCGAGAAAGCCGCCCGGAACACCATGCGCCCGATCCGGCCAAAACCGTTAATTCCGATTTTCATGAAAACCCCCAAAATTATAGAATTGTAATGTAACCGTACAAGAAACCGGAGATTATGTCAAGCAAGGAAAAAGGACAAGCCCCTTGTCCTTTTTTGTCCGCCATGGTAAGATTCAAAATCATGGTGGGATTCTTCGGTCTTTTCCGGCGCTCCGCTTCCTTTTCCCATACAAACCCATGGCGCGTAACAGGAGTATAAGGATGAACAAAAAATTCCCTGCGGTACTGCTGATACTGTGCGGCTTTGCCGTTTCCCTCAACGCCCAGACAGCCCTGCAAAGAATGTATTTAACCTTCCTGCAAAGCGAGGGCTACACGGCCGAAGTGGACCAGGACGGCGACATCAGCTTCAAAGCAGCGGGAAAAACCTACTTTATCATCATCGATGCCAAGGATACCCAATTCTTTCAGCTTATGTATGGCATCAACATACCCGACGAGGACAAACCCAGGGTTCCAGAAGCGGTGAATTACATAAACAGGATTAAAAAAGTAGTAAAAGCCTATGTGGATCGCGAGGGGGATCCTATTTTAACGGTGGAGGCATTTTTGAAAGATCCCCAGGATTTCGCCGCCGTTTTTCCCAGGATGATGGAAGCGCTGGATAACGCCCGGAACGAACTTGTGGGCCGGCTCGACGAATGAGGCCCCCGGGGCAGAATCCCGGAGTAGTAAACCGGAGTTCCGTATAAGCTGTTATACCCCGGCGCGGATCACCTGCGGCGGGGACTGTCCTGTTCCGGCGCGGACACAGGGGCCGTCCCGTACTTTTTCATGTCGATTTTCCCGGCCCGTGATACCCGGACCCCCTCGGAACGGAGAAGCCGTATCTGTTCTTCCCGGCCTTGCCCGCTTTCCAGGGCGATCGAGCCGTCGGCGCGGATTATCCGGTGCCAGGGCAGATCATGGAGAGCGGCCATGCTGTGAAGGACCCGTACCACCTGGCGGGCGCCTCGGGGAAGCCCTGCCTGAAGGGCAGCATCCCGGTAGGAACTGACCCTGCCAGGCGGAATGGACCGGATCGCTTCCATAATGAGCCGTGTTATTTCGGTCATACCCTTATACCGGGGTCAGGGTCGGCCCCGTTCTTCCGGCCACCGTTACATCCCTGCCAAGCCCAAAACCAGACAAAGCTGGGCGGCTATATACAAAACCATCACCGGCACATTGCCATAGCGGGGCTGCCGGTGAAAGGCAAAATAGGCCAGAAGAAAATCGGAAACCAGAAAACAGATGCTTCCGGCAAAGGCCAGCGCGCCAAAGGGAAGGCTCCGGACAAGAAAAAGCTGGAGGGCGGAAAAGGCCATAAGAAGAATCGCCGTTTCATAGGCGGCGGCGGGAAGGCTCATTTCCTTGCTGGGACGGATAAACCTGCGCGCCCCTATCCCTAGAGGCAGGGCAGCAGCCAGGCCGGCGGCCAGGGCAAAGGGGCTGGGGGGTCCGGCAAAAGAAAACATGGCGGCGGTATAAGAGATATGCCCCAAAAGAAATCCCGCCAGACCGAGCCTGAAAAAACGGACATCCTTCTTCTTCAGCAGCATGATGTCTCCAAACCAGCCAAAGAAAAGGGCCAGGACAACAGGAAAAAAAACGCTTTCCGCCCGGGAAATATACGTCCCCAGAATAAGGGGCGCCAGGCAGATCTTGGAAAAAGCCCTGACCCTTCCGCTGCCGGAAAAGAGGGAAGCCAAGTGTACCAGCGAAGCGGCGGCCAGGGCCGCAAGAAAAACAGCCTGCACCGGTCAGCCCTTTGCCGGAGCGGCCCTTTGGCCTGCATCTTTTTTCCGGGCGGCCTTGACCCGGTAGCGGGTAATGGCGGCTATGAGCCCCCGGGGCAGAGGCTGATCGTAGGGGAACTGTACGGCGCCCTTGCTGCTTTTATAGGGGGCGATTTCTTTTTGAAAGGCGGCGATTCCTTCCGCGCCGGGATAAAAACCCAGGTGGTTTTTCATTGCCGCAAAATGTACCAGGTTTTCCCCCTGGTAAAAAGTAGGCATTCCCCAGCTTATTTTTTCCACCGCCCCGGGCGCGGCCTTCCTGATGATCTCCCTTACCTCGGAAAGGATCTTTTGCCGCTCCGGGGGAAACAGGGCGATGTATCCGTCAATCGAAGCGCAGGCCGTTCCAGGGCGGCTCCCTTTCTTTTTTTTAAGCGAACCGGACACTTTTTTCTGCCTCCCTCCATTAGGCTCAGCGGTAGGTACGCGCAATGCCGGCAAAGCGGGCAACCACCTTGTGAAAAGCGTCAATCAGTACGGGATCGAAGGCACTGCCCCTGCCTTCGGCAATGATGTGCTCCGCTTCCCCGCTGCTGAGGGGCATTTTGTAGGGCCGCTGGGAGATCAGGGCATCGTACACGTCGGCCACGGCCATAAGACGGCCCTGGAGAGGTATATTTTTCCCCTTAAGGCCCTCCGGGTAGCCGGTCCCGTCCCATCTTTCGTGGTGGGATCCGGCAAAGATTTTTGCGTGGTACAGAAAAGCGTGCTCCTTGGTCTTTTGTTCAATCCGTTCCAGCGCATCAACCCCCGCGGTCGTATGCTTTTTGATTTCATAAAATTCTTCCGCGGTAAGTTTTCCGGGCTTGTTTAAAATAGCGTCGCTGATGATAATTTTACCCACGTCGTGAAGCTGCGCCGAAGAAAATAAAAAATCCAAATCCCACTCCGAAATTTCATCACCGTAAACGTTATCTTCGATAAGCTGCTGCACCAGGAGTTCGACATATTTCCTGGTACGGATAACGTGCCCGCCGGTGATACTGTCCCGGGCTTCCAGCATTTCCGCCATGGAGCTAAGCACGGTATTTTGCAGATCCACCACCTGCCGCGCCTTGACATTCACCAGCTCCTTGAGGCTGGTGTTGTACGTTTCCAGTTCCCTTTTCTGAGCGGCCAGGAGCAGGTGGTTTTGCAGGCGCTTGATAATAAGCGGCGCTGAAAAGGGTTTGGTGATATAATCAATGGCCCCCAGTTCAAGCCCCCGCATTTCGCTTGCTTCGTCGTTCCGGGCCGTAACAAAAATAACCGGAATATCCGCGAGAGCCCGGTCCGCCTTGATTCGTTTCAGCGTTTCATAGCCGTCCATATCCGGCATGACCACATCGAGGAGGATAAGATCGGCTTCCACATGTTCAAGCACCTCAAAAAGCCGTTCCCCCGAAGGAATCGGAAAAACCTCAAAATGGTCCTTCAGCATATTTTTACCGATGCTGAGTTCCGTCATCTCGTCATCAACCAGCATAACCCGGTGACGCCTGTTTGCCATTGCCGCCCCCCGTTCTTACAGCCGTTCCTGGATTTTCTGGAAATCCAGCGTATTGATTTTCTCCCTGAGCCACAGGATCAAATCCTGCCGGGATTCATAGTCATACTGTTCCAGCTCTTCCATGATCCGGTCGGCCTCATCCACTTTGTAAAGAACGCAGGCATCTTTGAGTTTCAAAAGCAGTTCCCCGTCGGGGGCCGCCTTTTTGGGCTTTTCCCCTTTGCCTCCGTCCAGGCGGGCGGCAAGGGCGGCGGAGAGCTTTTCCGCGGCGGAGGCCAGTTCTTCCGTATGGGCGGCGATAAATTCCAAATCGGCGGTCCGGGCCGCCTTTTCCAGAGCCGCCGCCTGGGCGCCGATTTCATTGGCGCAGATGCCGTAACTTGCCCCCTTGATGCTGTGAACGGCCACCAGGTACTCCTGGAGCTTCTTTTCCTCCCCCTCCCGGGGAATAACCCGCAGCCGTGCCAAGAGAGCATGGATATGAACGGTATAGGAACGGAGGGATCCGGCCAGGGCATCTTCTATGCCGCTGAACCTTTCCAGGGCTTTGAACATATCGAGTCCTTCGATCCGCCAGGATGAAAGAAGCCGGGAAAAAGAAGCCGCCGTTTCTTCCGGCGTGGAAGCCTCCACACCCTCCGCCGCCGCTGTTTCCGGGGCCGGTTCCGGGACTGCCGGCGCGTCTTCCTCCTGTTCCCGGCTTTTGTCCCTCACCCAGCGGTGGATTACCGCGTCCAGCCTGAAAATATCGATGGGTTTGGAAAGAAAATCGTTAAACCCCAAACCAAGAAACCATTCTTCGTTCCCCGCAATGGCGTTGGCCGTAAGAACAATAATGGGGATCTGCCTTGCGTAATTTGTATCAAGCTCCTCCCGGATAATTCTTACCGCCTCTACCCCGTCCATACCGGGCATCATGTGATCCATAAAAATTGCATCGTACCGGATCCGCTGTTCCCGGATAAGGTCCACCGCCTCCCGGCCTCCCAGGGCAAGATCCACCTGCATACCGTAGGGCTGGAGCATGCCCTTGGCTACATCCAGGTTAATGGGCACGTCGTCCACCACCAATACCCTGGCGTAGGGAAGGCGAATCCGCACCAGCCCTGCATTCCGGCTCCGCTTCTGGACGGAGTACCGGAAGTTCATAAGATTTTCCGCCACCTTGGATCCGATAACAGGGGCGTTCACGGATTTCTGCCGGATCCTTACGGTAAAGGTTGACCCCTTTCCGTATTCGCTCTCCACGGCGATGGTTCCACCCATCAGTTCCACCATGCTTTTGGCGAGGACCAGGCCCAAGCCTGTTCCCTCCAGGTGGTAGTTTTTTCTTACGTCAAGCCGGTTAAAATCGGCAAAGAGTTTTTCCCGGTCCTCGTCCTTTATGCCTATGCCGGAGTCTTTTACGCCGGCGGTAAGCCATACGGATTCTCCCTCTTCCTGACAGGAGATTCGCAGGATCACCGTTCCCTCCATCGTATATTTAAAGGCATTAGAAAGAAGGTTGTTGAACACCTGTTTAACCCGCAGTTCGTCGCCGTAAAGCCGGCTGGGCAGGGTTTCGTCGATCACCAGTTTAAAGGTAATGGGCTTGGAACCGATACGGATAATGTTCAGGTTCACCGTATCGTTGATGAGGCTGGGAAGATCGTACTCGGCTGTTACCAGTTCAAATTTCCCCGATTCGATCTTCGATATGTCCAGCAGATCGTTGACGATTCCCAAAAGGGTCATGCCGGAATTGTAAACCTTGTCAAGGTTGGCCTCCGCCTGGGGAGGCAGCTCCTTTCCCCCCAGGGCCAGCTCCGAAAGGCCGATAATCGCATTAAGGGGAGTACGCATTTCATGGCTCATGTTGGCCAGAAAACGGCTCTTGGCATCCGAAGCCTGTACGGCCAGTTCCTTAAGTTCCTCCAAGCGCAGATTCTGTTCCTGTATCTTGCGGAAGGGTTTGGCTATACTGGCCGAGGCGAAAAAGGCGGCGATAAAACCCAGGACCAGAAACAGAACGGCGGTGATCTCCAAAAGCTGCTGAACCTGACTGCCGGGACTTTCCGACAGGGGCGCCGCGGCCCCCAGATACCAGTCCGCCCCAACCCCTGTGATCGGCACATAGGCGCAGATACGCTCATTGCCGTTAAAGACGTAACGCCCCACTCCCCGTCCGCCCTGGATAATCCGCTGAACAAAGGCGCCCATCGACGCCCATTCCTCCAGCTTTTTTCCGGCGTCGATAATATTAACCCGGTTTAACAGGTGTTCGGCATAACGGGTGGCCACCAGGACCCCTTCGGAATCTACAATAAAGATACTGCCGGTTTCCCATATTCTGAACGCGGCAAGAAGGCTGCTGAATATCGTACCCGGAATGGTAACCGAAAGAGCCCGGTTCCCCGCCATGGGCAGACAGATGTGGAATACCAGTTCCCCCGAAGGATCACGGCGGGTGGTGGAAATAACCCGTTCTCCTGCAAGGGCCCGCCGGATATAGCTGCTCCTGCCCAGTTCCGGCGGGGTAGCCGCTTCTCCGTAGGAAACCATTACTGCCCCCGCCGCGTCAAAGATTGCCATGGCGGTAAAATCCTCAAAGGCCTCAACCTCTTTTTCCAGCGCGGCGGGAAGCTCATCCTGGGGCAGGTCGTGCATGTATTCCACCGATTCCGAGGCGTTGGACATCAACAGGTTGATCCTATTGGTAATTAGGCCGTCGGCAAGATCCGCCGCCAGGTACATGTCCCCTTCGATAATTTTGACAAATTGGGTTCTGGTTAAAAAGATGCTAAAGGCAATGCAGGAAGCGGTGATCACCACCACGATAGAGGCAATAACCAGAAAGGCTTTTACGCGTACCGACATGTCCCCTCCATACCTGTGTATTCCCGCCAAAGGAATGTAATGCCCCAAAGCCCGCTTTCCCGGGGGAGCTTTAGGGCGGTTAAACCGGCGCTAACCCTCCGGGCACAGCCGCCCCGGCAGAACACCCCTGTTCAATACTGCCATGATACCACCGGAAAAGACGGGGATCAAGCTGTTCCGGGGGCATCCCCCCATATGCGTTTACTTAGGGACGAGTAACCGGTAAAGCGCCGGGAGCCGGTTTCTTTTTGAATTGGCGCAGAGTTCCGCTATCCGGTGCATGGCTGCAAACACGCCGGTCACGGAGA
>JAITHE010000126.1 GCA_031280125.1 Treponema sp.
GCCCAGGCTGTCCACCAGAGCCCCATCCGCTTCGGCGAAGATGTCCACCATGACGTTGCCCACGCAGAGGATGTCAATCATGGTTCGCCCGTTTCTTTCCGGTATTCAAGCGTGAACCGCTACTTCGGGACGGCGATGATGTCCTTGAGGGCCGGGTTCTTTGCCAGTTCTCCCTTGAGGCTTTCCGCCCGGCCCTTGTTCACATAGTCCTTTTGCTGGAAGGAATAGCTGAACCGGGTGTGAACGTCGTAGGTTCCCGCCATGAGGGCGTAGGCGTCTTCGGTCATCACCAGTTCCTCATCGGTGGGGATGATGTACACCGGCACCTTCGATTCGGCCTTGCTGATGATCGTCTCGGCGTTCCGGGTATGGGACAGGGCGTTCTTTGCCGGATCGTAGACCGCGCCGATTCCTTCCAGGCCGGAAAGAATTTTTTCACGCATAAAGAAGGCGAACTCGCCGACCCCGGCGGTAAAGACCAGGGCGTCCACCCGGCCCAGGGCGGCCATGTAGCCGCCGATGTATTTCTTGACCCGGTGGGCTTCCATGTCCTGGGCGAGGAGGGCCTTCTTGTCCCCCGCCTCCTTTGCCTTTTGAATGTCCCGGCGGTCGGTGTACTTTCCGGTGATTCCCAAAAGACCGGACTTTTTGTTAAGGGCGCTTTCCGTGTCGGCGGCGCTCATGCCGGTCTTTTTCATGATGTAAAAGGGCAGGGCCGGGTCCACGTCGCCGGAACGGCTTCCCATGATGAGCCCCTCCAGGGGAGTGATTCCCATGGAAGTGTCGAAGGAAAGGCCGTTCCTGACGGCGTTAATCGAAGAGCCGTTTCCCAGGTGGCAGATGATGAGGTTCACCGTAAAGGGATCCTTTCCCAAAAGCGCCGCCGCCCGCTTGGCGGTGTAAAGAAAACTTGTGCCGTGGAATCCGTAACGGCGGACCTGGTATTTTTCGTACCATTCGTAGGGCACGGCGTAAAGGTACGATTCGGGGGGCATGGTCTGGTGCCAGGCGGTGTCCATCACGGCGCAGTGGGGAACGGCGGGCAGCACCTTCCGGGCCGCCTGGAGCCCCTGGATCTGGGCGGGGTTGTGGAGGGGCGAAAGGCCGGAGATCTCGTCAAAGGCCGCAAGGACCGTGTCGTCCACGATCACCGACTGGGTAAACTTGTCCCCCCCGTGGGTTACCCGGTGGCCCACGGCGCCGATCACCGACATATCGGGGATGCAGCCCTTTTCTTTGTCGGTGAGGGTTTTGATGATAAGATCCACCGCTTCCAGGTGGGTGGGACAGTCGTGGCTTACCGTGATCTCTTCTTTTCCCTTGACCTTGTGGTTGATAAAGGAACCCCCCACGGTAACTTTTTCCACCACCCCCACGGCCAGCACATCCCTCCCGTCCCAGTCATAGACCTGATACTTGGCGGAGGATGATCCGCAGTTCAACGTTAAAATAACCATTTTATTCCTCGCTTAAAAAAGTGATCGCCGCTCTTAAAAGCGGCGGTTTAGGGAAATACCCGGACCTCTATTACAGCAATTCATCACGGCCCCGGGCCTTGATTTGTTCCACAATGTCCCGGACATGCTGGGTTTGGCCCTTCCGGACGATGAGGACGCTCCCCGGACCGCCGGACTTTCCCGACCGCACCGAAACGATAAGATCCTCCGTTCCGATGAGAGCCACGGGTATGTCCGAATCGACAAAACAGTTTTCCGCGTTGTGTCTGAATGTTTCGGCCCCCCCCGATCCGCTCCGTTCCAAAAGGGCGGCGTATTCGTCCCAGCTTCCCACGTCGAGCCAGTCAAAACCGGCGCTGACCATCACCGTGGCGGAACACTTTTCGGCGATTGCGTAGTCGAAGGAAATGGCGGCGGCCTCCTGGTATGCCTCGTCCAGCTCAAGCCAGTCCCAAAGGATCCGCAGACCCCGTTCGGTCCTGAAGGACCGCTCGTCGGGAGCCCGGAGTTTTCCGAAGGGGCCTATCACCTCCGGCGCGGAGCGGCGGAATTCGTTCATGATGAATTTGGAAGAAAAGGCAAACATCCCGGAGTTCCAGAAAAAGTTTCCTGCCTCCAGAAAGGTTTCGGCGGTTTGCCGGTCCGGCTTTTCCCGGAAGGACGTAACGGTACAGACCTCGGGCTTTTCCGCCTGACGGGAAACCAGGCCCCCCGCCTCGATATAGCCGTAGCCCGTTTCCGGCCCCCGGGGCCGGAGGCCGAAAACCGCCAGCCGGTCCGCCTGGGCAAAGGCTTCCGCCGCCGAGGCGTCCACCACAAAGCGTTCCAGGGGCGTGATAAGGTGATCGCTTGTAAGGACCAGCACTTTCCGTTCCTCGCCGCTCATCCAGTCAATAAAGTTGACCGCGCAGGCTACGGCGGCGGCGGTGTTCTTCGCTTCCGGTTCGGGGATCAGCACGAGATGCTTTTTGTCTTCCACGGAACAGTTTTCGCAGGCCTTGACGATGCCCGCCGCGTGGGAACGGCCGGCGATGATGATCACCCGTCCGTCTCCGTCCCGGTCTATCACCGCCAGGGCCCGTTCCACCGAGGCGTTAAAAAAGCTGCCCGAGGAAACCCCCGGAACGGGCAAGGGAAGAAACTGTTTGGGCATCCGGCTGCTGGAGGCCGGCCACAGCCGGGTGCCGGAACCTCCCGCCATGATGATACAGTCGTTAAACATGGTTCGTTCAGCTCCTCAGTATAATCAAGGATCATCCCCGGCGCAAGGAGCCTTTTTTGGAAATCCCTGGTATCCGAAGGATTCCCGGAATCCGGCGGATTCCGTAAAAGAGGAAGGCCCCGGCGGAAACGGCGGCGTCAACGATAAAGAGGCCACGGTATCCGGCGGTTTCCGCCAGGGCCCCGCCGGCCATGTTTCCGATCAGCGCGGGGAGTCCCGA
>JAITHE010000152.1 GCA_031280125.1 Treponema sp.
CACCACATCACCGTGGCGGGAAAGGAACAGGAAGCGGCGGCGGAAACCTACGACATCGTGGGAAGCCTCTGCGAAAACAACGACAAGTTCGCCGTCCAGCGTAAACTGCCAAAAATCAAAACCGCCGCCGAAACCGCTTCCGCCCCGGAAAACACCGCCGGGGATATCCTCATTATCCACGACGCCGGGGCCCACGGCAGGGCCATGGGCTTTAACTACAACGGCAAACTCCGCTGCGGCGAACTCCTCCGGAGGCCCGGCGGCCAGGTAATCCAAATCCGCCGCCCGGAAACGGCGGAGGATTATTGCGCCACCCTGGACCTGGCGGGGCTTAAGGATTTCCGGTAGTAAGCGTCCCAGGGGTTTATCCGGTTCCCAAACCGTCCGGGGAAGCCTCCTCAATCATCCGAAAGGGTCTCCCGTGGATCCCTTGCCCTTTTCCCGGTTTTCCGCCAGGATGAACCATGAACAGGCGGACCTTCAGGGCGGATGCGCTTCTTTTTCTAACAGCGGGCCTTTGGGGTTTTGGTTTTGTGGCCCAGTCGTCCGGCATGGATTATGTGGGCCCCTTTACCTACAACGCCCTGCGTTTTCCCCTGGGAAGTCTTTCCCTGCTCCCCCTCATCGCTATTATGAAATCCCGGGGTACAATTAATGCCCCGCGGAAAACCGCCGCCGTTTATTTCCGTATGACGGCGGCGGCAGGGGCGGTTCTTTTTATAGCGGTGGGACTCCAGCAAACCGGGATCATGTTTACTACCGTGGGGAACGCCGGTTTTATCACGGGTTTCTACGTGGTCCTTACCCCGGTATTTGGGATTTTTTTGGGTAAAAAAACGGGAATCCCCACCTGGATTGGCATGATCTGCGCCATAACGGGACTCTATTTTATTTTTGCAGCGGGAAATTTCAGTTCCCTAAATCCGGGGGATCTTATCATTCTGATCAGCGCGGTTTTTTGGGCCTTCCATATTCTTTTGATTGATCACCTGGTACAAAGGACGGATCCGCTGATCCTCTCCGCCGGCCAGTTTGCCTGGTGCGGCCTGTTCTGCCTTGTCTCCGCCCTGGTGCTGGAACCTTTTATTGCCCCATGGACCGCCGTTCCGGAATCCGGAAGTCCGCCATGGACAACCCTGGCGGAACTGTCTCCCCGGATCCTGGCGGGAGCGGCGGTTCCAGTGCTGTACGGCGGGATTGTCTCCGTGGGCGCCGCCTATACCTTCCAGGTGGTGGCCCAAAAAGACGCTCCCCCTGCCCATGCCACGATCATCCTGTGCCTGGAGGGGGTCTTTGCCGCCGCCGGGGGAATACTCCTTAGGGGGGAAAAACCCGGCCCCTTTACTCTGCTGGGCTTTGTCTGTATGTTATGCGCCATGGTTATTACCCAATGGGACGTAACGAGGCCGGCCCGGCGGACTACTTGAAAGGCCAAGGCAGGGCCGTCCAGCTCTTTTCCAACGATCTGGAAGCGGTTTTTGTAAGGCGGCCAAATCGTTTCCTCATCATTGCGGAACATGAAGGAAGGGAGATCCCCTGCCACTGCCCTAACCCAGGACGGCTTATTGAATTCTTTGGTTTCCGGGGTTACGACATTCCTGGAATCAAACTAATCCTGGAACGGCGGACCGGCAGGACCGCCGGAACCGCCAAAACGGCCTATACCGCCGGAGGGATCTACTACAGGGACGGCCTTTCCGGCAAACAGGTTACGGCGCCCCTCTTTTCTTCCAGGGCCAACAGGGCGGCGGAGGTCTTCATCTTAAAGGAAATAATACCGGATCTTGTGGAGATTAAAGCCGAACATACCCTGGGGGATTCGCGGTTTGATTTTCTCTGTACCGGCCGCCGGGGCCGCCGTCATTTGGTTGAGGTCAAGGCATGTTCCCTGGTGGAAGAGGGGATTGCCATGTTTCCCGACGCCCCCAGCAGCCGGGCGCTGAAACACCTGGAGGAACTAGCCCGTCTAAGCCGCCAGGGTTACCTCTGCCATGTGCTTTTTGTCATCGTCCACAGTGGTCCCGCCGTATTTATTCCGAACCTCCACACCGATCCCACCCTGGCGGCGGGTCTTTTCCGCCTGGGCCGGGCGGCAAACCCCGCCCCTGTTCCAGCCCTTTCCAGGCTTCCGGGGAATACAGCGGCGGAACCAGGGGACAGGCCCGTGCTGATCCACGCAGCGCTGCTCCGGGCGGACAACAGGGGCATGGCCGTCCTGGCGAACCCTTCCATACCGGTGGATTTAAGCCACGGCGCTCTGGCTGAAAAGGACGGGGGGAATTATCTCATTGTCATCAAACTGACCACAGAGGCCGAAGCGGAAGTGGGAAGCCTAGGGTGGATCCGTTTCAAGGCGGGCTGGTATGTCTATACAGGATCGGCCAGGAAGAATCTCCAAAGCCGGGTTAACCGGCACTTACGGAAAATTCGTAAACAGAAACATTGGCACCTGGATTACCTTACCCCCCTTGCGGATACGATCAAGGCCCTGCCTATCTTTTCGTACCGTAATCTGGAATGTGATTTGGCCCGGGAACTTTCCGTGCTGGGGGGAAAGCCTGTGCAGGGATTCGGCGCTTCGGACTGCAAAAACTGCTGCCCCGCCCATCTTTACTATTTCCGTAACCCGCCCCTGGGAGATCCCGCCTTTGGGGCCATGCTGTTCCGTTACCGGCATGGCCAGGCATTGAAGCGGTAAACAAAAAACGGCGTCCAGGACGCCGTTTTTTGTTTACCGGGGGAGAGGGGAATTACTTTTCTTCCCGGAGTATCGCCTCCCGGAAACCCGCCTGTCCCAGCCGTTCCGCGACCATGTTAAGATCTTCCTGCCGCAGACCCGCCACTACCACCCGGTAGTAATCATCGAACCGTTCATAGGCGGGGTTAAGGCCCGCCTTTTTTAGTTTTTCAAAGGTCTCCACCGCATTCCTGGGTTGTTTATAGGCCCCCACCTGAATACGGTAATGTTTGCCCGTCCCTCCTTCGGGAACGGCGGGCTTAAGCTGAACCGCCGTTCCTGATACGGCGGCGGAGGAAACGGCCGGGGCGTTTCGGCCCGCGGCAAAGGGTTCCACCGGGGCGGAACGGACCTGTACCGTACCGCCGGTTTCCGGGGGAAGACCGGGAAGCGCCGTAAGAGGCTCGGTGAGTTGTTCAATCACCGGCTGCCGGGGCTGATCAAGCCGGACAGACTGGCCAGGCTGGTACATCCGGCCGGGCTCCGACGACTGGGGAAGCCGCGCCGCCAAATCGGCCTGGGGGAACAACGCCGGGGAAGAGGGCTGAAGCGCCTGGGCCGGCGGCTGAGGATCCGGCGGCGGTACAACCTGGACCGGCGCAGGCTGACCCGGCTGTTCCACAACCCTGGCGGGCTGACTTATCTGTATGGGCTGGGTTGACTGCCCCGGCAGCGGGTTAAGCAGGGTTTTGATGGGAAGGGTTACCATCTGCAGGCTTTCCACAATCACCGGGGCCGTACCGGTACGGACCATGTCAAGTTCCTGGGCGGCAGCCTGGGAAATATCGATGATCCGGGAGGGCACAAAAGGTCCCCGGTCGTTCACCCTTACCAGAACAACCCGGTTGTTATGTTTATTGGTTATTTTCAGCATGGTTCCGAAGGGCAGAATAGGATGGGCCGCGGTAAACTGGGCGGCGCTGAAGGTTTCCCCCGATGCGGTGGTCCGCCCCTCAAATTCAGCCCCGTACCAAGATGCGATTCCTTCCTGTCTAAAATAACCCTGGGCGGTTTCACCGCCCACATCGGCGGTCTGGGCGGAAATCAGAACCGCCGCCGATAATGCCAGAACAATGATCAAACCTATTCGTTTCATATTCTTAAATATCGGCAGACCTTGATGATAAATTAGCGCCCGGGAATTACATGCTCCGCCCTAACCCCCCCCCCCCGAGAAAGCGGGCTCCTGGGCATTAAACTCTTTCGGTATAAATCTGGCCTTCCCAAATGCATTAACTGCCTTCTTTAATAATCTCGATTCTGACCCCTTCGGTCTGATCCGGTTCCGCCTTGGGGGGTACTGTTATCCGGAGTATACCATTTCTAAAAACCGCTTTTACATCCTCCTGGGCATACTTGTCCAGGGGCACATAGTACTTTTGTTTGTCTATATCCTTAAGCTTAAGCCGGCGCTTAAGATAATGGACCTGATCTTCCCCCCCGGCGGAACGGCCCTCTTCCCCAATCCGGGCAGAAAAGATCATGTAATCCCCCTGGAAGGCAAGGCTGATGTTGCTTTCCTCAAAACCCGCCAGGGCAAATTCAAAGTTAAGGCTCCTGTCTTCAGTAAGGTACACGTTCATGGGGGGGTAGGAAAATCCGGGATAGTAATCGGTGTTTTCGTCAAAAAAACAGCCCCCAACGGGCCGCCGGGCATCAAAGCGGCCCCGTCCCGAAAATCCATTAAAATTTTTTTGAAATTCACTGCGGAATTCATTGGCAGCGTTAAAAAGCTCGTCAAAGATCGTTCCCAGATCCATATAATTTTGCGTTTTCATGTTTCTCCCCTTGCGGCGAAGGTGAGGCCCCTGACAGGCGGCCCGCATATCCGGGGGTACCATGCTCCCGGATACGCTCGTAGATGCACGGCCCAAAGGGCAGCAACATCCCTATAATAAAAATACCGCCGGAGGGGAAAAAAGGCAAGAAAAATGTTCCGCCCGCGGCCTCTAGGGCGCCGCTGATTAAATTGATTCTAATCAGTGCTTCCCTAGAGCAGTTCCCTGCTGCGGTAGCTCCGTTCCAGCGCTTCCAGGGCGCCCACCATGTCCCGTTCAAAGTCCGCAAAGCCCTGTTCGCTTTCGTTGGGTACTTCGCTTTTAAGCCGGGCAAGCCGCTCCTTTAGGGTAGGGTCCGGCACGCCGGCCGCCGGTTCACCGGAACTCTCCCCGGTATCCTCCGAAGATACACCGTATCCTTTCAGGCTGCTGATTTTGTAGAGCGGAGCGCCCAGGCGGATACAATCCGCGGAACGGCGGTAAAATTCCATGATCAATTCCAGAAGCCGGATCTGTTTGGCGGGTACGCAGTACCGGTCTACTTCGTCAAAGGAATTTTGCTGGAGAAAGCCGTCTTTGATAAGATCCGCCGCCAGGAGTATAAGCCGCTCCCCGTCGGGAAGGGCGTCGGGACCGATAAGGCGGACAATTTCCACGAGGCGCTGTTCTTTTTTCAAAAGGTCCAGCGCTTCCTGCCGGACCGCCGCCCAGCGGGGGCTGAGCTTTTCCCACCAGATCCGTACTTCTTCCGCGTATTCGGAATAACTGTCGATCCAGCTGATCGCCGGATAATGCCGGGCATTGGCCAATTCCCGGTCCAGGGACCAGAAACAGCGGATAAAGCGCTTGGTGTGCTGGGTAACGGGCTCGGAAAAATCACCCCCCGGGGGCGACACCGCTCCGATGATGGACACCGATCCTTCCCGGCCTCCCAGGGTACGGATCCGGCCCGCCCGTTCGTAGAATTCCGCCAGCCGCGTCGGCAGGTACGCGGGAAACCCTTCTTCCGCTGGCATCTCTTCCATGCGCCCCGAAAGTTCCCGCAGGGCCTCCGCCCAGCGGCTTGTGGAATCCGCCATGATCGCCACATGGTAGCCCATGTCCCGGTAAAATTCCGCCAGGGTTACTCCGGTATAAATCGACACCTCCCGGGCTGCCACGGGCATATTGGATGTGTTGGCGATGAGGATCGTCCTTTCCATGAGGGACCGGCCTGTCCGGGGATCTTCCAAACGGGGAAATTCGGTGAGTACGTCGGTCATTTCGTTTCCCCGCTCACCGCAGCCTATGTAGACAATCACGTCGGCGTCGCACCACTTGGCGATGGCGTGCTGGGTCATGGTTTTTCCCGTGCCGAATCCGCCGGGGATCGCCGCGGCCCCTCCCTTGGAAAGGGGAAAGAAAAGATCGATCACCCGTTCACCGGTTACCAGGGGCTCCTCCGGGGAAAGCCGTTCTGCCCCAGGCCGGGGGATCCGCACAGGCCACCACTGGGCCAGGGTGATTTCTTCCCCTCCGCCGGTCCGGGCAATGGGGTCCATACAGCCATAGTCCCCCGCCGGAGCAAGCCAGAGAAGGTTCCCCCGGGTATTCCGGCCCGGGACAGGGGGAACCATGACGGTACAGACAATGCTTTCCGTTTCCCGCACCGTCCCCAAAACCATGCCGGGTTTTGCCTCTACTTCGCCGTTTTCAAGGACGGCGGCCAGTTCTCCGTGGGGGACAAAGGGCCATTTCCTGTCCCTGTCCAGGGCGTCCGCTACCGTGCCGGGACTCATGAAGGGACCGGTTTTCCGGTACAATGTTTGAAGAGGCCGTTGGATACCGTCGTAGATTGTGCCGATAAGGCCGGGCCCCAGAAGCGCCGAAAGGGGCCGTCCGGTGGATACGGCGGCAGCGCCTATCCTAAGCCCTGTATCGTCTTCGTATACCTGGATAACCGCTTCGTCATTTTCAAGTCTGACGATTTCACCCAGGAGCCGCCGCTCCCCCACCTCCACCACGTCAAAAAGCCCGGCCCGGCCCAGTCCTCCAGCCCGGATGATGGGGCCGGAAATATGCTTGATCCTTCCCTCAATCACCGGAAACCTCCACAGCCGCCCGGGCGAGGGGGCCCTGCAGGGGAGGGGCCTCATCAAAGGCTGCCCCCAGCAGAGCCCCGGTCAGTTCCGCCCGTTTATCCAGCAAAAGGACCTCCGCGGCCTGGTCTACCGAAGCGGTTATCCGCATCCGGGGAAAATCGATTATTAGGGCGGGAAAATCTCCCGGCGCCGTATAAAGGGGATCTTCCCGGATCGAAACCGGGGCGGGACAGGGTAAAAGCTGGAACAGGCTGTCCAGCTCTTCGGCGCTAAGGCCCCGGTAACGGACCTCCCCGGCCCCGGAAGAAACCGCGCCGGGGGGGATCTGCAACCGGCTCAGTTCTTCCTGAAGGATCCGGAGCAGGGTTCCCCGGTCCAGGGAAGCAAGAAAACCCCTTATTGCCCCGGCCAGGAAGGCTTCGATTTTTTCTGAACGGATCCTCCGTTTGTCCAGGGGAAGCCTGGCCAGAATCTCCCGCCGGGCCTTTTCAATCTTTTTTTCATAATCGCCGCGGACCCTTTCCCCGGTTTTTCTTAGTTTCTTTTCCCAGGAGGAAGAAGCGGCAGCGGCTGAATCATCGGCTCCCTTGAGAATCTTAAAGGCTTTTTTCCGGGCGTCTTCCAGGATTTCCCTGTCCAGCGTTTCCGTTGACTGTAATTCTTCCATAGCGGTTGCCCCTATAACCTACCACGAAAGGGGGGATTGGTACGAGGGGCCGGATCCCCGGAATTACACATGAATTCCTATGGCTTCCCGGATGGAATCCACCAGGGTTTTACGTCCCGGCAGACGGCCCAGGGTTCCGGGAATCTCCACCACCAGGGGATAGGCCCCGGCAAGCTGCCAGTCCGCAAGGGTATCCCCCAGCCAGAGGGCCGTTTCTTCCGTCAGGATCAGTACCCGGCAGGAGGCAAAGTCCACCGGAAGGACCGCCCCGGCGGTTTCGTCCCAGGACCGGGTAAGTTTTCTAAAGAGCGCCAGGGCTTCCGCTTGCCCGGACACAGCCTGGCCCTGGATACCCACAAAACGAAAGGCCGTTACTAATTCCGGGTCCCCGATAAAGAAATAATCCATGCCGCCGGGGCTAAAAAATAAGGATCAAAAGGGCTACCAGGAAGCCCCAAAGGCAGATCCCTTCGGCCAGACCAGCGTAGGGCAGGGCCTTGCCGGAAAGTTCGGGGTTTTCGCTCATGGCTCCCATGGCGGCGGAACCAATCTGCCCCACGGCGATGCCCCCGGCGATGCAGGAAATTCCCACCGCCAGGGCCGCGGCAAAGTACTTCCATACCCCGCCGCCGGGGGATTTCCCGCTTGCCTCCGCATCCTGCTCCTGGGAAGCGCCCCGTTCCCGGGCCGGCGCTTCCTGGGCAAAGGCGGACATGCCCAGCGCCAGCAGCAAAACCCCTAACACCATCAGTCTATTCTTCATTAGTACGCTCCTGTTTTCTGTGGTATATCCTCTGCGGACATTATTATTCCGCCTGTTTTCTAAACCGGAAAGGCGCAAAGGCCACTCCGGTCTCTGTAAAAAATTTGCTGAAAAATTCATAATACTGGAGCCGTATCACCTGGATGGCAACGATCATTCCCTCCAGAAGGATAATCACGGCATTCCCGAAGATCACGATCCCCAGGGAAAGCAGGGGCCCCGCTGTCAGATCCTTTACCATCTGGGAAAGGGTAAAAACGATAAAGGAAAGCACCGCATGGGAGAGGGCAAAGGCCCCTACCCGGAGGAAACTTACCGTATTGGAAATATAGGTGGAAGCGGACTCCAGAAGTTCCACAAACCCTTCCATGATAAACGCCATAAGGCCGTTTTCCAGCACAGGCCGTTCCCCCGCAAGAAGCCGCCAGATCAAGGGCCCGAAAAAGATAAACATGGCCGGAATGAGGAGTCCCCCGTAATCGTACCAGAAGAAGCCCTGTCCCAGGATCACCCGCACAGCGATAAAGATCGCATACCAGAAGAGGAGGAGCCCTGCCAGGCCGGTTTTGGCAAAGAGGGCCCGGTCGTATTTTTTAAGGGACCACTGATTGGCAATATTGACTATAAGCCCGATGGAATTCAGGATCACTCCCACGGCGATGGTAAAGCCGAAGAAGAAAAAAAGTTTGCCGGTGTTACCCCGTTCCGGCATCAGGTGGAGGATCCGTTCCGGCGGTTCCCCGGGGATCCCCAAAAAACCCATGAAAAAACCCGTCAAGGCCCTGGTGGGTCCGGTAAAGAGTTTTTCGCTGGTAAAAAATTCGCCGTTCAAAAAACCCATGATCATGGACGAAATTCCCACCGCCTTGAGGGGGACGGAAAATTTTCTGTACGAGGCCAGGGGACCCGGCTTTTTCGCTCCCGCGGCAAAACCCAACAGAAGGAGCACCAGCCCCTGGCCTGCGTCACCGAACATGATCCCAAAGAGCAGGGTAAAGAAAAAAGCCACAAAGGGGGTAGGATCCAGGGTGCCGTAAAGGGGAGCGCCGTAGGAAAACACCACCGGCTCAAAACCCTTTACAAAGGTCCCGTGTTTAAGGGAAACAGGGACCTTTTCCCGCCCCGCCGCCACCTCCTCCAGTTCTTCCGGATCGAAGGAACGGATAGCGGTACGTCCGCCGGTGCGTTTCTGCAGTTCTTGCACCAAAGCGGGCACTTCCTCCGCAGGGACCCAGCCGGAAATAACAAAGACATTCTTCGTTCCCCGGAGGCGGCGCTTAAGCTCCTCCACCGCCTGGGCCATAAGGCAGGAGGCAGTGAGGCGCCACAGTGAGGGACCATATTCCTGTTTTAGCGCTTCTTTTTTTCTGTTAACGGCTTCCAGTTCCCTGTCCACCGAGGCGATTCTGCTTTCCAGGCTTGCCAGCAAATCCGCGGGGATCCCCCTATAGCCGTCGGGAACCGTAATGGGGCTAAAGGCCGATTTTTTCAGTGCCGAGTCCAGGGCAAACCGGCCTTTTCGGGAAGCCGCCGCCAGAATCCGGCCCGTTTCGTCCAGAGGGATAATTACCGCCCGGTCCGCCAGGTTTTGGCGCAGTTCTTCCCGGCGGCGGGGATCCAGCCGGCCTACCCGCAGGGTCAGGTAGGAAAGCTGGTCCAGATCAGAAAAGGGGGCGTTGAGTTTTGAAAAAGCCCGGGCTTCATTCAGGGCGTCTTCCAGTTTTTTTCTTTCCCCCAGACAGTCATTTTCCGAAACGGAAAGGCCCAGGATCATCTCCGCCAGGGTATCGGTAAGGCGTTCCTCCGTTTCGCCCGGCAGGGTGGTATCTTCCCCGCTTTCGCCGGGAAGCTCCACCCCCAGGTAAAGGGCGGCGGAACGAAGCCGGTCCAGATTTTCCCTAATCCGCAGGACTCTGCCGGAACTGCCCGCGCTGGATTCCCCTCCGCCGTCCAGGGTATCCCCGGAAAAGTGCATAAGTCCCCGGCGGCCCAGGTATTCAATCACCGGATCCACATCCCTGGTCAGAACGGTCATCTCAAGCTGTTTCATTTTCCGGGGCCGTATCACTTTTCCCCTCCAATGACTCCCAGTATGTCCCTGCCGCTCATTCCCATGCCAAGGCCCTCCGCCCCGCTGGTTAACAGATCCTCCTCAAACTGTTTAAGTTTGATGAAACAAAAAGCGGTGTCCAGAGAAAAAGGCCGCCGCCTAAAGGCATGAAGGGCCAGCCGGTACAGGTATTCCGAGGCGGCGTTCTGAAAATACCGGGGATCCGCATGCCATGGGCCTTGAAAACCCCCGGGGATCCCCTCGGGATTAAGAAAGCCCGAGCGTTTCCACTTTTCCCAGGGCCCTCGGCTGTCCAGGGGAAATTCCAGGGCTGCGAAAGCATCCGCCGCCAGGCATCCGGCTTTACCGGACCGGCCTTCGTATTCGACAAGATGCCGTTCCACCTCCGCCCCTTCCATGCCATAGTAGGTTCTGAGCCGGAGCATCCAGGCGCAGTTTCGCAGGGATATTTCTTCGGTGATGATCTTTTCCGCCGCCCGGCGATCATTTTTTTTCAGCTTCGCCATGCTTTCCAGAAGCCGAAGATAGTAGCGGCGGTCCAGAACCGTTTCCAAGGCAAGCCCCTCAAAGTCTTTCCGGAGGCCGTCTTTATCCAGAAGGAATTCAAAGTCCGTTCCGGCCAGCATGACCCGGATATCAGGCCATGCCTCAAAATGTACCGTTCCAAAAGAGCCCAGGGGGGTATAGCCAAGTTTTGCCCCATATTCTCCCCCGGCGGCCAAGGCCAGGGCGGTTTTAAGGTCCGCGTATTCGTAGACCCGGACCAGCAGGGACAAAAATTCCGGCGGATTCCTGTAGGAAGCCGCCAGGGAGACCACCGCCGCCGAAGAACGCCGGATAAGCCTCCGTTCCAGATCCGGCAGAAGTTCCCGTTCCGGAAGTTCCCGGGCCCTTGAACCGAAGATAAGCCTGTCCAGTTCGGAAAGACGGTTCAGGGGACGCAGGGCGGCAATGCGGCGGCCTACAAAGGATTTGCCGATAATCCCGCAGGCCTTGGCGTAGACATACGCCCGCTCTCCCGCCCCGGCCATCACTGTTCTCCCAGCAACAGTGAAGAGACCAGGGCGGAAAAAGCGCCCGTATCCAGGGGCAGGGTGTCCAGGCCGCGGCGGTACTCCTCCAGGGATTCATCGTATCCGGCCCTGAATTCTTCCAGTTTCCGGTGGAATTCCCCCTCCAGTTCCTGTACCAGCTGCCGGTACTGTTCGTCGTAGTCCGCCCGGTTCCGTTCCTCCGCCTCCCGGATCCGCCGGTCCGCTTCCGCCTGGGCGTCATCCACCAGTACGGCGGCCCGGGCTTCTATTTCCAGCAGATGCTGAAGGATGCCGCCTTCCGGCATGCCGGACCTGGCAGCGCTGTTTTCATCCGGTCCGCCGGATCCGGCGGAATAGGCCGTTTCTTCCATGGTTAATCTATAGCGGTAAGGATGTTCTCATATTTTTTGATCACCCCGGCGGCCGAAACAGGATCAGTCTGGGCTGCGAGATCGGTAAAAAACTGGGGATTCTGCAGCAGTTCCGCCAGCCGCTTGAGGATCCGCAGGTGCTTTTCCGTATCCGTCTGGGGGGCAATGATCATAAAAAGGAGGTACACCGGCTCTCCGTCCAGGGCGTCGTAGTCTATACCCCGCCGGGAAATACCCAGAAAGGCGCGAACCCTGTCCACCGCGCCGGTTTTTCCGTGGGGAATGGCGATACCCTTCTGGATTCCCGTGGACATCTTCCGCTCCCGCTCCCGGATTGCCTCCAGCACTTCTTCCCGGATATTGAGCCTTGAAGCCTGACACAGGGCGTCCGCAAGTTCTTCAAAGGCTTCATCCTTGTCTTCCGCTTCAATGCCTATTTTAATGTATTCCGGCTCAAAGATCTCGGTTAAAAGCATCTTATTCTTCCGTGGTTCCCGCCGCGTCCGGCGTTTCCGTATCACCATCCCCGCCGTTGTCCCGGAACCAGTCGTTGTCCTGATCCTGGGACATCATCTGCCTGCCCGCCGCTTCAACCCCGGCCGTACCGGAATCCCGGTTAACCAGCGCCAGGGCCAGACTGAGGACAAGGAACAGGGCCCCCAAAACGGAAGTGGCCCGGGTCAGTACGTTACCCGACCGGGATCCAAAAGCCGAAGCGCTGCCTCCGGCAAAAATACCCCCCAGACTGTCCCCTTCTTCATTTTGAACCAGCACCAGAAGAATCAGCAAAACCGCCACCAGAATAAAAACAATCAAAAGCAAAATTCCAAGGGCTTCCATGGATAACCTCAAAAAATTAAAAAATAAAGCCGCCGGAACATTTCCATACCCCGGCAGCCTCCGCCGAAAACAGCAAAACCCACGGCATGCTGCAAGCGCCCATTGATAGCCGTTCGGGTTACCAAACCGCTCTGATGTATCTTCCTATTATATCAGGGGGATAAAACTTGTTCAAGGGATCTGTCTGCGGGATCCTTCAACAGGGTTCCGGTCTTGAGGAGGATCTTGCCATTCCGGCCTTCGGCGCGAAAAACTGTACCGGCGGGACGGCTTTCCGCAAGGATCAGCGCGGAAAGGGGGTCCTCCAGCTCTTTCTGCACTGCCCGGCGCAGGGGACGGCCGCCGTATTTGGGGTCCCAGCCCTTTTCAATAAGAATGCGCCGGGCCCTGGGGCCGACAGCGAGTTCATAGCCCTGTTCCGCCACGCGTTTTGCAAGATCGGCAATCTGCCTGTCCAGGACCCCGGCGATTTCCCCTTCCGTAAGGGACTTAAAGACGATAATATCGTCCACCCGGTTGATAAATTCCGGGTTAAAGATCCGCCGCAGTTCCGAAAGGGCCGCCGCCTCTATTTCCGGGCTGTCCATGATTCCCCGGCCCGCGGAAAAGCCCAGCCGGACATCCCGGGAAATTTCCACTGCCCCGGCGTTGCTGGTCATGATAATCACCGTATTCCTGAAATTGACCGTATGGCCCAGGTTGTCCTTGAGCTCTCCCTCTTCCAGTACCTGAAGAAGAAGGTTGAACACATCCCGGTGGGCCTTTTCGATTTCGTCAAAAAGTACCACCCGGTAAGGGCTGCGGCGGATCTGTTCGGTTAAAAGGCCGCCCTCTTCGTAACCCACATAGCCCGGGGGCGATCCGGTAAGCCTGGAAGCGTTGTGTTTTTCCATGTAGTCGGACATATCGATTCTGACCAGGGCGTTTCCGGACCCAAAGAGATATTCCGCCAGGGCCTTGGCCAGCAGGGTCTTTCCCACCCCGGTGGGTCCCAGAAAGATAAAGGACCCCAGAGGCCGGGAGGGAGATGAAATCCCCGCCCGGGAACGGCGTACCGCATGACTCACCCGGCGTACCGCCTCGTCCTGACCAACCACGGTTTTGTGAAGTTCCTCTTCGATGCGGAGGAAACGCCGGGATTCGCTTTCCTCAATCCTGGTCAGGGGTACGCCGGTCATTTCCGCAATGACCCGCCGTACGTCTGCCTCTTCCACCGGCACCGGCTGTTCCCGGCTTTCCCAGGCAAGGCGAATCTGCTCAAGCCTCCGCCGGAGGGCGCGGACCTGATCCCGAAGTTCCGCCGCCAGTTCATAATTCTGGCTGGTAACCATGGCGGTCTTGCTTTCCGAAAGCCGCCGGATATCCCGCTCTACTCCGGCGATTTCTTCAGGTTCCACCGTATATTCCAGCTTTTTCATCGCCGCCGTTTCGTCCAGCAGATCGATGGCCTTGTCGGGCATACGGCGGCCGGCGATATAGCGCTGGGCCAGGGCGGCGGCGGCCTCCACCGCGGCAGGACTGAAACGCACCCGGTGGTGTTCTTCATAGCGGCGCTGGATTCCCCGGAGGATCGCCGCCGTTTCTTTCAGCCCTGTTTCCTCCACCAGGATGGGCTGAAACCGCCGTTCCAGGGCCGAGTCTTTTTCGAAGTGACGGCGGTATTCCGCCAGGGTTGTGGCGCCGATGCACTGGATTTCTCCCCGGGCCAGGGCGGGCTTGAGCATATTGGAGGCGTCCACCGTCCCTTCCGCCCCGCCGGCGCCGATAATCGTATGGATCTCATCAATAAAAAGGATAATATTTCCCGCCTGGACAATTTCCTTCATGATTTTTTTAAGCCGTTCCTCAAATTCCCCGCGGTATTTGGTGCCCGCCACCACCGATCCCATATCCAGCAGCATGATCCGCCGGCTGGAGAACATGGCCGGCACGGGATCTTCGCCGGAGGATTCGTCCCCCCTCGCAAAGTACAGGGCCAATCCTTCCACAATGGCGGTTTTTCCCACCCCGCTTTCGCCCACCAGAATGGGGTTGTTTTTGGTACGCCTGGCCAAAATGCGCAGGGCGCGCCGTATCTCCCGTTCCCTGCCCACTACAGGATCAAGTTTTCCCTGTCTGGCCAGGACACTCAGATCCCGGGCAAATTCGTCCAGCACCGGGGTTAAAACGGGATATACGGCGGGTTTTACCCGGGCCGCCGTATCCCGGCTGGTTCTAACAGGGTTTACCGCGGTCTCCACCGCCGCCCGGAGCATCTCCGTATCCACCGCCCGGAAGGACAGGTAGTTCAGGACGGGCATATCCTGTTCCCTCATGGCGGCAAAGAGGATGTGTTCCGTACCGATATAATTCTTTCCCAGAACCCGGGCTTCTTCGGCGGCATTTTCCAGGAGCTGCCGGGTACGCTTTGCCGGAGGTACATCTCCGGGAAACAGGGCGGTGGTTCCTCCGGAAAATCCCCCGCTGTGGAGCCGGGACAGTTCATGTTCCAGGGTTTCCCTGAATTCCCGCAGATCTATCCCCAGAAAAAGCAGGGCCCTGCAGGCGGTACCGTCCCCCTCCCTGAGCAGGGAAATTACCACATGCTCCGGTAAAAGTTCGCCGGCGCTGCTCCGGCGGGCTTCGTTCTGGGCGTCCACGCTAAGGATGCGCTGGGCCCGGCGGGTTAGTCCTTTAAACAAGGGGCCTCCTTGCTGTTTTCACGGTATCCAAAACACCTCCGGTTTTACATGACCCCATTGGATCTGGCCGGCAGCCCGGCTGGTGGTCCGCTGGGCCAGCAAAAAAGCCCCGCTTTTCGCCGTTTTCAAGCGGAAGTTGTCCGGAAACCGGTGTTGCTGAACAACTCTATTATATCCGCCGGGAAAGAATTTTTCCATATAGGGGAGGAGGCCGCTAAAACCGGGTTTTCCGCCGTTCCGCAAATCCCGTGATATTCCAGAACCCCAGGGGATCGCCGCTGTCCAGGATTACCCTGCCGGAAAATGTTCCGTAAACCTGACGGCATTTTACCGAATGGAAAAACATGGCCCGGCGCTCCCTCCGTTCCTGGCCCGGCGTAAAGGTCATTTCCAGCCTCCGGTCGTTGCTGGTAAATTTCCATTTCTCCAGCCAGTTTGTGGGAGGAATGTGGAAGGTAACATGGTCCAATTTATGGATCACCCCGTCCAGGAAAAAGGCGTTTTCCGTACCTGCGCTGGAATCCGCCGACCCATAGCCCGCGTTAAAACCCACCAGCCGTCCGCCGGCCATGCCGCAGGCGGCTGCCCAGTACCGTATGTCCCTGCGGGGCCTTGTCTCCCGTTTCCAGTCAAAGATGCCCCACGCGTTGTCCCTGGTAAAGTAAATCTCCGAAGTGCCAAACTGCATAACCCCCTCGGTGATAAACCAAGGGGAACAGCGGAAGTACCTGAAGGCGTACTTCTCCCGCCGCCAGGGAGAAACGGTAACAATGGACTGGGAACCGGGAGGAGGAGAAAGTACCACCTCTCCCCGGAGGTGGCGGTGGTTGCCGAAACGGGGCATATCCACCTTGATGATCCTGACCCCATCCTTCATCAGAATAAAATCCAGGAGGAAATTCTTTTCCCGGATCCGGATGGATCCTTCCCCGGACTGGGGGGGGAGGTTAAAACGCCCCAGGGGAAAAGGAAAATCAAAATTCTGGGTGGAACGGCGCCGGTCCTTGACGGAAATCACCGATACCCCCACATGACCCAGACAGCCGCCGTCGATCACCTCGAAGGAAAGAATGTGGGTGGCGGAAAAAATAATGTACCGGTCCGCGGCGCTGACACTGACCCTGGGAGGGCCTCCTAGGAGGGGAGGATTGTAAACAAACAGGGGGTTCCGCGCCCAGCCGCAATTGAGGGACCTTCCCTGTCCGTCCAGTACGGGCAGGCTGCCGGTAACTTCACCGCCGTTCACGGACAATTCTCCAAAAGACGGTTCCCTGGTATTTACAGATTCTTTCCGCCATGTTAAACCTTGCTGGATAATACTATTAAAACCTCCGGAGGACAATCGGTGGCGGAAAGACAAAAAGAATTTATGGGGATGAAGGTAACGATCATGGGCCTGGGCCTTCACGGCGGCGGGCTGGAATCGGCCTGTTACCTTGCCCGGCATGGAGCGGAATGTACGATTACGGATCTGCGGGACGAACAGGTCCTGGCCCCCTCCATCGGGAAACTGGAAGCCCTGGAATATCCCCATCCGCCCTTCCGCTATGTTCTGGGCCGTCATGAAATGGATGATTTCAAAAACGCCGCCATGGTGATAAAGAATCCCGCGGTTAAGCCCGGTTCGCCCTATCTGGCCGCCGCCGGACGTATTGAAACGGATATTTCCCTTTTTTTGGGCGCTTCCCCCGCCCGGCTGACCGCGGTTACCGGATCCAAGGGCAAATCCAGCGTATCCAGCGCTATCCACTGGGGGTTGAAACGGGCCCGGGAAAGGACAGGGCTTCCGGCAGGCAGGGCCTTTTTGGGGGGGAACATCACCGTTTCTCCCCTGTCCTTTCTGGATGAACTCCGGAATGAGGATGACGTGGTGCTGGAGCTTTCCAGTTGGCAGCTCGGAGACCTTAAGGGCCGGGGACTTTTGAAACCCAGGGCGGCAGCCATCACCGCCGTCATGGCGGATCACCTGGACCGTTACGGAACCATGGATGCCTATGTAAACGACAAGCGGCTGATCTACCGGGATCAGGACCGGCGGGATGCCACCGCAGCCTGCTTGGACGATCCCTGGGGCCAAAGCTTTCTTGCGGAAACCCCCGGCCGTCCGCTGCCCTACTCGGACCGGCCCCTGCCCGGCGGGACTGCCGGGGGCTGGATCGATCCTGTCTCCGGGGCGGGGCTGGTCCGGTTTGCCGGGGCGGCGGAGGGAACCGGCAGGGTTCTGGAGGTAGTCCCGCCGGTCCCGCTGGTACCGGGCCGTCATCAAAAGAAAAACCTGGTGGCGGCGGCCCTGGTCCTCCTGGACCTGGGGGTGCCGGCCCCGCTGGTCCTGGAAAGTATGGGAAGTTTCCCGGGTATCGAACACCGGCTGGAATTGTTCCACGAAAAGGAGGGAATCCGCTTTTACAACGATACGGCGGCAACCATCCCCGAAGCCGCCGCCGCCGCGGTGGAAGCCTTTACCGGGGATACCCCCGGCGGTTCCCCGAAGCCGCTGATCCTGGTCGCCGGGGGAGCCGACAAGGACCTCGACTTCCGTCCTTTAGCCCGGGCCGCCCGCCGGGCCGGGGGGATAGTGCTCCTGGCGGGAACGGGCAGTGAAAAGCTCATCCCCTTGCTGGAAAGGGAGCGCCTTCCCTGGCGGGGCCCCTGCGGCAGCGCCGGAGAGGCCGCCCGGACAGCCCTGGAACTGGCCCGCCGGGCAGGGGCGGAGCAAACCCCGGGAACGGCGGGGGCCGTCGTGGTTTTGTCCCCTGGCTGCGCCAGCTTTGGGATGTTCCAGAATGAATTTGACCGGGGCCGCCAGTGGAAGGAGGCGGTCCTTGCGCTGTAACCGGGGGGATCGCCGGTGGATCTGGAACTGCTAAGGGAGCGGGCCCGGATCATCCGGGAACTGCGGAACTTTTTTGACCGCCGGAACTATCTGGAAACGGATACGCCCCTGCTGGCTCCGGATCTGATCCCCGAAACCAGTCTGGAAGTGTTTGAAAGCCCCTGGATTCCCCCCCGGGGAAGCCGGCGGGGGGAGGAAAAACTGTGGCTCGTACCTTCCCCGGAAATCTGGATGAAAAAGCTGATCGCCCGGCACCGGGTCAACATGTACCAGATCTGCAGGTGTTTTCGCAACACCGAATCCCGGGGACGCCGGCACAGCCCTGAATTTACCATGCTGGAATACTACGCCATGGATGCGGATTACCTGGACTCCCTGCGCCTGACGGAGGATCTGTTTTCCCACCTGCTGAAAACCCTGCCGGGGGGGGCGTTCCCGGGGAAAATCCCCGCGGCGCTGCGGCCGCCCTTTACGCGGATTACCATAGAAGGGGCCTTTGAACGCTGGGCGGGATTTTCCCTGGCCGCAAAAGCCGCCGAAGGCCCCCCCGCCATGGCGGCGGAGGCCCGGCGGCTGGGACTGGACCCTCCGCCGGACCTGGACACCGCGGCCCTCTACGACCTTATCTTTATCCATGCCGTAGAACCCTCCCTGCCCCGGGACCGGCCGGTGGCGCTGATGGATTACCCCGCCTTTGTACCCTGTCTGGCCAAAAATGGGCCGGGCATGGTTAAGGAACGGTGGGAACTCTATGTCCGGGGTGTGGAGCTGGCAAACTGCTATTCGGAAGAGACGGATCCCGGTGAAATCCGCCGGTACTTTGAAACCGAAGGCAGGACAAAGGAACAAAACGCCCTGGTCAGGCACCGGATTGACGGCGAATACTGGAAGATCTTCCTGCCCCGGGCCGGCGAAGCCCCCTTTCCCCGGTGTTCCGGAACGGCCCTGGGGGTGGACCGGCTTATCATGGTCCTCACGGACACCTCGTCCATAGACGGGGTCCTGCCCTTTCCTCTGTAAACAAGATCGTCCCCCTGGCCCGGATTCTGTGCTTGCACATGCCCGCAGGAAAGGGTATAGTGAATAGAGATGGCACTGAGAAAAGAAACCCGGTACCCCGCCAAGGGAGAAGTGTATATCGCCGAAGTCCGGAACACCGATGCGGTGGTAAAGAATTTAAGCGCCAGCGGCCTCTGTATCGAAAGCAGCAAGTTCATGGAAATCATCCCCCGTTCCCGCTATGTTGCCGAAATTACCCCCGATGAAGACTCGGGGATCGGAAAATTCAGCGTGGAACTGGAATCCCGCTGGATACGAACCAGCAGGCAGACCTCCGAATCGGGGTTTGTCATCGTTCTGCCCCCGGGGGCGCCCGGGTACGAACTGTTAAAACAGTATATAGACTACCTGGCATCCGCTCCGCCGCCGGAGTCCTAGGGGTTCCCGCGGCCCCGGCGGGGCGCAGGCGAAACCGGTACAAAAAATTACACCTGCCCGGCGATTAATTTTGCATCCGAATCGGTAAAGGGCTTGCCGTAGAGGAATTCAAAGAGAAACCGCATGTCCTCCGGCGCCATGTCCAGAAAACGGCAGCCAAAGTACCCCATGGTACGGTCCTTGTACACCCGTACTATCCTGGCAATGGCCCGGATACCCCGTTTCGGCATCACCAGCCGTACCGCCAGTTCACTGTTGGGAATCAGGGCCGAGGAAAGCCCCGAATGGGGGGAGGCAAACAGCAGCCCCGAGGCGCTTATATCCATGATCCGCCCCTCCAGGGCCGCGTTTTTTATCCGTCCCTGTTCAAACTGGCCGCTGATCTTCAGGGAATGGGCCAGGATCTTGGCAAACTGGCAGAGGGTGTCCAGGACAGTATCGTCAAAGGGGGGAAGCCCTTCCTGGTCGATCCAGACATGGATATAACCGATCACATATTCCTGGAACAGAATGGGAACCCACGCGTCGGAAAAGATCCCCGTGTCACATTTTTGCTTGATAAAGCGGTGGACCGCGTCGTCCATGTACTGAAGATCCACCCCGGTACTCTCCAGGTAGCGGCGGAACATCTTTTCGGTGATAATCCGTTTTTTGGGGGCGGGATCCGACTGGGGAAACTCCCCCCGGGTGGAGGAAAGGAAGAGGGCCTTGCCCGTTTCCGCCACCACCCTTTCTTCGGTACTGTGGGGCTTGACCTCTTTGAAGAATATTATCTTGTACCCCGACGCATAGCCGCGGATCCCCGACGCCATCTGGGTAATCAGGCCCTGGACGCTTCTGGGATCGGTATTTTCCATCCATTCTTCCATATCGCCGGTTTCAAATTCCTTAGCCTTGGGATAGTGCAGGGAAAACCGGTCTTCCTGGAAGGTAAAGAGAACCTTCAAATCCGCCGGGATCCCCACCCGGGAATAGGAACGGTCCAGGTTTTTGTAAAAAAATTCCGGCGCGGGGGCGGTAAAGTGATCCGGCGTAACGGTTTTTACCTCCACGGAAAAACTAAGTACCTTCCCCCGGTAGTCAAAGGCAAGGTCAAGTTTCTTCTGCGGCTTAAGCCCTTCAATGGCCCTGTCGGGTTTAAGGATTATCTCCGCCGCAGGAGGCCGGGCCAGGTGCAGAATATATTCGGTCCTGTCGTTCAGGTACAGCAGGGGGATCCGTTCATCGTAGAGGACCTTGAGCAGGAAATCCTTTTCAATCCGCTTGATCGGCGTCGCCATAGTACCTCCTAAAAGAACCGTTCATAGGGCGTCATATCCGCGCCGGAGGGGCCGTACTGCCCTTCGGCCAGGCTGCGGGAGGGCTCCAGCAGGATGTCGTCCACCTGCCACCGGAGGGATTCGGCCCCGGCGGCGGCGGGCGGGGCCGGGGCCGGTTCAGTCTCCTGTGCCGCCGGTTCTTCCCCCTGCGCTGCGGAGCCGCCGTTTTCCCCGGCGGCCTCTTCCTCCGGAGCGCTTGCCCCGGCGGGATCCCGGGCCGCCCCGTTTTCCCCGGAATTGTCTGCGGACTTGTCTTCAGCCGGAGGAGGAGGGGGGGGAGGGGATTCCCGGCGCAGGTAGATTTCGCCGGTAACGCTCCGTTCCCTGCCAAGGAAACGGACCAGGAAGGAAACGCCGCCGCCGTTTTCCACCCTGCCGCCCCCGATACGCCAGGTTCTAACCCCTAGGGCGGAGAGGGTTTCCGTAACCCGGGAACGTTTGAGGGGGGGGAACAGAATATCCTCCGGGGCGGCCCTGCCCTCCACCACGCCGGCAACAATCCGCCGGGCAATCCGGTAGGATTCCTCAGAGGCGTCCCCCCGGCCCATCTCTCCGATAACAAAATCCCGGGGAAACCGGGGGTCTTCACCGTGCCGGGGCCGGGTTAGTTCCCGGGGCAGCATGGTTTGGCCTCCGTCCATCTGGGCAAACAGCCCCAGGCCGGTTACAAGCGCCACGCCGATGGCAACGGCTCTTCGCCTAGACACCGCAGGTCCTCCACATACCACATCCCTTCCCTTTTGTAGGATAAACCGGGAAGGCTTCCCGTAGCAAACGGCGGGGTACAATCCGGGGGACCTTCTATCCCCCCTCTTCAGTATGGCATGAAACACACATCCGGTCAAGAACATCTTGTTTCTGATCAAGAATACGCTGTTTTTGATCAAGAATGAAGTGTTCTTGACCAGGAACGATCCGTTTTTGACCAAAAACACGGTATTTTTGATCAAGAACAGGTTGTTTCTGGTCAAGAATGAAGTGTTCTTGATCAGAACCGGTCCGTTTTTGATCAAGAACAACCTGTTTCTGGTCAAGAACAGGGCCGTATCCGCGGGAAGCCGGAGGTTTCTAACCGGAAGCCGAAGGTTTCTAACCGGACATCCATGCATGGTGATCCGGAATACGCTGTTTGTACCCTGGAACAGCCTGTTTCCTCCGGGGAATACGCCGTTTCCGGCGGGAAACCGGGGGTTTTCCGGGAAGACCGGGGTGTTCCTGATCAGAAAGGTTCCGTTTCTGATCAGGAACAGGGTGTTCCCTGCGGGGCGCCGCCTCGTTTTGACCGGGGGCCGGATGCTTCCCGCGGAGCGCCGCCTCGTTTTGACCGGGGGTGGGGAGCCTGCATCCTGTTCCAGGGCACGGACGCATCCATGGTACAGACCTCCTCATCGTACCCCGGGGGCGCGCCGCCGGGGGCTGCTTCTGCGGGCTGTCCTGGGGGCTACTATGGGCCGGGGGGAGGGGGCGTGTCAACCGCCGGAGGGCGCGCCGGGGCGGGGGATCTTCGCCGGGCCGCGGACACCCCGCCGGTCCCTTGCCAGGGCGGGGGGAGTTTTCTATACTGGGGGTCTACCATGGAAGGCCAGGTTCTTTCGGCTCTGCGGCAGGGTTTTAACGAACCGGTCCGGGACGCCCTGTGGGGGCACGTATACCTTACTCCGGCCCTGGCGGCCCTCACGGAGTGTGTTCCCTTTGTACGGCTCCACCGGATCCTCCAGCTCGGTCCTGCCTGCCGGGTTTACCCCGGGGCTACCCATACCAGGGCAGCCCACTCCATTGGGGTATACCACCTTTCCCGGCGGCTTCTGATTGGCCTGTGCGAAAAGGGGGCTTCCTGGCTTACTCCCCGGGGGGCCCGGTCCTTTCTCTGCGCGGCCCTGCTTCACGACCTGGGGCATTTTCCCTACGCCCATTCCCTGAAAGACCTGGCCTTGGAGGATCATGAAACCCTCAGCGGCAGAATGATCCTGGAGGAACCCCTGAAAAGCCTCACGGGCCGGGCCGGGGCGGATCCGGCGCTGACCGCGGCCATGGTGGATAAAACCATGGATGACGGGGGAGACGGGGAACTGCGGTTTTACCGCCGCCTGCTTTCGGGGGTGCTGGACCCGGATAAGCTGGATTACCTTAACCGGGACGCCCGGTACTGCGGGGTTCCCTACGGAGCCCAGGACGTGGATTTTATCTATTCCCGGCTGTTTCCCCACCGGGAACGGGGGCTGGAAATTGATTCCCGGGGTATCCCCAGCGTGGAATCGGTGCTGTTTTCCAAGTACCTGATGTACAGGACCGTGTACTGGCACCGCCAGGTCCGTTCCGCCACGGCGATGATCAAACAGGCGCTCCTGGCGGGTCTTGAGCGGGGACGGATCCGGGGGGAGGATCTCTACGGCCTGGACGACCAGGGGCTTTTTTCCCTGATGGCGGGGATGGATCCCTCCTCCTGTTCTCCGGCGGCCCGGGTCCGGGCGGGGGAGTTGTACCGCGAAGCGGGGGCCTTTCCCTTTGACGGGGATAAACACGGTCCTCTGCTGGATGTACACAGGCGCTTCCTCCATGAAGAGGCCCTGGGGGAGGAAATCCGCCGGGCCGGGGTATCTATCCCCCCGGATCAGCCGGTGATCATCGACATCCCCGAACCGGTTTCCTTTGAGACGGATCTGTACGTCCGGGATGAAAAACAGCCCTTTACCGGCAGTTCCAGCGCCTTCAGGAAGGGCGCCCTGGACGCCCTGGTGGGATCCCTGCGGATTGTACGAATTTTTACCCCAATTCCGGTAAAAATCCCCCCGGATATATTGCAAAATTATGAAAAGTGGGTACAGTTATAGGTGGAGCAAACATGGATATTCACAATACCACGGAAGATCTGGTTATAGCGGAAGTAAACGCCATCTGTGATTCCCTGGAAGCCGAAAAAGAGCCGAGCGGCCTCTGTACCTGCGCCCAGTGCAGGCAGGATGCGGTCTGCTATGTTCTAAACCGCGCCCAGCCTCATTATGTGGTTTCCCACCGGGGAATGGTTAGGGCGGGTCAAACAACGGATCAGCAGGGCCGGGTTGATCTTACCGCCCTGGTGTACGAAGGGATTAGGCGGGTTAACCACAACAAAAGGCCCTATTTTACCCACGGCGGCCCGGAGGCGGCGGTGCTTCCCCCGGGTACTCCGGTTTTCAATGTCCCCACCATCATGGGGCGGGTTTTTAACGGCCTTAATTTTTCTCCCATGGCGGATATTATGGTGGAATTGCTGCAAAACGGCAGTCTTACCGCCATGAAGGACAACAACTGGCAGAACCCCTTTGCCCTGATCGCCAATACCTACGGGACCTTTACCTTCTGGCCCAAACCGGTGCCGGTGGAAAAACCGGAGGTCCGGGCGGTGTTTGAATATACCGTTAGGATCGCCGCCCCGGACTTTGCGGAAAGGACCCACGTTTTTACTATTCCCCTGATGAGCGAACTGGATAGTTCCGCCATCTCCCTGTCCAATATTTTCAAGCTGCCGGATCTCTACCTTTTCCCCGCGGGGGAAGAAAAGGATCAGCTTATCATCAATGAATAATGGCCGTTAAAGCCGCCATAGTTGGGCTGGGCCGTATCGCAAGCCTGCTGGAAGATGACGGCCGCCGGGAAAAACCCTGTACCCATGCGGGGGCCGTCGCGGCGGTTTCCGGGCTTATCCTGGCCGCCGGAGCGGATACCGATGAAGAACGGCGGCGGCTCTTTGCGGCCAGGTGGGGGGTTCCGGTATACGGGGATGTGGAAACCATGTTACGGGAGGAGCGGCCCCGGATCCTCCATATCGCAACCCACCCCGATTCCCACTGGCGATACTGTTCCATGGCGGCCCGTTACGGACTTTCTGTAGCGGTATGCGAAAAGCCCCTGGCGGATACCTTGGGGGCGGCAAAAAAAATAGCGGCCCTCCATGGATCGGGGAACATGACGATCCTGGTCAACCACGAGCGCCGTTATGCCGCGGACTACCATAGGGCCCGGGGGATCCTCGCGGAGGGCGGACTGGGCCTTCTGGCCGGTGTCCGGGGGATTCTTTATATGGGGAAAACCCGGCGGCTTGTGGACGTGCTTTGGCACGACGGCACCCACCTGGCGGACGCCGCTATGTTCCTGACCGGGGCGGCGCTGAAACACCGCCGGACTATCCGGGGGAGCGGGGCGGATCTTGGCGGGCGGAGCGGAACGGTATACCTGGAGGGTATCCTGGAAAATCCCCGGGTTCCCGCCGTACCCGGGCCCCTGCCCTTTGTCATGGAGCTGGGGGCCGGGCGGGATCACCTGGTTTTTGAGATAGAATGTTCCTGCTCCGGAGGCAGGCTGAGAATAGGGAACGGGATCTTTGAAGTCTGGAAAAGCCGGGAAAGCCCCTATGCGGAGGGATTCCGGTCCCTGGAAAAAACCGAAGAGGGCTTCACCGGTCCCACCGGCTATTTTACCTCCATGGCCGCGGATGCCCTGGCCTGCGCCCTGGACAGGACCCGCCTTCCCCTCTCTTCCGCCCTGGACGGGCTGCGGGCGATCCGTTACCTCCGTTCAGTACGGTCCTGGCGCTAGTTTCCAAAGAACGGCGGGGCGGCAGCGAGGAGTGCCGCCGCCCTTGTGTTCCCCCCCGGATCCCTCTATACTGGACCTGTCCGGAAGCCTCCGGGGATAGGGTTCCCGGAAGGCTGTGTATGGGTAAAGCGGAAACTGTGCCTGCAGCAAGGTTTTCGGCGAGGTTCCGGATAAACCCTGTTGAAAACCGGCCGCTCCGCCGCGGGTGGACGGGTCCGGTTGTTTTGATAGGGTATGCGCTTTTTTGGAGGACGGTATGGTAAAAACAGATCCGGTGGTACAAAAGTGGGTGGATCGCTACGGAGACTGGTTTTTGGAGAAAGACGGGGAGGGGAGCTTTACCCGGCTTTTGAAAAACGCCCGGATGACCAAGAAGCTCCATCCCTATACAAAACTTTTTTCCCCCATCCAGATAAACGGGCTGACTCTTAAGAACCGTATCATCATGGCTCCCATAGGAAATATCTCCATGGGGGATGAAACGGGCCGGCCCAGCGAAAAGATGCTCCAGTATTTTTACGAGCGGGCCCGGGGCGGGGCGGCCCTTATCACCACCGGGCTTGTACCGGTGAGCCACGGCATCGATAATTCCATCACCGAGCCGGGGGAACTTTCCTACTTTCCCCGGATAGACCGGTCCCGTTCTGTATTTGCCGGCTGGCGGGACCTGGCCCAGGGGATCCATGCCTTTGGTTCCCGGATCTTTATCCAGCTTACCCCCGGCCTGGGCAGGGTGGGGAATCCCCAGTGCCTCCTGACTAAGCACAGGCTGCCCAATTCGGCGTCCTGGAACCCCAGTTTCTACATCCCCCAGATTCCCTGCGCTCCTCTAAGCGGCGGCAGCCTGCGAAAGATTATCCGCAGCATGGGCCAGGCCGCGGCGGACGCCAAAACGGCGGGGATCGACGGGGTTTACCTCCACGGTCACGAAGGTTATCTCCTGGAACAGATGACCAACGGCGCCTTTAACCGCCGCATCCTGGGCCGCTATGCCCATAAGGAAGCCTTTGGCATTGACTGCGTCCGGGAAATCAGGAAACGGACCAGTCCGGATTTTCCTGTCATGTACCGCATCGATCTTTCCCTGGCTCTTAACGAAACCTACGGCGAAGGGATGAAGACCACAGGATCCCTCAAAAAATTTGTCCACGGCCGGACGGTTACACAAACCCTGGAATACATGCATAACCTGGTACGGGCAGGGGTGGACATTTTCGACGTGGACCTGGGCTGTTACGACAACTGGTGGCTCCCCCACCCGCCCGCATCCATGCCCCCCGGGTGTTTTCTTGAAGTAAGTGCCCTGGTCAAAAACTATTTTGAGGAACGGAACATCCTCTCCAACCGGGGGTTTCCCGTTCCGGTGGCGGCGGTGGGCAAGCTGGGCTACCCCGATCTGGCCGAAGGGGCCCTGCGGGAAGGCAAGGCGGATGCGATTATGCTGGGCCGGCCCCTCCTGGCGGATCCCCAGTGGCCCAATAAGGCCTATGCGGGCAGGGTAGACGAAATCTGTCCCTGCATTGGCTGCCAGGAAGGATGCCTCAATGAATTTATTGAAGGGGGGCATCCCCAGTGCGCTGTGAATCCCCGCAGTTCCTTTGAACATGTCTTCTCCGCTCTGCCCGCCCAGGCCGCCCGGAAGAAAAAGGTCGCCGTGGTGGGTGCGGGCCCCGCGGGCATTATCTGTGCGGTTACCGCCGCCAAGCGGGGACACCAGGTTACCCTCTTTGAAAAAGGAACCAGCCCCGGCGGAAAGCTCCTTCCCGGGGGGGTGGCGAAGATTAAGTATGAAGCGGAAAACTACCGCATATACCTCGAGGGCCTGCTGAAACGGGCCGTGACGGAAAGCAAGCTGGCTTACAAGCCGAAAACGGAACTTGACCTGAAGGGGCTGAAAAAACTCAAGGCCGGCGTGATCGTTTTTGCCCAGGGATCCCGGGATACAGAGCCCTCCGTACCGGGAATTGGCGACGCCCTCCGGGCGGTGGACCTTTTGGCAAATCCGAAACTTCTGGAGGAGGCAAAAACCGTGGCGGTTATCGGCGGGGGTACGGTGGGCTGCGAAACCGCCTACTGGCTCCGGTACGAAAAAAACTGCGCCGTTACCGTGGTGGAGATGGACAAGTACATGATGAACCACGCCTGTACCGCCAACCGGGGCCATCTGATCCATTACCTTAAAAAGGGCGGGGTCAGCTTCCTCAACTGTACCCGCCTTACCAGGGTTACCAAAAAGGGAGTGGAGGTGGTGCGGAACATTTCCAAAACCGTGCCGGATCCCGGCGTAACATGGCACCCCATACTGCCGGAAAATGTCGTAAACCCCCTGGCGGTCCGGCTTAAGCTGGAAGAGTCCCCCCAAACCATTCCGGCGGATCTCGTGGTTATCGCCGCCGGGGGGACGCCGGATAACGCCCTCTACCGGGAAGCCCTGGAGGCCCTTGCCGCGCCGGAACTCTACAATATCGGCGACAGTTTCAGCCCCGGCAGGGTGCTGGAGGCGGTCCGTTCCGGCTACCGTTTGGCCCTGGATCTGTAGGGCGGCCCTCTATGCCGGTATGTTTAAGCGCCGAAGACCGTCCTGGGCGGAAGCCGGGGCGGGGCCGTGGCCAGGGTGATTAAGCCCTCCGGGGAATGCAGGGGTAAAACCTTTGGAATGGAGGCAGAGCATGAATGCAATCTTTGAACGCCGGTCGGTGCGGGATTTTCTAGATAAACCTGTGGAGAAGGAAAAACTAGACCGGATCCTCCGGGCCGCCTTTGAAGCCCCTTCGGCCCACAACCGGCGGCCCTGGGAATGGGTTATGATAACGGACCGGGTAGACCGGGAAGCAGTGGCGGCCATGAGCCCCTGGGCCAAGATGTGCGCTTCTGCCCCGGTGGTGCTGGCGGCCTGCGCGGATCTGAAAAAGGGCGATCCGGACTACGGGGAAAATGCCGCCGCAGGCTTGACGGCGGAAAACGCCGCCGCCGGGGAAGACATTTACTGGATCCAGGATCTTTCTGCGGCGGTGGAAAACGCCCTCCTCCAGATTACCTGCGAGGGCCTGGGCGGGGTATGGCTCGGCTGGTACCCCGATAAGGGCCGGGTACGATCCTTCATGGACGCCTTTGGGCTCCCGCCCCACATCGTACCCTTTGCCCTTATCGCCCTGGGGTATCCCGTCAAGACTCCCCGCCCCAAGGACCGCTTTGATCCGGCCAAAGTCCACCATGGCCGCTATGGGCAAGCCGGGACGGACTGATTACCATGGGCAGGGACTGGATAAGCCTTTTGGCTGGGAATTTGGCGGCATAGGGCATAGGATCGTTGTATGTATACCGCGACTAATGTGGAAGCCGTCAAACTCCCGCAATACCTGGTTGGAGTTTTGCCTATGGCAAAACTCCTCTGTTTTATGTCAAGAGGCCTGTAACAAAGACTCCCATCCCGCTGATTTGTAGCGATGAAACTTCTTCGCCAGTTCCCCACAGGCGGCATCGGCATACATCCGGCGGCGTTTCGCCAGCACCAACATCCGCAGCCCTGCTGCACGGCGGGGCAGTCTTCCGTCTCTATTTGACACATTCCCCCTGGTTTTGGTATTATCGGGTTATACCTATAATGATTTTGTAAGGAGCCACCCATGGCACAACACCAGTTTCAAACCGAAGTAAGCCGGTTGCTGCACCTTATCATCCACTCTCTGTATTCCAACCGGGAGATTTTTCTGCGGGAGCTTGTTTCCAACGCCTCAGACGCCC
>JAITHE010000033.1 GCA_031280125.1 Treponema sp.
ATGCTGGAAGTGTGCCCCAGCATCGCCGCCGGCAAACCCCGGATTGAGGTTCATCCCCTGGGCATAGGCGGCAAGGCCGCCCCCGCCCGGCTTGTGTTTGACGCCGCCCCGGGTCAGGCGGTGCTGGCTACCCTGGTTGACCTGGGGGACCGGTTCAGGATGATCCTCAACAAGGTGGAAGCCGTGGTCGTGGAAAATCCCATGCCCCGGCTTCCCGTGGCCAGGGCCCTCTGGCGGCCCGAACCTTCTTTGGCGGGGGCGGGGGAAGCCTGGATCCTCGCCGGGGGAACCCACCATTCGGTGTACGCCTCGGCCCTTACGGAGGAATACTTCCAGGACTGGGCGGAGATCATGGGCGTGGAGTGTGCGTTAATCGACAGGGACACGAGGAGCGGCGCTTTCCGGGACGAACTCCGCCGGAACGAAGCCTACTGGTCCCGAATCTAGGCGGGACGGCAGGGGACTGGGGGACGACTACAGCCTCTGCTGACAAAGATTTTTCTTGCGGTTTGGAAAATGGTATAATACAATACGTCAGGAACTTTATGTTCCGCCTCCGGGAATTTGGTTCTCTGTTTTGGGCGGCATAAACAGATAAAGTGGAAAGCCCGGTTTCTTTCACCCGCAAAGGCGGGTGAAAGAATGCGCCCAAAAAAGGATCCGGCTTTTGGTGGATTTTTTTGAGAGAGAGGCGCTATTATGACAAATCCTTATCCGAATTTATTTTCACCTATCAAGATTAACACGGTGGAAATAAAAAACCGTATCGCCATGATGCCTATGGGGGTATTCTCCAAACGGATGATGAATCCCGACGGAAGTTACACCCAGGACGGGGCGGATTATTACATTGAACGGGCCAAAGGCGGGGCGGGGCTTATTATCACAGGGCTTGTTCCCATGGTGGACTGGCTCGGGTTCCCCCATATCCTCAAGTCCCCGGAAACGTACATCGAGAGCCAAAAGTACCTGGTAAAGGGGATTCACGAACAGGGGGCCAGGGTTTTTATCCAGATGTCCGCTATCGCCGGCAGGTCCAGCGTACATCCCGGAGACCCCGCGCCCAGCGTTCTGCCTATGGTTTGGGACCCCACGAAGAACAGCCGGGAGATGACGGTGGATGAAATACACCAGTATGTAAAAAACTTCGCTGCCGGCGCCGCTGTGGCCAAGGCCGCGGGGATAGACGGAGTGGAAATACACGCCGTCCATGAGGGCTATTTGCTGGACCAGTTTACGATTGCCAATTTTAACCGGAGGACCGATGAGTACGGCGGAAGCCTGGAAAACCGTCTGCGTTTCCCTATGGAAATCGTCAAGGCCATTAAGGAAAAATGCGGCGCCGATTATCCTGTGTCCGTCCGGTACAGCGTGCGCAGCTATGTGAAGGGATTTAACCGGGGCGCTTTGCCCGGGGAGGAGTTTACTGAATTCGGCAGGGGCCTGGAGGAGAGCCGGAAGGCGGCCAGGATGCTGGTGGACGCCGGTTTTGATATGCTGAACTGTGATAACGGCACCTACGATTCCTGGTACTGGGCGCATCCGCCGGTATATATGCCTTTGGCCTGCAACCTGGCCGACGTGGAGGAGATCAAAAAGGCGGTGAACGTTCCGGTTATCTGCGCGGGCAGGTTTGACAATCCCGCCCTGGCCGAATCGGCCATAGGGGAAGGAAAGATCGATATGATGGGTATGGGCCGTCCGCTGCTGGCGGATCCCTATCTTCCCGTCAAAGTCCGGGAGGGCAAGGAAAAAGACATCAGGCCCTGTATAAGCTGCCATCTGGGCTGTTTGAGCCGGATATTTCAGCCGCCCTTCAAGGATATTTGCTGCGCCCTTAATCCCGCTGTGGGGCGTGAAGCCGCATACGCCTTAAAACCAGCGGGGGCGAAAAAGAAGATCGCCGTCGCGGGAGGAGGAATCGCCGGCATGGAAGCCGCCCGGGTATGCGCCCTCCGGGGACACCAGGTGGACCTCTACGAGAAAGGCGGGGAACTGGGGGGCCTCTTTAACGCCGCCTCGGCCTTTGACTTCAAGGATCACGACAAACGGCTTTTGACCTGGTACAAAAAGCAGATCCAGGACCTGGCCGTTACGGTCCGGCTGAATACGGAATTCACACCCGCCCAGGCCAAGGACTATGACGAGATTTTTGTCGCCGCCGGTGCCAAGGAGAAAAAGCTGGATATTCCGGGCTTTGACAGCCCCGACGTTACCTACGCGGTGGAGACCCTGCTCAAGGACAATATCCGGGACAAGAAGGTTCTCATTGTGGGGGCCGGCCTTACGGGCTGTGAATTGGCCTATGCCCTGGCCCTCAAAGGCTGCGGAATTACTCTGGTTGAGGCGGAACCCACCATCCTCAACGTGGAAGGCTTAAACGCTTCCAACTACAATATGCTGGTGGAACTCCTGGAATACCACAAGGTAACGATCCTCACCGGCGCCGTGGTAACCAAATACTCTGAAGGCGTGGCGGCGGTGACCCAGAAGACCCGGAACATCCCCAACGCCAACGGCAGAGCCGCCCATGTATCTCTCACCGGCCTGGGGGTGAAGATTATCGAGGTACCCGCGGATCGGGTGGTGGTGTCCGTGGGGTACACCAGCGACCAGGAGCTCTACGAAAAGGTCAAAGGAGAACATGTCTATTTACTGGGAGACGCCGAGAAGCCCGGCAACCTCATGACCGCTATCTGGAAAGCCTATGAAACCGCGATGAACGTATAACAGAAAGACCAGGGGGAAGTCCTCTCGTTGAGAAATTCCCCCTGGTTCATACCCGGTTTAACCGGGACAGCCCCTGGGCTATTGCTATTATCGATATGAATGAGTCTGTTGCAAAACTCCAGTTTTGCAACAGACTCGAATTTAAGGAAGAACACGATGGACGAATACAAAACGCTCCGGGAAGAAGCCTGGCAAAAGTAACCGACTTTTGCAACAGGCTCGAATTTAAGGAAGAACACGATGGACGAGTACAAGACGCTCCGGGAAGAAGCCTGGGAAGCGAACATGGAGATCCCCAAACGGAACCTGGCGATCTATACCTGGGGAAACGTGTCGGCCTTTGATCCCCAAAGGGGCGTTTTTGCCATCAAGCC
>JAITHE010000068.1 GCA_031280125.1 Treponema sp.
TTAAATAAATCAACCGGCCCGCCATAATGGGTACATATCAATTTTTTAAGTTCAAGTTCCTGAAAATTCCGTAGAAAATATAATGAAAACGGCGACGTATTTTTTTCATCGTCATCAACCGCGTCGTCGCAGTTGCAGAATACCGTTTTATGTTTCCATATCTTTTTATCATACATTGATAGTTCTTTCTCACTATCTTCATACCTGGTATAAAATTCATCGTTCTTTACTTTCTGCGCTTTTTGCATTACGTCTTTTTTCGTTAAGCCCCGTTCTTCCAATGACGGCGTTGTCTTTTTTACAATTTTCATTATTTGCTTTTTATCATCAGTTTTGATAAATATTTCTTTTGCAAACTCCTTATGGGATGTAATAAACTTGACATACTCGCTGAACCAATGAGATGTGTGGAAATATATTTCTCTGTTTTCTTCTTCCCGCATATGGCCAAATTGCCGTTTTATATCACTTTCCAGTTTTGCCATATCTTTTACTTCGCAGGTGAATAAATACTGGTATATGTTGTCTTTGGATTTACCGGTCATATTGTTATATTCTTTGAGCCTTCTTTCCAAATCATTGGTTTTGCCTATTTTGCATTTTGAAGGCTCCAGCGATGCCTGAACAATATATATGTAGTGTTTTCCCGCACTTTCCGCCACAGTATGCATCCCTAAATGATTTTACCTCATAATAGGCCATAGTATGAGGCGCGTCAAGCCCTGGGACAAATGGCGCATATTGTGTTTTACGGTATAGAACACTTTCGTCCTTATAGGCTATGATAGGAATATGTCTGCCACACAATACGATGCGGATCTGCTCATCATCGGCGCGGGTCCCGCGGGGCTTTCCGCCGCCCAGTACGGCGCCCGGGCAAACCTGACGACGGTTGTGCTGGAACGGATGGCCCCCGGCGGCCAGGCCCTCAACATCGAAACCCTGGAAAACTATCCGGGCAACACGGCCCGGGGCGATGCCCCCCCCCGCTCGGGTTTTGACTTTGCCGGGGACCTTCACAAACAGGCGGAATCCTTTGGGGCCCGGTTTATTATGGAAGGAACCGCCGCCGTTGTCCGTGGGGCGGACGGAACCTTTACCGCCGTTCTGGACGGCGGTAAGAGGCTCCGCTCCCCGGCGCTGATCCTCTCCACCGGCACGGAACAGCGCCGGCTGGGGGTTCCCGGGGAGGCGGAATTCTACGGCCGGGGGGTGTCTTACTGCGCCTCCTGCGACGGGCCCTTTTTTAGGGACAAGCGAATCCTTGTGGTGGGCGGCGGCGATTCGGCCTGCGACGAGGCCCAGTATTTGAGCCGCCTCACCGGCCGGGTGCTTTTGGTTCACCGCAAGGGTATGTTCCGGGCGCAAAAGTCCCTGGCGGAACGGGTTCTGGCCAACCCCCGGATCGAGACGCGCTTTAACACGGAACTCCGGGAAATCCGGGGGGAATCAAAAACCGCCCGGGTACTGCTGGAGGGGCCCCGGCCCGGTCCTTCGGGTCAGGCCGGCCCGCCGGAACGGTACGAAGAGGCGATGGACGCGGTGTTTATCTTTGTGGGGTCCACCCCCCAAACATCGCCGGTGAGGGACTTGGGGCTCAAGCTGGACGGAGCGGGGTACGTGATCACCGACCAAACCATGGCCAGTTCCGTGCCGGGCCTTTTCGCCGCCGGAGACGTCCGGTCCGGCCCCTTCCGCCAGGTGGTGGTAGCCGCCGGCGAGGGGGCCGTGGCGGCCCACTGCGCCGCGGCGTATATCGACGCCTTCCGGGGCGTCAGTTACCATTAGGGCGCTTGACAAAAGGGCTTTTATTTGATATATTTTTATCGATATATTTTTATCGGTATTGTAAAACTGATTAAACATATTAAGGAGGCGTTTTATGGAACAAAAGAACGAGTACGAACCGGTACACGACATCGAGGGTTTACGGAAGGCGATTGGGCGGATCCGCGAAGCCCAGCGGGTCTATGCCGGGTATAGCCAGGACCAGGTTGACCGGATATTTTTCGCGGCGGCCCGGGCGGCGGCCAAACAGCGGATTCCCCTGGCAAAAATGGCCGTGGCGGAAACCGGCATGGGCATCGTGGAAGACAAGGTGATCAAAAACCTTTACGCCTCGGAGTATATCTACAACGCCTACAAGGACGCCAAAACCTGCGGGGTCATCGAGGAAGACCGGGCCTACGGCTGGAAAAAACTCGCCAGCCCCATCGGGCTTGTGGCGGCGGTGATTCCCACCACACACCCCACCTCCACGGCGATTTTCAAGGCGCTGCTTGCGCTCAAGACCCGGAACGGGATCATCTTTTCCCCCCACCCCCGGGCGAAGAACTGCACCAACGCGGCGGCAAAGATCGTGCTTGACGCGGCGGTGGCCGCCGGGGCACCGGAGGGGATCATCGGCTGGATCGATGAGCCGGGGCTGGAACTAACCAACACGGTGATGAAGGAAGCGGACATCATCCTTGCCACCGGCGGGCCGGGGATGGTGAAGGCGGCGTACTCCAGCGGCAAGCCCGCCATCGGCGTAGGGTCGGGAAACGTCCCGGCGATCATCGATGACAGCGCCGACATTTTGCTGGCGGTCAATTCGATCATTCACTCAAAAACTTTTGACAACGGCATGATCTGCGCCTCGGAACAGTCGGTGATTGCCCT
>JAITHE010000127.1 GCA_031280125.1 Treponema sp.
CCCCCCCCCCCCCCCCCCCCCCCCCCCCCCCCCCCCCCCCCCCCCCCCCCCCCCCCCCCCCCAATCCCTTGTATTATAAGGAATTAGCGCATTCACTGTAAGACCCCTTATTACGGCACAGAAGGTTGATCGCCAACAAGCACCGGAATGACGCCAGTATGGGGCTAGATGGGATTTTTGTCAATCCCCACCCTGTAAAACAGGCCGAAATGCCTCAAATAGAAATGTTCCGTTTGTTAAACCCGTTTGTTACCATTGAAGCATGGGCGGGCTAAAAAAACCCGCCAGGGCCGTCATACGGGTATAGGCCGCCGGGCCCTGCCGCCGGAAAGAGCCAAGCCGCTCATCGGTAAAGGTACAGTCTTCACAATGGGCAATGTGTTTCACTCCGGCGGCGGCCAAAAGCCGGACGTTGGCCGCCTGTAAATCAAGAAAGACCCCGCCGGAAGCATCCCGGCGGATCACCGGGCCCAGGGGATAGGGCGCGTCCGGGGGAATGAGCTTTGATCCGCCGCCGAATTCCGCTTCAAACGCCAGGGCCCGTTCTTCGTCTACCCGGTAACAGCAGTTTCTGATGGAAGGGCCCAGGACCGCCGCCACATGTTCCGGACGCGTCCCCGCCTCCCCCATAAGGGTAAGGGCACGCAGAACTATGCCCGTTCCCTTCCAGCCCGAGTGGAGGGCGGCAAAAAACCCCCTGTGCATATCCAGCAAAAACACCGGGAGACAATCGGCCGTGGTAACCGCCAGTACGGGAAGGCGGGAAAAGCTGACCATGCCGTCCCCTTCCCGGACAAAAGCAGCGGGAGGGAGAAGCGCCGCGCCTTGATCGCCGGGATCCCCCAGGGTAAAAACGTCCCGGGAATGTACCTGGCAGAGGCTGTAGACCCGGTCAGGCGCTGTGCCCAGGGAATGAAAAAAGGCGTCCCGGACCGGGCCGTGGATCGTTCCCTGTCCGCCGCCGGTTTCCCGGGGCTTTGACGGATCCGGGGAAAAACGCTGGTCTCCGGCGGCGCGCCCCGACATAACACACCAGGGGGCGGGGGAACCGTCTGCCAGAACCGTCAAGGGCCGCCGGTCAACGATAAAGGGAAAACGGGCGGCATGTCCGTCAAAACGCAGCCTAAAGGGGCAGGAAAAAGACATATACGTTCCGAAGGCTATTTTCCCGTTTCCAGGGCGTCAATATCGTCCAGGATATGGACCACCTGGTGAAACTTCTGGGCCATGCCGGCCAGGGTTTTCATGAAAGAGGGATCCCTGACTGCCAGCCTGGGCAGATTGGCAAGGATCTCGTACTTGTTCCTGGAATCAGCGCCGGTTACCCTGTCAAGGAACTCGGCTATATTTTGGGCGGCCTTATAAACCACCTTTACAATGCCCAGGGCCGCGGCGGCGGCCTCGTTGGCAATGATCTCGCACTTACGCCGTTTGATCATGGGCTGAAACCCTATCCCCTGTTTGATCTGACTGTAACGCCTGCCAATGTCTCCGTTAACCGAAATGGACTTTTCAAATTTATGGATGCAGTCTTCCAGGGTAAAAAAGGCATTGTAACTTTCGGTAAATTCGGCGCTGTCTTCCTTACTGGTAAAACCTCCCCCCAAAAGAAGGGCCTTGAGGATTTCATTCATGTCCGGTATGAACACCACGGAGTAAAAAGTTCCCAGAAACGAGAGGGTATAGGCGCCCGCCACAGGGACGCCGTCGGGATTATCCTCGGTGGCTATATGGGCCAGGGGCCTAAAGGGCGTTCCCTTCAAAAAGGTCTGGAAAGAATCCCGTAAATGCTGCTCTTTGCGGCGCTCAATGTAGATCGCCAGGTTTTCCGTAATTTGCTGTTTCCAGTATTCCCGGTATACAGAAAGCCAGTTTTCACCACCGGAAATTTCCCGGGGACAGAAGGACATGTTTCTGAAGAAACAGCGGAGTATCCTGGTAAGGGGCACCTTTCTGTTGAATTCCCGAATCGCATCCAGGGCCTGACCCGCCTTAAATACCATGGCCTGAAGTTCCGTATCAAAGTCAGCGGGCCCTCTGGTCTCGTGGAGAAGAAACACAAAAAGGGATTGCAGCAGAGGCACCGGTGGAACCAGTTTGATCGAATAAAGCACATTGTTCAGGGAAACCAGGGATTCCTTGATCAATTTGATCAGGCAGCTTTTACCTCCCGCCGCCGGATCCAGCGCAAAAGCAACCAGGATCCGGTCAAAGCTAAAGGAGGCAAGCTCCTTGAGGCAGAAGAGGATCCGGGAATCAACGTACATGGCATGCCGGTCTTCTTCGGTCATGTCCTCCAGAATTTCCTCCATAATTTGGGAGGCCCTTTTATGGACTTCCGCCTCGGAAAAATCGGGACACTCCCTTTCCAGAACCGGAAGGTCCGTTTCCGCATGGATCCGTATGTGGATGTCCTCCATTTCCAGGGAACCGAGGAATCCGAAAAAGGCGGTCTTGTTCTGGTTAAACCCCGCATCCAGGGCGGCATGGAAGAAGCGGGCCCCTTCTTTAAGCTTTTCAAGCTGATCGTAGAAAACCGGAAGCAGCCGCCCCCTTTTAAAGTCAAAGATTCCCGGGGCGGTTTTTTCGATCCTGTGGGCTGCCTCGGCAAACCAGCGGTCTTCGTAAAGCGCCGAAGGGAGTTCTCCCTTGAGCAATCCCAGAAAATGATACCACAGGCGGTAAAACCAGGGCAGCCGGGCGTATTGTTCCTGGATGTTAACATCCTCCTGGGCTTCCTCCATATGGATATAGAGGGGGCCCGAAGAGATGCTGGACTGGGTCTGCAGCTTGTGAAGAAGCGTCTGCCGTTCTTCATAGGAGAGGCTTGCCGCAAGCCGGCTTAGGGTCCATGTTTCTCCCATTGAATTACTATACAGCGGGCTCCAAGGGTGGTCAACATGGGGATCAGGACGGGGCGGCGCTCCCTGCCCTAAAGCTTTCCCGCCCCAAAGTACCCGCGGGCGCCCGGGTATGCACGGATGTCATGGCATGGTAGTGTGGCTTAGGCTTAACTTACATTGAAGGAATATGGAGGGCTTGTTGTGGGACGCGCCGGTCTGTGGAGAAAATCCGGGAGTTTTCATGCCCTGCCGGCGGCATGGTGCATGTTCCTGCTTGCCCTGTTGCCGCCGGACGCGCCGGGGGCAGAAGAATCCCGGGAGCTTGCGCTTCAGCTTTCGTCCCTGCCGGAGGCCAAACTGTCCTTTACCCTGCGTTACAGGTTTCCGTTTTTGCAGGGAGAAAGCCCTCTGACCCGGGACAACTCCATCGCGGCCGCGTTCACGGCGGATATTTCCCCGGTTTCCCTAAACGGCTGGGCCGAAGCGGTCTGGACGCCCGCCGCGTTCCTTCAGTTTGCCGCCGGTGGTAGGATCGGTTCCGGCTGGGCCCTGGAACTGGCCGGCAAAAAAAATCACGGCGCAGGACTGAACCGGTCCGGTGCAGCGGGCGGCGCGGAATATTCCGGTTCCGCCTTTGACGGTGCAATCCTCAAGCTGTGGGCGGGCAGCGCGCTGCAGTTTGATCTGGCGGCCCTGGTATCCGGCGAATGGAACCATATCGTTGCGCGGAGCTACCATGAAATCAGCCATCGCCGCTATACCGCGGCGCGGAACGGGGAATCGTGGTACTACGAAAACGACGACGGCGAAAACGTCAACGGTTTTTTCTATTACGGGAACTTTTTGGCCGCCTACAGGATGCCCTTGGCCCTTGACACCGTGGGCCTGCTGGCCGAGGCGGAACTGGACCTGGGAGATACGCCGGGCATGGCGGTCTGGGGCGGCGACAGGGTGCAATGGACATTGTCCGGGCTTTTTAATTTTACCATAACAAAACAGGTAAGCGCGGTACTGCTCCTCCAGGTAAGAACCCGCAGGAATTACCGGGAAACCCGCTGGAAGGATCTGTACTACCGGAACCGGACCCTCGATACCTCCCGGCCGCTCCATCTGGAATGGTACCGGGCGGCGGCGGTGCTGACCTGGAGGTTCTAACAGGAGGCCCCGGGACCGCCGCGGGGCCCGGTTTTCCAGATGGTTTTGTTTCAAAACAGTGCGGGCATAGCTTTTTTTTGCCCTGTCTTCTATAATATGGGGCATGGCGCATCAGCCTACAATCCGGGTTATCAATATTTTGGAACTGCTTTCCGGA